>DAIMCQ010000345.1:0-1215 GCA_036726285.1 Azonexus sp.
AAGACATGCGCTCCGGCAAGCCGATGGACCGCCTGGTCTGCGGCGACGTCGGTTTCGGCAAGACCGAGGTGGCGCTGCGCGCCGCCTTCTGCGCCGCCGCCGGCGGCAAGCAGGTGGCCGTGCTCTGCCCGACCACCCTGCTCTGCGAACAGCACTACCAGACCTTTACCGACCGGTTTGCCGACTGGCCGGTGAAGATCGCCGAAATCTCCCGCTTCAAGACCGCCAAGGAAACGACGCAAGCCTTGCAGGAACTGGCCGAAGGCAAGATCGACATCATCATCGGCACGCACAAGCTGATCGGCAAGGATGTGCGCTTCAAGCAACTCGGCCTCGTCGTCATCGACGAGGAACACCGCTTTGGCGTGCGCCAGAAGGAAACCCTGAAAGCGATGCGCGCCGAGGTCGATGTGCTGACCCTGACCGCGACGCCGATTCCCCGCACGCTGGCGATGTCGATGGAAGGCCTGCGCGACTTCTCGGTGATCGCCACCGCGCCGCAGAAGCGCCTGGCGATCAAGACCTTCGTCAGCAAGTTCTCCGACGGCATCATCCGCGAAGCCGTGCTGCGAGAACTCAAGCGCGGCGGCCAGGTGTATTTCCTGCACAACGAGGTCGACACCATCGACAACATGCGGGAAAAGCTCGAAAAGCTGGTGCCGGAAGCCCGCATCGTCATCGGCCACGGCCAGATGAACGAACGCGAGCTGGAGCGCGTCATGCGCGACTTCACCGGTCAGCGGGCCAACGTGCTGCTGTGCACGACCATCATCGAGACCGGCATCGACAACCCGCATGCCAACACCATCCTGATCAACCGTTCGGAAAAGTTCGGTCTCGCCCAGCTGCACCAGTTACGCGGCCGGGTCGGCCGTTCGCACCACCAGGCCTATGCCTACATGCTGGTGCAGGATGAAAAGGCGATGACCAAGCAGGCGAAGATGCGCCTGGAGGCGATCCAGGCCATGGAAGAACTCGGCTCCGGTTTCTTCCTCGCCATGCACGACCTGGAAATCCGCGGCGCCGGCGAGGTGCTCGGCGACAACCAGTCGGGCGAAATGCAGGAAGTCGGCTTCAACATGTACACCGAGATGCTCAACCGCGCCGTGGCACATCTCAAGCAGGGCAAGGTCATCGAAACGGCCGACCTGACGCAGCCGCTCGGCGTCGGCGGCGAGATCAACCTGCGCACGCCGGCCCTGCTGCCCGACGCCT
>DAIMCQ010000345.1:1225-4241 GCA_036726285.1 Azonexus sp.
TGTACAAGCGCCTGGCCAACTGCGAAAGCGACGAGGACATCGACGCCCTGCAGGAAGAATTGATCGACCGTTTCGGCGAATTGCCGATCCAGGCGCAAGCCCTGCTGGCAACGCACCGCCTGCGCCTCCTGGCCAAACCACTCTGCATACAAAAGCTGGATGCGACGAATGATCAGGTTTCCATCCAGTTCGGCCCTGAATTCTCAAAAAATCCGCCGATCGATCCGGTCAAGATCATTCATTTGATTCAGAAAAATCGCAGCTACAAGTTTGCCGGACAGGATAAAATTTCCCTTCTCCGTCACTGCCCGACCCTGAACTACAAGGTCGCCGCAGTCAAAGACATGATTCGCCAGCTGAGCACCTGACCATGACGCCTCTTGATATTGAAAACGTAAACGTGACCGCCTTCGACGCCATGCCGACGCCGGAAGAAATCCATGCCCGCCAGCCGCTGTCGGCCAAGGCTGCGGAAACCGTGACCCAGGGGCGGACGCTGCTGCGCAACATCCTGGATCGCAAGGATCAGCGCCTCTTCGTCGTCGTCGGCCCGTGGTCGGTCCACGACCCGGTGGCCGGCCTCGATTACGCCCGCCGCCTCAAGGCGCTGTCCGATGAAGTTGGCGACACGCTGCAGATCATCATGCGCGTCTATTTCGAAAAGCCGCGCACCACCGTCGGCTGGAAGGGTTACATCAACGACCCGTTCATGGACGACAGCTTCCGCATCGACGTCGGCATGGAAAAGGCCCGCGAATTCCTCCTCAACGTCGCCGAAATCGGCCTGCCCACCGGCACCGAGGCGCTCGACCCGAATTCGCCCCAATACTACGGCGACCTCATCACCTGGACTGCCATCGGTGCCCGCACCACCGAATCGCAGACCCACCGCGAAATGTCCTCCGGCCTGTCCACGCCGGTCGGCTTCAAGAACGGCACCAGCGGCGACCTCGGCGTGGCGATCAACGCCATCCTCTCCGCCTCCAAGCCGCACTCCTTCCTCGGCCTGACCAACCAGGGCCGCGTCGCCGTCGTCCGCACCCGCGGCAACGCCTACGGCCATGTCGTGCTGCGTGGCGGCGACGGCCGCCCGAACTACGACACCGTTTCGGTGGCGATGGTCGAACAGGCGCTGACCAAGGCCAAGCTGCCGCACAACATCGTCGTCGACTGCTCGCACGCCAACAGCTTCAAGAAGCCGGAACTGCAGCCGCTGGTGATGGCCGACGTAGTCAATCAGGTTCGCCTCGGCAACAAGTCGCTGATCGGCGTGATGATCGAATCCAACATCGAAGCCGGCAACCAGTCGATCCCGGCTGACCTCAGCCAGCTCAAGTACGGCTGTTCGGTCACCGACGGTTGCGTCGACTGGGCGACCACCGAAAAGATGATCCGCGACGCCGCCAAGCTGCTGCGCGACGTGCTGCCGGCCCGTCTTGCCTGAACCTGAATCGCAGGCCCCCAGCCGGGCCGGTCGTCAGCTTTTTCTTGCCGCTTTTCTCCTGGCAACGCTGGCGCCGGCCCTGGCCTGCCGCTATACCCAAGCGCTGAGTGAGGCGCAGAAGGCGCAGGCCGACCTGGTTTTCGTCGGCCGGGCCATCGCCTACGAGGCGGGCGAGCCAGCCCGCATCACCTTCCGCATCGAACAGGTCGTGCGCGGCGAGACGGCCGCCGAGACGATCCAGGTTTACTGGCGGAACGGCAACTTCGGTGAACCGCCTGCATTGGGCGAATTCCAGAAGTACTACGGTCTCCGCAGCCAGGTTGGCGTCATCCTGCCGCCGACATACAACGCCCGGCGCAAGTGCGAGAAAGTCCCCGCTACGAACGGTCTCGGCCAGCCCACCACGATCACGCAATGCACGACCGGCGGTCTTCCTCTGCCGTTTTTCCCAGCCGATGACTTCGGGTTTTACGATAAACCCTGGGTCGTCGGCGAATTTTGTTCGACAACATTCATCACGCCAGCCCTGCCCTGAAATGCCCGATTTGCTCTCCACCATCCTCGACCCCTTTCTCGCCCCCGGCCAACACATCGATTTCGAGCACCCGCTGGTTGCCGCCAAGGCCGCCGAACTGGCGGCCGGTGCCGACGGCGAAATCGCCCTCGCCCGGCGCTGCTTCGAGTTCGTCCGCGACGAAATCGCGCACAGCTGGGATTACCGTCGCAACCCGGTTACCTGCAAGGCTTCCGACGTCTTGCTGCACGGCACCGGCTATTGCTACGCCAAGAGCCACCTGCTCGCCGCGCTGCTGCGCGCCAACGGCATTCCGGCTGGACTGTGCTACCAGCGCCTGTCGGTCGGCGACCAGGGTGCGCCGTATTGTCTGCACGGCCTGAATGCCGTCTACCTCAAGGATTTCGGCTGGTATCGCATCGATGCCCGCGGCAACAAGCCCGGCGTCGCCGCCGACTTCTGCCCGCCGCGCGAGGTACTCGCCTTTGCGCTGCAGTCCGCCAACGAACGCAACCTGCCGGAGATCCATGCCGTTCCGCTCGCCGTCGTGACCGACGTATTGGAACGTTACGCCGACGTCGCCGAGGTCCATGCCAATTTGCCGGATATCGAACTGTCCGCGAACTGCTAATACGACAAGAGTCGCCATACCAAGCCCCTTCAAAAAACCGAACGGATTCGACCAACATGCCACTTGGTTTCTACCTCGATACCTACCCCGTCATTGACGAAAGCGCCTACCTCCACGACTCGGCGCAAGTCATCGGCGACGTGCAGATCGGCCGCGACAGTTCGATCTGGTGCAACGCCGTGCTGCGCGGTGACGTCAATCGCATCGTCATCGGCGAATGCAGCAATATCCAGGACTTCGCCATGGGCCATGTCTCGCACAAGCGCCCGGAAAAGCCCGAAGGCTCGCCGTTGATCATCGGCCACCACGTCACCATCGCCCATTCGGTGATCCTGCACGGTTGCAGCATCGGCGACGAATGCCTGATCGGCATGGGCAGCATCGTGATGGACGACGTGATCGTCGAAAAGCACGTCATGGTCGGCGC
>DAIMCQ010000346.1:0-4165 GCA_036726285.1 Azonexus sp.
GTAGCCCCCAGCTTGCGCGTCGAGCCGGGGACCGTCGTGCTGGCCGGGCAATGGACCCTGGCCGCCATGTTGCCGCTGCTGCCCGATTTGCAGGCGGGTTTGAGGCAACTCGATACGGTGCCGCGCCGCTGGGACTTGTCCGGTCTGTCGCGCCTCGATAGCGCTGCGGCCGTGTTGTTGTGGCGGGCCTGGGGAAATCGTTGGCCGGCCGAACTGCAGATTTCGCTCATGCACCGTCAGGTGCTGGAGCGGGTGGCCGACCTGCCCAGCGAAATGCCGCCACCGCCATTGCGGCCGTTCCGCCTGCCCGAGTTCATCGGCGGACTTTTGCTCAAGGCCCTGGCCAATCTGTACGGCATGATTGCCTTGTTTGGGCAGTTGCTGCTCGATGTCGTGCATCTGTTGCGCTTTCCGAAGGAAATTCCCTGGAAGGAGTTTGCCGCCAACGTCTATAAGTCGGGGGCGCAGGCTTTGTCGGTGACCGCCTTGGTCGGCTTCCTGATCGGCGTGACGATCAGCTATCTGTCGGCCTTGCAACTGAAAAATTTTGGCGCCGACCTTTTCATCATCAACATCCTTGGTATTTCGATCATTCGCGAACTCGGACCGGTGCTGGTCGCCGTTCTGGTGGCCGGGCGTTCCGGTTCGGCCATGACGGCGCAGATTGGCGTCATGCGAGTTACCGAGGAGATCGATGCGTTGTCCACCATGGGTGTTTCGCGCAGTATCCGGGTTGTGCTGCCGAAAATTCTCGGGCTGACTGCAGCCATGCCGCTGATCGTGCTGTGGGCGTCGGCGGTCGCGTTGTTTGGCGGCATGCTGGCTGCAATGCTGCAACTGGATTTGTCGCTGGTCTATTTTCTCGACAACTTGCCGCGAGCGGTGCCGGTCGCCAATCTGGTCATCGGTTTGGCGAAGGGGCTGGTTTTTGGTTTTGTCATCGCGCTGATCGCCTGTTATTTTGGTCTGCGGGTCAAACCGAATACCGAGAGTCTGTCGGCCAATACGACTAGTGCGGTGGTTACCGCCATTACCACCGTCATTCTCGCTGACGCAGTGTTTGCCGTGTTTACCCGCCACGTTGGCGTGCCGGCGCTATGAGTCCTCCGGTCATCGAACTGTCGGGGATCAATACGGTATTTGGCGGGCAGTTTGTGCATCGCGAATTGAATCTCGTCGTCGAGGAAGGGCAGGTTGTCGGCTTGCTGGGCGGTTCGGGGAGCGGTAAGACGACCTTGTTGCGTGAAATGCTCGGCCTGTTGCGACCGACTGCTGGAAGCGTCCGTCTATTCGGTGTCGATCTCAATGATCCGGATCAGGCGATGCAGCGGCAAGTCCGGCGGCGTCTGGGGATGCTGTTCCAGCAGGGGGCGCTATTTTCCGCCCTGTCGGTCTTCGACAATATTGCCTTTCCCTTGCGCGAACTGAAATGTCTCGACGAAGACTGGATCAGCCGCCTGGTGCATCTGAAGCTGGCCATGGTCGAGCTTGATGGCTCACATGGCAAGCTGATGCCGGCGGAACTGTCCGGTGGCATGGTCAAGCGCGTGGCGCTGGCCCGGGCCTTGGCGCTTGAGCCGGAGTTGTTGCTGCTCGACGAACCGACGGCTGGTCTCGACCCTGATCGCAGCCAGAATTTTGTCGATCTGATCGGCGCCTTGCAGCGCGAATTGGGTTTGACCGTCGTCATGGTGACGCACGACCTGAATACGCTGGCTGGATTGGCGACGCATGTTGCGGTGCTGGCCGAGCAGCACATCATTGCTTTTGGTCCGAAGGATCAGGTGATGACGGTCGATCATCCCTTTGTGACCGGCTTTTTTGGCGCAGATCGCCGGAAGCTGCTTTAATTAGGCCCATGGAAAACAAGTCGCACGCTTTTGCTGCTGGAATTTTTGTCTTGCTGCTGGGGACTGCCGTACTCCTCGCCTTGTACTGGCTGGGTGGCTCCGGCGAGGAAACGCACGATTATGTGGTGGTGACCAAGCAGAATATTGGCGGCTTGAATCCCCAGGCGCAGGTGCGCTACCGGGGTATCCGGGTCGGCAAGGTCAGCGATATCCGGCTGGATCCTGATGATTACAGCAATATCTTGATCACCATTTCGGTTAATGAAGATGTACCGCTGACCTCCGGAACCATTGCCAAGCTGAATTACCAGGGGGTTACCGGGCTGGCCCATATTCTTTTGCTGGAAACCGGCAAGGGCATGGAGCCCTTGGTTCCCAACGACGAGAAACCGCCGCGGATCACCATGATTCCTTCATTGCTCGACGAACTGGGCGAGACCGGTACGGCAACCTTGCGTCAGGCCCGGCAACTGATGGCCAATGCCAGCGATATGCTGGGCGAGAAAAATCGTCAACATCTTACGGTTACCCTGGCTAATCTGGAGGCGGCTTCCGGGCAAATGAAGCCGGCTCTGGAGAATCTCAACGGAACGCTGATCCAGGTGAGAAAGCTGCTCGATGATCAGAATGTCAAGAAGCTGTCGCAGGCTGCGGGTGAGGTCGGGCCTTTGTTGGCCGATACCCGGGTGTTGATCGGCAAAATGCAGTCGGCGACCGACAAGCTCGATGTCGCCATCGGCGATGCTTCGGCTGGCGGAACATCGGCCCTGATGCCGCGTCTCAACGAACTGGCATCCGATTTCTCGATGACCTCGCGTCAATTGAGCCGGGTACTACGGATACTTGAAGATACGCCGCAAGGCCTGGTCTTCGGCGCCCCGGCCCAGCCGCCGGGGCCCGGTGAGGCCGGGTTTGCGGTCGAGAAGGCCCGCTAGCATGCGTCTCTTCATGATTCTCGTATTGATGGCTTCCTTGAGTGCCTGTTTCACTACCGGCAAGCGCGGTGGCGACGTCGCTCTGGCGGTTTACGATCTGGGTTCGGTCAAGGATGCGGTTGCCGGGGTGCAGCGCAAGCGGCCGATGGCGATCGAAGTGCGGGCGCCGTTATGGTTTGATTCGCTGGGGATCGATTATCGCCTGGGCTATGCGGAGCCGAATCGGTTGCGTGAATATAGCCGGGCGCGCTGGGTTGGCCCGCCGGCGCAACTGATCCAATTGCGGCTGATTCGCGATCTTGGCTATGTTCCTTCCGGCCAAGGCAAGGCGGCCTGCGTCTTGCGCGTCGATATCGATGAGTTCAGCCAGATCTTCGATACGATGGAAGCCAGTCGTGCGGTGCTGCAGGGACGGGTCCAATGGCTGGATCGCGGGCGAGGGCGGCTGCTGGAAAAGCAGATTGCCCTTCAGGCGCCGGCACTGAACCCGGATGCGCAGGGCGGCGTGGCGGCGATGAGTCGGTTGGTCGGTGAGTTGTCGCTTGCTATCGCAGCTTGGGAGGGCGATGCAGGAACGATCTTGGGAAGTTGTCTGAACTAGCCGGAAACGATGCGTTCGGCAATCCGTTGCTTGAGTTCCCCTGGATTGGCGTCGAACGGGCTGTAGTGCATCAGGGAGAGGCCGAAGACGCAGGCGTAAAGCAGCAGACTGCGGCTTTTTGCCTCAGCGTCGGACATGCCGGCGGCGACAAAAAGTTTGCGCGTGCATTCGAGGCGATACAGGTCCACCGCTTCGACGACCGAGGCGGCCTGGCTGTCATGTCTGGCCCAGTCACGGACGGCCAGTTCGATTGACATGCCTTTGCGGTTACGGCTGGCGCCATAGACCTCGATGGCGTAATGGAGTTGCTCGCGTTCCTGACCTGGGGCAACGGTCGTGGTTTTTTCGATATCGCGGATGCGTCCCTCTTTCCAGCGTTCGAGAACCGCTTCCAGTAAGTCTTGACGATCCTTGAAGTGCCAGTAGAAACTACCCTTGGTCACGCCACAGCGTTTGGCCAGCACCTCGACGCGCAGGCCAGTGACGCCCTCTTTGGCAAGAACGTCGATAGCCGCCTCGACCCAGTTGTTGCGATCGAGTTGGGTTCGCGTTGAGACAGTCTTGCGACTTGCAGCACGGGCTTGGGGCTTGACAGGCATATTTTCCATACGCTACCGTATGCTTTTCCATACGACACAGTATGGTCATTGTGCGGATTGCTTGACCGTCTGTCAAACGGGCGGAAAGCGGCAGGATAGCTAATCGAAGGTTAAGGAGAGACAAGTGAAGATTCTCGTTCCCGTCAAACGGGTCATTGATTACAACGTCAAGGTACGCGT
>DAIMCQ010000347.1:0-4112 GCA_036726285.1 Azonexus sp.
CCGTGGAGCAGAAGACCCCCTTCATTTGCGTCACCGCCTCGGGCGGGGCGCGCATGCAGGAAGGCCTGTTCTCGCTGATGCAGATGGCCAAGACGACGGCCGCCCTGACCAAACTGGCCGAAGCCGGCCTGCCGTTCATCTCGATCCTGACCGACCCGACCATGGGCGGCGTTTCCGCCTCGTTTGCCTTTGTCGGTGACGTGGTGATTGCCGAGCCGAAGGCGCTGATCGGCTTTGCCGGTCCGCGCGTGATCGAGCAGACCGTTCGCGAGAAGCTGCCGGAAGGTTTCCAGCGCTCCGAGTTCCTGCTCGAAAAGGGCGCCATCGACATGATCATCGACCGTCGCGAGTTGCGCGACCAGGTCGCACGGGTCATCGCGCTGCTGCAAAAGCTGCCGGCGGCAGCCTGATATACGCGGCAAGACCGGGCGGCGTTCTGCGGCAAATTATTTTGCCCCAGAGGGCTGCCTGATGCCGCTGCCTGGCGACACGATCCCATGAACTTATCAAACTGGCTGGCGCATCTCGAAGGGCTGCATCCCAAAGGGCAGGCCGGCATCGAGCTGGGGCTCGACCGTATCCGCCTGGTCAAGGCGGCGCTCGGCCAGACCGAGCATTGTCCGGTCATCATTGTGGGTGGAACCAACGGCAAGGGCTCGACCTGCGCCTATCTCGCCAACATCATCGACCGGGCCGGCTACAAGGTGGGCTGCTATACCTCGCCGCACCTGATCGACTACAACGAGCGGGTGCGTTTGAACGGTGTTCCGGCCAGCGATGATGCACTCTGCGCAGCTTTTGCTCGCGTCGAGGCGGCGCGGCAGCAGGCGGGCAATGTCGCGCTGACCTATTTTGAATTCGGTACCCTGGCGGCCTGGGAAGTCTTTGCCGCGGCAGGCGTCGAGGCGGTGATTCTTGAGGTCGGCCTGGGCGGGCGCCTCGATGCGGTCAATGCCTATGAGCCGGATGCCTCCGTTGTCACCACCATTGCGCTCGATCATACCGATTGGCTGGGGCCGGATCGCGACAGCATCGGTTTTGAAAAGGCGGGTATCTACCGTTCCGGCAAGCCGGCATTCTGCGCCGACCCGAATCCGCCGCAGCGTCTGCTCGATCATGCCGCCGCAATGGGCGCTGACTTGCGCCTGATCGGGCGTGATTTCGGCTTCGAGCGGCCGAGTGCGGAAAGCGACGAGAACCGGCTGCAATGGCGTTGGTGGTGTCGTTCCGGCGAGCGGCTGCTCAAGCGTTCATTGGCGCATCCCGGTTTGCGCGGTCCGGTGCAGTTGTTCAACGCGTCGGTGGCCTTGGCTGCGCTGGAGGCGATCAGCGACAAATTGCCGGTCACCATGCAGGCAATTCGCCCTGGATTGATCGAAACCGAGGTGGCGGGGCGTTTCCAGGTGTTGCCCGGCAAGCCGGCCATCGTGCTCGATGTCGGGCATAACCCGCAGGCCGTGAAGGTGCTCGCCGATAACATTTCCGGCATGGGCTTCTTCGACCGAACCCATGCCGTGTTGGGCATGCTGAGTGACAAGGATATTGCCGGCGCCCTGCAGCCGCTCAAGGGGCGCGTCGATTACTGGCATCTGGCGTCCTTGCCCGGTCCGCGCGGTACGTCGGCGGCGGCGCTACAGCAGATCGTGGTCGATGCGGGGCTGGGTGGGGAGGTCTTCTGTTACGAATCGGCACAGGCGGCAATGCAGGCAGCCAAGGGGCAGGCCGGTGAAAGTGATAGAATTCTGGCCTTTGGTTCGTTCTACACGGTGGCCGGGGCCCTGCAAGCCCTGAGGAAAAAGCCCTAATACATGGAAGAAAACGACGCTCAGTTGCAGCTCAAGAAGCGCGCCCGCCGCCGTCTGGTCGGTGCGCTCGCCTTCGTTTCCGTGGTTGCCGTCGTGCTGCCCATGGTGATGGACAACGAGCCGCGCCAGGTGGTGCAGGATGTCGAAATCCGCATTCCCGGCCAGGACGAAAAACCTTTCGCTCCCAAGTTTGCCGCCGCTCCGGTAGAAAAGGCGCCTGAAAAAGCAGCGGAACCTGCCGTAAAACATCCGGAACCGGTGGCAGAGGCGGCGCCTGGCGTCGCGCCGAAAGCGCCGGTGCAGCCGGCGGCTCGCGTTGTCGAGCCGGTCAAGGATAAGCCGGTCGAAAAACAGCCGGAAAAAGCGATAGAGAAACCGGTCGTAAAGGCCGATAAAGCAGTCGAAAAAGCACCGGCCAAGCCGGAAAAGCCGGTTGAGAAGCCGGCCGAGAAGCCGGCGGCCAAGAGCGACGATGCCAAGCGTGCCGCAGCGATCCTGGCCGGTCAGATGGGCGAAGCCAAACCGTCGTCGGCCAAGGGCGGTGAATACCTGATCCTGATTGGGGCATTTTCCAACGAAGCCAATGTCAAAAACCTGAAAGCCAAGCTGGGCGAGCAGGGCATCAAGACCTATAGCGAACCGCTCGATACGCCGCAGGGTAAAAAGACACGCGTGCGCGCCGGACCGTTTGCCAGTCGTGAAGCCGCCGACAAGGCGCTGGAAAAGATGCAGCGGATCGGTGTTTCCGGGGTTGTCTCGGCGAAGCAATGACTGTTTTTGACTATGTCGTGATCGGCATTGTCGGCCTGTCTTTGTTGTTCGGACTGTGGCGCGGCGTCGTCGGCGAAGTGATTGCGTTAATGGCCTGGGCGCTGGCAATTTTTGCGGCCGTCGAGTTCGGTACCCAGGTCGGATTGGCCGTGTTCGCAGGAATTGCCGATCCGGCGGTGCGAACGCTGGCCGGGTGTGTGTTGATTTTTGTCGGTGTGCTGGTGGCGATGTCGCTGGTGCGCATGGCGGTGCGCAGCATGGTCAAGGCTTTGGGCCTGTCCGTGTCGGATCGTCTGTTGGGCATGGTGTTTGGTTTGGTGCGTGGGGTGCTGGTAAGCATGGTGCTGGTTGGGCTGGGGGGAATGACCTCGGCACCGAAACAGGCCTGGTGGCGCGAAGCAACCCTGGCGCCGCCTTTGGAAACCGCCGTCATGGTAGCCAGAAGCTGGCTGCCGGATGATTTGGCAAAACGAATTCGATTCAGCTAGGCAGGAAGAAACTATGTGCGGGATTCTCGGAGTGATGGCCACATCACCGGTCAACCAGTTGCTTTACGACGGTTTGATGGTGCTCCAGCACCGCGGCCAGGACGCAGCGGGCATTGCAACAGTCGAAGGCAATACCTTCCATCTGCACAAAGGGCCGGGCCTGGTACGCGACGTATTCCGTACCCGCAACATGCGTGCCCTGCCGGGTAATTGCGGGATCGGTCACGTGCGCTATCCGACCGCCGGTTCGGCCTACAATTTCGCCGAATCCCAGCCCTTTTACGTCAATTCGCCATTCGGCATCGTTCTCGGTCATAACGGCAACCTGACCAATGCCGAGCAGTTGAAGGGCGAGATGTTCCGGCTCGATCGCCGCCACATCAACACCAATTCGGATTCCGAAGTCCTGCTCAATGTGCTGGCGCATGAGCTGCAGTCGGCTTCGCATGGTTATGAACTGGATGTGGACAGCATTTTCCAGGCGGTCGCCGGCGTGCATCGCCGTTGCCGGGGCGCCTATGCCGTGGTTGCACTGATCGCCGGTTACGGCTTGCTGGCCTTCCGCGACCCGAACGGGATCCGGCCGCTGGTCTATGGCCAGAACGAAACGCCGGAAGGCATGGAATATCTGGTTTCGTCGGAATCGGTGGCGCTCGATACCCTGGGCTTCCAGATGGTGCGCGACATCGAGCCGGGCGAAGCGGTGTTCATCGACCTGCAGCATCAACTGCATAGCCGCCAGTGTGCCCAACAGGCGACCTACGCGCCTTGCATCTTCGAATATGTCTATCTCGCCCGTCCGGACTCGGTGATCGATGGTGTCTCGGTCTACGAATCGCGACTGGCAATGGGTGAGTTCCTGGCCGAGAAGGTCAAGAAAATCATCCCGGTCGAGGAGATCGACGTCGTCATCCCGATTCCGGATTCCAGCCGCCCGTCCGCCATGCAATTGGCCCAGAAGCTGGGTATCCCTTTCCGCGAGGGCTTCGTCAAGAACCGCTATGTTGGTCGCACTTTCATCATGCCGGGCCAGGCGGTGCGCAAGAAG
>DAIMCQ010000348.1:0-4106 GCA_036726285.1 Azonexus sp.
CATCCTCGGCGCCAATGGCCAGGGCAAGTCGACCCTGGTCAAGACCATCGCCCGCGACCTCAAGGCGATCAGCGGCGAAGTGACCGAGGGCAAGGGGCTGAGCATCGGCTACTTCGCGCAACAGGAACTCGACGTGCTGCGGCCGCAGGATACGCCGCTCGAACACATGGTGCGGCTGGCCAAGGAAGCCATCGCCGCCGGGCGCAGCAACGTGCCGGGCCGCGAGCAGGAATTGCGCAATTTCCTTGGGACCTTCAATTTTGGCGGCGAGATGGTCAAGCAGACGGTCGGCACCATGAGCGGCGGCGAAAAAGCCCGCCTGGTGCTGTGCATGCTGGTCTGGCAGCGCCCCAACCTGCTGCTGATGGACGAGCCGACCAACCACCTCGACCTCAATACCCGCGAAGCGCTGGCCGTCGCCCTCAACGAATTCGAAGGTACCGTCATGCTGGTCAGCCACGACCGGGCATTGTTGCGCTCGGTCTGCGACGAGTTCTGGCTGGTCTCGAAGGGCGGTGTCGCGCCGTACGACGGCGACCTCGAGGACTATCAGCGCTACCTGCTCGACGAAGCCAAGCGGGTGCGCGAGGAGGCTGCAGCAGCGCACAAGTCGAGCCGTTCCTGAGGGGGCGGTTCGGGCTGCGTCAGGCTGGAGAGTGGCTGGTGAGATTTACCTTAATTAAATCAATTTAAATTTCGTCGGCCATTTTCGCCATCCGCTATCCTTCTCTAAGGTATTCTGCATATTCGGGGAAGGGGGGCGTAAATGAATATACGTAATAAATTACTGCTGCTGTTGGCGTCCAGCGTGCTTGCATTGCTGATGGTCGGCGGCCTGGGGGTGCGCGGCATTACGCAGGAACAGTCGGCAATCGAGGATATCGGTGGAAATCGCATGCCTTCCGTGATCGCGTTATTGCAGATCCAGGAAGCATTCACCAACATGTCGCGCAGTACCTACATGAATCTTGCCCTCGCCAGCAACCTGCCGATTGACAGCAAGCGTGCCGATTTCGAAGTGAGTACCTCGCGCAAGAAGGCTGCCCATGAGGAGATAGAGCGGGCTGTTCAGAAATACGAAGGCTTGCCGAGTGACGGCGAGGAGCAGCAGATTTGGAAAGAAACCAAGCTGAACCTTGAAAAGTGGAAAGTACTCGAGGCGCGGATAGGCCAGGCCGAGGAAAAGGCGCGAAAGGCCATGAGCGATGAGGGATTCCAAGCCTTAAGCATTGAAACGCGCGCCATTTTTCTCGAACGACGTCCGGCAAACAAAGCCTTGCTTGAAGGGCTGCAGAAGCTCCTGGAGCTGAACATGCGGGAAGGCGACAAGGCTTATGCCACGGCCAAGGATGCTGCGGCAGCGGCCAAACTGCATTCGACGATTGTCTTTTTTGTGGCGACCCTCGCTATTCTCGTTTTGGGCATCTCGATCATGCGCTCGGTGATGCGACCGATTGAGATTGCCCAGAACACGGTGCTGGAGATTGCCAAAACCAACGATCTGAGGCTCCGGGTCGATTATTCGGTCGGTGACGAAATCGGCGGCATGGTTGGCGCCTTGAACCAGATGCTGGAAAAGGTTCGCGCCTCGATGCATCGCATCCAGAACAGCATGGGTGAGGTGAAAGATGCTGTCTCTTCGCTGAACAATGCCTCGTCGGAAGTGGCCAGCAGTTCGGCGGCGCAGAGTTCGGCCGCGGCATCGATGGCGGCCAATATCGAGGAACTGACGGTGAGTATCAACACGGTCAGCGACAGCGCCGGTGATGCCCGGCGTCTGGCCACCGAGTCGGCCGAGATTTCCGAGGAAGGCGGCCAGATCATCCAGCGCACGGTCGACGAGATGGGCACGATCAGCACGATGGTGACGCGGGCTTCCGAGGTGATCGAATCGCTCGGCAAGGACGCCGAAAAAATCTCCGCCGTCGTCCAGGTAATCAAGGATGTCGCCGATCAGACCAATCTGCTGGCGCTCAATGCGGCAATCGAAGCCGCCCGGGCCGGCGAGCAGGGCCGCGGTTTTGCCGTGGTCGCCGACGAGGTACGCAAGCTGGCCGAGCGGACGACGCAGTCGACGCTGGATATCGGGACCATGGTCAACACTATCCAGGCCTCGGCCGGCAAGGCGGTCAGCGAAATGCAGGTGGTGGTCGAGCAGGTGGCTCAGGGGCAGGCCCTGGCCAACGATGCCGGCAGCCGGATGGACAATATTCGCCAGTCGGCGCAACGGGTGACGGCGGCCATTGTCGATATCAGCAGTGCATTGAAGGAGCAAAGCATTGCCAGCCACGACATCGCCCGCCACGTCGAGTCGATTGCCCAGATGACCGACGAGAACCATGCCGCGGCCGAAAACACCGCGGAGAGCGCGCAGCGTCTCGACGCCCTGTCGCGCGACGTGGCCCAGGTGATCGCCAGCTTCCGGGTCTGACCGGGCCGGATCGGGTCTCTGCAAGGTCTCGCCGGTTGCTTCGCAGGCCGCTTGTTTGCGATCATCCGGGGATACCTTGGAGGGAACGATGGATTCAGCTGTTGCGCCGGTGAACGAAGCGCCGTGGAAGCATTATTCGGTGTTGGTGGTGGATGATGAACCGGGCATGGTCAGCTTCCTGCAGCGGGCCCTGACCGCCCGTTGCGGCGTGGTCGATACGGCCGGTAGCGTCGAGCAGGCCGAACCGCTGTTGCGCCGGCGGCTTTACGATTTGATCGTGCTCGATATTTCTCTGCCTGGCCGTTCCGGCATCGACTGGCTGCACCAGTTGCGCGACGAAGGTTATGCCGGCGACGTCGTGCTGATGACCGCCTACGCCGATCTCGATACCGCAATCGACGCCTTGCGGGCCGGTGCCGCCGATTTCCTGCTCAAGCCTTTTTCCCTGGCCCAGGTGCTCAATGCCATGCAGCGTTGTTTCGAGCGTTCGCGCCTGGTCCGCGAGAATTTCGTGTTGCGCCGTGAAGTCAGCGAGCGGGCGGCCGATGTCGAAGGCGTCATCGGCCAGTCCGAAGTCATGCTGGCGGCCTGCGAACGCCTGCGCCGCATCGCGCCGACTCCAGCGACAGTACTGCTGACCGGCGAGTCCGGTACCGGCAAGGAGGTGGCGGCGCGGGCCCTGCACCGGATGAGCAATCGTGCCGCCGGTTCCTTCGTGCCGGTCAATTGTGCGGCGATTGCCGCCGAGTTGATCGAGTCCGAGCTGTTCGGCCACGTCAAGGGTGCCTTCACTGGCGCGCAGCAAAGCCGCGAAGGCTTGTTCTACTACGCCCGCGGCGGCACGCTTTTCCTCGACGAAATCGGCGAGTTGCCGGCGGCGGCGCAGGCCAAGCTGCTGCGCGTGCTGGAGGAAAGGCGCATCCGCCCGGTCGGCTCGGAGCAGGAAATCCCGGTCGATGTGCGGGTGATCGCCGCCACCAATCGCGATCTGAAAGCCGAGGTGGCGGCCCAGCGTTTCCGCCAGGATCTCTACTACCGGCTGCAGGTCGTCGAAGTGACGCTGCCGCCGCTGCGCGAGCGGCCGGAAGACCTGCCCTTGCTGATCGATCATTTCATGGGCCAGCTGGCCCCCTATCTCGATGTGCCGCGCCTTGAACTCGACGGCCGGACCCTGGCCCGCCTGGCCGCCTACGACTGGCCGGGCAATGTCCGCGAATTGCGCAACTTCATCGAACGTTCGCTGATCCTCGGCTGGTTCGATCTGGCGCCGGAACCCAGTGCCAGTGCGGCAAATGCCTTGTTGTCGTCGGCCGAGGACAGCCTCGAAGCGGTCGAGAAACGCCATATCCTCGCCGTGCTGGCCGCCTGCGACGGTAACAAGTCGGAAGCCGGTCGCCGGCTCGGCGTGTCGCGCAAGACCCTGGACCGCAAGTGTCACGCCTGGGGCGTGGCCGAAGCCCATTGAGCACGCCGCCTGCCGGCCCCCTGAATCCGCCCAGCCGGCGCTCGATCCGCGTTCGCCTGCTGTTGCTGGCGCTGTTGCCGCTCGGCGTCGCCATGCCGGTGATGGTGGCGGTGCTGGCCGGTTGGGGCGGCGACTACTTCGACCGCCTGCTGGTGACCAAGGTGCGGGCCGATCTGGCGGTGGCGCATGGCTATTTCGAGCGCGTCTCGG
>DAIMCQ010000349.1:0-4104 GCA_036726285.1 Azonexus sp.
GCACCTGACCATCTCCAATCACGGTTATCTCGGCTACGCCGTGGTGATCAACAAGAAGTTCTGGGATGGTCTGCCCCCCGACATCAGAACCCTGCTCGAAGGGGCGCTCACCGATGCCACCAAGTACAACGACGACATCGCCGACAAGGACAACCAGCGGGCGCTGGAAGCCATCCGCAAGTCGGGCAAAACGGCCATCTACACCCTGACGCCGGAAGAAAAGGCCGCCTGGAAGAAGCAGATGCTGCCGGTGCATCAACAGGTCGAGAGCCGGATCGGCAAGGAGCTCATTCAGTCCGTCTACAAGGAAATCGGGTTCAAGGCCGACTAGGCCTGCTCGTTTCGGGCCAGTCGCCTGGCCCGCTTCCCGACTTTCTGGAGAATCTGATGAATCCTTCCTCTATCCCCGACGTACTGGTCATCGGCGGCGGCAACGCCGCCCTGTGCGCCGCCCTGATGGCGCGCGAAGCCGGTGCTTCGGTTCTTCTGCTGGAAGCGGCGCCGCGTCAATGGCGCGGCGGCAATTCCAGCCATACCCGCAATCTGCGCTGCATGCACGATGCGCCGCAGGACGTTCTGGTCGACGCCTATCCCGAAGAGGAGTACTGGCAGGACCTGCTCAAGGTCACCGGCGGCATTACCAACGAAAAGCTGGCCCGCCTTGTGATCCGGGCGTCGAGCCAGTGCCGGGACTGGATGCGTCAGCACGGCGTGCATTTCCAGCCGCCGCTGTCGGGCGCCTTGCACGTGGCGCGGACCAACGCCTTCTTCATGGGCGGCGGCAAGGCCCTGGTCAATGCCTATTTCCGTAGCGCGGAAAACCTCGGCGTGAAGATTCGCTACGAGGCCCCGGTTTCGCGCCTGGAGTTGAAGGATGGCCAATTCGTCGCCGCCTGGGTCGGCGACGAGCGCATCGAGGCGCGTGCCTGCGTACTGGCCGCTGGTGGCTTCGAGTCCAATCGGGAATGGTTGCGCCAAGCCTGGGGACAGAACGAGCGCGGCGAATGGCCGGCCGACAATTTCCTGATTCGCGGTACCCGCTTCAACATGGGCAACCTGCTCAAATTCATGATCGAGGCCGGGGCCGACGCCATCGGCGATCCGACGCAGGCCCACATGGTGGCCATCGACGCCCGCGCCCCCTTGTACGACGGAGGTATCTGCACGCGGATCGACTGCGTCTCGCTTGGTATCGTCGTCAATGGAAACGCCCAGCGTTTCTACGACGAGGGCGAGGATTTCTGGCCCAAGCGCTACGCCATCTGGGGCCGCCTGGTCGCCCAGCAGCCGTCGCAGATTGCCTATTCGATCATCGATGCCAAATCGGTCGGACGCTTCATGCCGCCGGTTTTCCCCGGCGTGCGCGCCAATACGCTGGAAGATCTGGCCGTTCAGCTGGGGCTGGATGCCGGCGCCTTCGTCAAGACGGTCAGAGACTACAACGCCGCCTGCCAGCCCGGCACCTTTGATCACACCACACTCGACGATTGCCACACGAACGGCGTCAGCCCGTCCAAGACGCACTGGGCGCGGCCGATCGACACCGCGCCCTTCTATGGCTATGCCCTGCGGCCGGGAGTGACCTTCACCTATCTCGGCCTCAAGGTCGATGAGCACGCCGCCGTGCATTTCGGCGGGCAGCCCAGCGCCAACCTGTTCGTGGCTGGCGAGATGATGGCCGGCAACGTCTTGGGCAAGGGCTACACCGCCGGGGTCGGCATGGCCATCGGCACAGCCTTCGGGCGGATTGCCGGAAACCGCGCCGCGATGGCAGCCAAGAAGAAGCAAGGGGAATACCGTGCAGCAGCTTAATTCTCTGACCCGCGAGGCGCAGGCCCTAGCGGAGGGCGTCGTGCCCTTGAGTCGCAATGAGTCCGAAGTCGGTCGCATCATGCAGATTTGCAATGCCTGCCGTTATTGCGAGGGCTTTTGCGCCGTCTTTCCGGCGATGACCCGGCGTCTCGAATTCGGCAAGGCCGATATCAACTACCTGGCCAATCTTTGCCACAACTGCGGGTCCTGCCTGCACGCCTGTCAGTACGCGCCGCCGCACGAGTTCGCGCTCAACGTACCGCAGGCCATGGCCAAGGTACGCGGCGAGACCTACAGCGACTATGCCTGGCCGCCGCTATTCGGGCGTTTGTACAAACACAACGGGCTGACCGTCGCCCTGGCTCTGGCGGCAGGCCTGGCCGCTTTCCTGATGCTGACCGTGCTGCTGGTCGGCAAGGGCTTCCAGGCCCCCGAGGCCGGCAATTTCTACAGCATTTTTCCGCACAACCTGCTGGTTTCCATGTTCGCGCCGGTATTCCTGTTTGCCGCATTGGCGCTGACGCTGGGCGTCCGCCAGTTCTGGCGCGACGTGTCGCCGGGCAGCGCGTCGCTGGCGGCGGGCGGGGAGGCGCTCGGCAACGTCCTGGCCATGAAGTACCTCGATGGCGGCCACGGCCAGGGCTGCAACAACGCCGACGACGCCTTTACCTTGTGGCGCAGGCGTTTCCACCATTTCACCTTTTACGGCTTCATGCTCTGCTTCGCCGCCACCGGCGTGGCGACGCTTTATCACTACCTGCTGGGCTGGGCGGCGCCCTATGCGCTTGCCAGCTTGCCGGTCGTACTCGGCGTGGCCGGCGGCATCGGTTTGCTGATCGGCCCGGCCGGCCTGCTCTGGCTCAATATCCGGCGCCATCCCGAGCAGGGCGATGTGGCGCAGCGCCCGATGGATCGCGGCTTCATCGCCTTGCTGCTGCTCACCAGCCTCACTGGCCTGGCCTTGCTGGCCGGCCGCGACGGTGCGGCCATGGGCTTCCTGCTGGCGCTGCATCTGGGCGTGGTCATGGCGCTGTTCGCGACCTTGCCCTACGGCAAGTTTGCCCACGGCATCTTCCGTAGCGCCGCCTTGCTCAAGTGGTCCATCGAAAGACGCCAACCTAATAATTTGCAGCTCGGCGACGACTGATCGGCTGCACCAGTTTTATGACTCAACACGGAGGAGACCAAGGGTGAAATTTCTGGATCATTTGGAGGAGTGGTTGGTGACACTCTTGATGGGCGGGGCGACGACCATCATTTTCGTCTCGGTCGCCCATCGTTATCTGGCCGGCATGGATATTCCGCTGCTGCAGGATTGGCTGCTTTCGCTGAACTTCGGCTGGGCCCAGGAACTGTGCATCATCATGTTCGTCTGGATGGCCAAGTTTGGCGCGGCCTACGGCGTACGTACCGGCATCCACGTCGGCGTCGATGTCCTGATCAATCGAATGGACGATCGCTGGCGCGCCAAGTTCATCGTTTTCGGCTTGCTCGCCGGCGCCTTGTTCACCGGGGTGGTGGCCAGCCTGGGTGGCCATTTCGTCTGGGAAAACGGCGCCCATCACGCTTACCTGCAGTTGCTCGGCATGGACTTCGGCGAGGTGCCGGAAGGCCCGACCACGCCTGACCTCGAATGGCCGACCTGGATGGTCTACTCGGCCATTCCGCTGGGCAGCGGTCTGATGTGTTTCCGCTTCCTGCAAGTGACCTTCAATTTTCTCAAGAGCGGCGAGTTGCCCCATCACGATCACGGCCATGTCGATGGTCTGGAAGACGAAACGCCGCCAGTCGATCTCGACGTCTATGCGATGGATGACAACCTGCACCCGCACGACCTGAAACACACGCCACTGGGCGTCGACAAGCCGGAGGGCAAGTAATGAACTCGTTGGTGATCTTCGGCCTGCTGGCTGCACTGATGTTGACCGGCATGCCGATCTCGATTTCGCTCGGCCTGACCGTCCTGACCTTCCTGCTGACCATGACGCAAGTGCCGCTCGAATCGGTGGCACTGAAGCTGTTCACCGGCATCGAGAAGTTCGAGATCATGGCGATTCCGTTCTTCATCCTGGCCGGCAATTTCCTGACGCATGGCGGCGTCGCCAAGCGGATGATCCATTTCGCCACCTCGATGGTCGGGCACCTGCATGGCGGCCTCGGCCTGGCCGGGGTGTTGGCCTGCGCGCTCTTTGCCGCCGTTTCCGGCTCCAGCCCGGCCTGCGTCGTGGCGATCGGCTCGATCCTCCTGCCTGCCATGGTCAAGGCCGGCTACCCGCGCAATTTCGGGGCCGG
>DAIMCQ010000350.1:0-4075 GCA_036726285.1 Azonexus sp.
TGGCGGCGCGCCACCAGGCGTCCATGCGTTCCAGTTCGGCGGCATCCGGTGCCGGCAGACTCTGTGACATTTTTTCTCCTTCGCAAATGGGCTTCAACGGCCCCCCAGGACCCGCAAGCGGGCGCGCAGGGCGTCAAGTTCTTCGAGTAATTGCAGGGCCAGCGCGGCGCCGGCCAGGTTGATGCCGAGATCGCGCTGCAGGCGCAGCGCCACCGAGGCCCGACGCAGGTGGATGCCGCTGAACCGCCAGCGGTGCGGTTCGCGTCCCTGCGGCGTCAGCACGCCCTCATCGACCATCTCGACGATGCGCTCGACCCGGACCGCGCAAGCGCGCCCCACCTCGGAGAGCGTCAGTTCGCTCTGTTCTTCGAGGATGATGGCACTGGTCTGCGGCAACATCTTTTTGTCATCCATGATCACACTCCCAGTTTGGCACGGGGCCGGAAGGACTTGAACTGCTCGGCCATGCCGGCGTAGAAAGCTTTTTCCGCTGCGCCTTCGGCCGTTGGCAGCACGATTTGCAGCACGGCATAGAAATCGCCGGGCGTACTGCCCGGAATGCCCCGCCCCTTGAGTCGCAACTTGCCGCCGGCCACCGAGCCGGGCGGAATCTTCAATTCGATGCTGCCACTCGGCGTCGGCGCGGTGAGCGTCGCCCCCAGGCTGGCTTCCCATGGGGCCAGCGGCAGGTCGAGATAGACGTCGCGCTGCTCGACCCGGTACAGCGCATGCGTATTGAAGGCGACTTCGAGAAACAGGTCGCCCGCCTTGCCGCCGCCGATGCCCGGCGCACCCTGCCCGGCTAGCCGGATATGCTGCCCGGCGCGAACGCCGCGCGGGATGGTGACGTTGAGCTTGTGCAGGCGCATCGCCACCCGCCCCTGGGCATCGATTTCCGGCGTGCGCAGCGAGATCAGCCGGCTGGCGCCCAGATAAGCATCCTCCAGTTCGATCTCGACCTTGGCATGATGGTCTTCGCCCCGTGCCCGAGCACTTTGCCGGCCACCCCGGCCCGAGGCGAAGGCCTGTCCGTAGAGCGATTCGAAAAAGTCGCTGAAATCCGCCGCGCCATCGCCGCCGGCCGAACCGTCGCCGGAAAATTCGAAACCGCTGTTCCAGTCGGGTGGCGGCCGGAACTCCTGCCCGGCCTGCCAGTTGCTGCCCAGCAGATCGTAGGCGGCCCGTTTTTCGAGATCCTTGAGCACGGCATAAGCTTCGCCCAGCTCCTTGAAGCGGGCATCGGCATCGGGCAGCTTGCTGACATCCGGATGAAACTTGCGGGCCAGTTGGCGATACGCCCGCTTGATCTCGTCCTGGCTGGCATCGCGGGCCAGCCCCATGATCCGGTAGTAATCCTTGAATTCCATGGTCGTCACGCTTTCCCGATGAAATCAGGTGCCCGGCGCATCCTCATTCCGGCTTGTCGGTGCAAGGCGCCGTAGCGGGCTCGTTTCCCACCGCCTCCATCTCGCCCGCCTTGCCCCGGCTAATCGGACTCCAATGCAGGCAAGGGCCGTGCATGGCCGCCATCAGCGGCCGCAGGGCTTGAACCCGGCCGGGCGCCGCCGCTTTGGGGATTTGCATCGGGATCACCACGGAATCGTTCATCGCCTTGCTCCTTGTGCCATTTCAACCAGCATGCGCCGGCCGGCCGGCGGCATCCGTGCGCCAGGCCACATTGGGCGGCCCGCCCGGCCTATGTTCGGCAAGCAACAGAGCGCAGACGGCGAACCGGCGATGATCCGCACACACCTACCGACACGGAGATCGACATGAAACGCAGCGCATTCGCAGTCTGGACCGGCGGCCTGAAAAACGGCACCGGCGCCATTTCCACCGATAGCGGCGTCCTCGCCAAGACGCCCTACGGTTTTCAGACCCGATTCGAAGAAGCCCCCGGCACCAACCCGGAGGAACTGATCGCCGCCGCCCATGCCGGCTGCTTCACCATGGCCCTGGCGGCGCAACTGGAAAAGGAATCGATGACTGCGGTCAGCCTGCGAACCACCGCCGCCGTGAGCCTGGAAAAAACCAACGGCAATTTCCTGATCACCACCATCCACCTCGAACTGGAGGCCAAGATTCCCGGCGCCAACCAGGCCGCCCTCAACCGCGTCGCCAACATCGCCAAACTGGAATGCCCGGTCTCCCGGCTGGTCAATGCCAAGGTGACGCTCACCAGCACCTTGCTGGCCTAGGCACAGCCCGGGCCGCCGGCGCCCCGGCGGCTGCGTCCCGGAGGTGCGGCCGCATCAATGATCGAAACGATATTCCGCCGCACTGTAGCGTTTCCAGCCGCCATTGCTGTTCAGCTCCAGGACTTGCGGGTGGTATTTGAGGATGGACAGGCGGTGCCCGACGCTGACCAGCGTCGTCTCGGTGGCGGCGAGTTGGCGATAGAGGCTGTCTTCGTTGGCGACATCGAGGGCGCTGGTGGCTTCGTCGAGCATGGCGTAGCGTGGGGCGACGAGCAGGACGCGGGCGAAGGCGATGCGTTGCTGCTCGCCCACCGAAAGCACCTTGGCCCAGTCCATTTCGGCATCGAGACCACCGAAACGCTGGGCGATATCGGGCAGGTTCACCCGTTCGAGCAGTTGCTGCAGCGCTTCGTCGCTGATCAGCCGGTCCGGTACCGGATAGAGCAGTTGGGCGCGCAGGCTGCCTTGCAGCATGTAGGGGCGCTGCGGCAGGAACAGCATATCCCGGCAATCCGGACTGATCACCCGGCCGCTGCCCGAGGTCCACAAGCCGGCAATGGCGCGCAGCAGCGAGCTTTTGCCGCAACCGCTGGCGCCGACGATCATCACCCCGCTCCCCGCCTTGATTTCCAGCGAGAGCGCCTGGACCAGGCTGCGCTCGTAGCTCGGCGTCTGCAGGGTCAAGTTTTCGATGACCAGCTCCGGCCCGCTGAGGAATTCGATGCCGGCCGGCTGCCCGGCCGCGCTGCCGCCGGCCAGAAAGCGTGAAAAGCTGTCGAGTCGGTCGATGCCGGCGACGAACTTGCTGAAGCTTTCGAAGTTGTCGACGATCACGGTCAAGGCGCTGAGGATGGCGGCGAAGGCACCTGCAGCCTGGATCGCCCGCCCGACCTCAAGTTCGCCGGAGATCACCCGGCCGGCAATGATCGCGCTCGGCAACACGATGGTCAGGAAGCTGTAGCCATACTGGAACAGGTTCAGCTTGAGCTGGACGCGGATCAGTTTTTCGAAATTGCCGATCACTTCGTTGAAATGGCCGCCGACCAGCCGCGACTCATGCGCTTCGCCGCGATAGAAGGCAATCGCTTCGGCATTTTCGCGGATGCGGACCAGGCTGAAGCGGAAGTTGGCTTCGCGTTTGAGCTGGAAGAAATTGAGGCCGATCATCACCCGACCGAAGAAGAACACGGTGATCGCCGTGCCGGCCAGCGCGTAGCAGATCAGGAACAGCACCAGTTCGCGCGAAATCGACCACAGCACCCCGGAAAAGGCCGCCAGCTGGAGCAGCGCGCCGAGCAACAGGAGCAGGAACTGCAGCGACTTCTGGGTAAAGGTGTTGATGTCCTCGGCCAGGCGCTGGTCGGGATTGTCGATATCCTGACTGGCGTTGAGCTTGTAGTAGGCGCGGTCGTTGAAATAGGCAGCGAGGAAATCGCGCGTCAGCCAGCGTCGCCAATGCAGGCCGAGGCGGTCGCGAACGTAGTAGTAGAAGGCATAGACCGGCACGCCGACGGCCAGGATGACCAGGCATTTCTCGATGGCGTACCAGAACCGCCCGGCATCCCGCGCCGCCAGGGCCGAGGTGAATTCGCCGGTTTGTTCGTTGAACAGCACCGCGAAGCCGGTCTGGCCGAGCAGCAGCATGACGAGCAGCGCCAGCAGGCCGCGAGCCGGCCATTTTTCCGAGCCGAACCAGTAAGGAAAGGCAACAGCCCGAAAGCGCTGCCACAAATGATGGTCGAAACGGATCATCGGGCGGTCCTCGCGGCCGGGCGAGCGCCGGGTCGCGACATGGGTGCAGCGCGCAATCCGGGTCGGTTGACGGCTCAATCCCCCTTGGCGACGAAACTGAGCCGGGCCGCCGGGCCGCTCTCGAC
>DAIMCQ010000351.1:0-4063 GCA_036726285.1 Azonexus sp.
CCAGGCGGCGGTCGAGAAACTGGCCGACAAGGGCCACTGGCGGGGCGAAGCCGCCGGTTTGCGGGCGGGTGGTATGCCTTTTCCGCTGTTACTGACAGCCAGCGCGGTGAAAGATCAAAGCGGTGAAATCAGCAACTATATTTTCATGTTCTCGGACATCACCGCCTACAAGGAGCAACAGGCCAAACTCGAAGCGCTGGCCCACTACGATGCACTGACCCGCCTTCCCAACCGGGTATTGCTCGCCGATCGCATGACGCAAGGCATTTATCAGGCCCGGCGCAGTGGCGATTTACTGGCGGTAGCCTATCTCGACCTGGACGGTTTCAAGCCGGTCAATGACACACTTGGCCACGATGCCGGCGATCAGTTGCTGGTCGAAGTAGCCGATCGACTACGCAATGCCGTTCGTCGTGGCGACACGGTCGCCCGCCTGGGTGGCGACGAATTCGCCTTGCTCTTGCGCGCCGAGGATTTCGGCGAGTGCGAGGCCGCCTTACTCCGAGTGCTCGGTACGCTCGCCAACGAATACACCATCAAGCAGCAAAGCGTCTTCATCTCAGCCAGTATCGGGGTGACGCTTTTCCCGAACGACACCGCCGATCCCGACATGCTGCTACGCCATGCCGACCAGGCGATGTACGTCGCCAAGCAGGCCGGGCGCAACCGATATCATTTCTTTGACGCCGAGCTTGACTGCGAACTGCGCTCCAAGCAGACGCAGGTTGCGCGCATCGAAGCCGCACTCGGCGCCAACGAATTCATCCTCTTCTATCAACCCAAGGTCGACATGTCGTCGGGCAAGGTGATCGGCGCCGAAGCCCTCATTCGTTGGCAACATCCTGAACGCGGCCTTCTGCCGCCAGGCGAATTCCTCGGCCTGGTCGAAAATAGTGACTTTGCGATTCCGTTAGGCGAATGGGTCATTCTGACCGCACTTGCCCAGATGGCGGAATGGCGGCGACAAGGCACAGATATTCCGGTCAGCATCAATGTTGCGGCCCGCCAGTTACAGGCGCCCGGCTTCGCGCCGCGCCTGCGCCAATTGCTGCTGCAGCACCCGACCGTACCGGCCGAAAATCTTCAACTGGAAATCGTCGAAACCGCGGCACTCGACGACATCCAATATGTCAGCAACGTAATCAACGAATGCCAACAACTCGGCGTTTCCTTTGCACTGGATGATTTTGGCACCGGTTACTCCTCGCTCACCTATTTCAAGCGACTGCCGGCTCAGACCTTGAAAATCGATCGCTCATTTATTCGCGACATGCTTTCCGACCCGGAAGATCTGGCCATCGTAGAGGGGGTGATCGGATTGGCCCGCGCCTTTCAGCGCGACGTCATAGCAGAGGGTGTTGAATCAGTCGCCCATGGACTACGCCTATTACAACTGGGCTGTCGGTTTGGTCAAGGCTATGGAATTGCACGCCCAATGCCCGCCATCGACCTGCCGGACTGGGTCAGAAACTATCGCGCGGATGCCACATGGACCACGATGAGCCACTAAGCACCACCGTCCCGAGAACCGGGCTGATACTCACTGGCGGCGGCGCCCGAGCCGCCTATCAGGTCGGCGTCCTGCTCGCTGTTGCAAAACTGGCCAACGGCTCCCGCCGCAATCCATTCCCGATTATCTGCGGCACCTCCGCCGGCGCCATCAATGCTGCCAGCCTGGCCTGCCTGGCCGACAATTTCGGCCGTGCCACCAACATCATCGCCGAGGTCTGGCGCAACATGCGGGCCAGCGACATTTATCGCGCCGACGCGGTAGGTATCGGCATTTCCGGCGCTCGCTGGATGTCGACGCAGGCCCTGGGCTGGCTGATCCGCAACCCGCCCCGCTCCCTGCTCGATAACGCCCCGCTGCGCGAACTACTGACCCGCAATCTCGACTTCAAAGGCATCAACCGTTCGATCGCCAAGGGTGCCTTGCACGCACTCAGCATCTCGGCCTCCGGCTATGAGTCCGGTGAAAATATCAGCTTCTTTCAAGCCCACCCATCCGCTCAACCCTGGCGACGCGTACAACGCCTGGGCATCCGTGCCGAAATCGGCGTCGATCATTTACTTGCCTCCAGCGCGATTCCATTTATTTTCCCGGCGACGCGCATTCACCGCGAGTATTTTGGCGATGGCTCGATGCGCCAGTTGGCACCTATCTCGCCCGCCATTCACCTCGGCGCTGAACGGATACTGATTGTCGGCGCCAGCCGCGGCAACGAACATCCGGAAAGACAAAAGGTAGACTGCCACCCGTCGCTGGCGCAGATCGCCGGCCACGCGCTCTCCAGCATCTTCCTGGACGGACTGGCGGTCGATATCGAACGCCTGCAACGCATCAACCAGACACTGTCGGCCGTTCCCGAAGAAGTCCGCGGCAAATCGAGCATTCCGCTACGCCCGATCAAAACGCTGATCATTTCGCCCTCCGAACGCCTGGACAAGATTGCGGCGGAGCACGCAACCGCCCTACCCCGACCGGTAAAATTGCTGCTGACCGGTCTTGGAGCAATGAATCGCCGAGGGGGAGCCCTGACCAGCTACCTGCTCTTCGAGCGACCATTCACCCAGAAACTGATCGACCTGGGCTATGCCGACACGATGACCAAAGCCGAAGAAGTCGGCACCTTCCTGGATTTATAGAAACCTAGCTAGAAGTCTCACAAAGAGAAATGCAAAACGGCCCATCAAGGGCCGTTTTTCTTCGCATTTTGGCGGGTCCGGTGAGATTCGAACTCACGATGGGTTTCCCCACGCCGGTTTTCAAGACCGGTGCATTCAACCGCTCTGCCACAGACCCGGAAGGCGCGCATGATAGCACAGCAAAGCTGGCGCACCAGTACCAGCCACACCAAGGCGGGCAGGACTAATGATTGAAACTTTGCCCCACCTCCGTTAGTCTTAAAGACTGAAGAAACAACATAAGGAATCACGCACGATGAACACCAACTATGACATTTCGAGCCAGAGCGGTTCTGGCCTCGCCCTCCAACAGAACCGTGTTCTGCGCAATACCTACATGCTGCTTGCGGCATCCATGGTTCCCACCATTCTCGGTGCCTTCGTCGGCATCCAGATGCAATTCAGCTTCATGGCCGGTAGCCCGTTTATCGGTTTCTTGCTGTTCATGGGTATTGCGTTCGCTTTCATGTATGGCATTGAGAAGAATAAGAACAGCGGCCTCGGCGTTGCCTTGCTGCTTGGTTTTACCTTCTTCATGGGCTTGATGCTGTCGCGCATCCTACAATTTGCACTCGGTTTCTCGAATGGCGGCTCAATGATTGCGCTCGCCGCAGGGGGTACCGGTGCGATCTTCTTCACGCTGGCCAGCGTTGCAGCAGTCAGCAAGCGTGATTTTTCCAGCATGGGCAAGTTCCTGTTCGCTGGGATGATCGTGGTCCTGCTGGCCATCGTCGCCAACATTTTCTTCCAGATTCCGGCCCTTTCGCTGGCGATCTCGGCGGCGATCGTGGTCATTTTCTCGGCCTACATCCTGTACGACATCAGCCGCATCGTTCAGGGCGGCGAAACCAACTACGTCAGCGCCACGCTAGCCATCTATCTCGATATCTACAATGTTTTCGTCAGTTTGCTGCAACTGATCATGGCACTGACCGGCGAACGCGATTAACTCTTCGCCAAGTACAGATAGAGCAGCCTAGAGCTGAAATGCCGTTCACTTACGTGAACGGCATTTTTCATTTAGGGGCTTGCGGGTAGCAAGACCGATTGTTGACGTGGCGGGCGATATTATCGAGCCAACTTTTTATTGCAACCGATGTCATGCCGACGATCAGATTCGATCATCTGGCCAAGCATTTGCAGCAGGATCTGGAGCGCCTTGATTGCCTACAACTTGGGGCGACTCGAAATCGCAGTTGGCCATCGTGGAAAAACGACGGGGGCGAAAATGCCGCCGTGTACTCAAAGCCAAGTCTGCTCGACATTCTACTCGTCACATCAAAGGGTCTTAACTGAACTGCATTAAGCCTAGAACCGCCTATTTTTTTGGCTCTGTAGGAATTAGCTGTTGATGGCACGTCCCGCAGCCTCGGCTAAG
>DAIMCQ010000352.1:0-3976 GCA_036726285.1 Azonexus sp.
CGGCTTCGATGGCGGCATTGAGGGCCAGCAGATTGGTCTGGCCGGCAATGTCCTTGATCACCGAGGCCATGCGGGAGACTTCCTGGGCGTTGGCGGACAGCGTGCGCACCTGTTCGGCGGCATGACTGACCGAGCCGGCCATGGTGGCGATATTGCCGGACACCGTTTCGACGCTGGCCTCGCCCTGCTTCGCCAGTGCCGCCGCATCACTGGCATGGCGTTCGGTCTGGTCGGCGTTGTCGGAGACGTGGGTGATCGAGACGGTCAGTTCTTCCATTGCCGCCGCCATCGACTGGGTAGCTTCTGTTTCGGCTGCCGCTGCATCGGCTACGCGGGCCGAGGTGTCGGCAATCTCGCGCGCCGAGTGGGTGACTTGAACCGTGCTGCGAGCGATGTCCTGCATCATTTGACGCAGGCTCTGCACCAGGTGGTCAAGTTCGCCGAGCAGGCTGTGGCGACTGGCCGAGATTGAGACGGTAAGATCGCCGCTAGCCACCTGCTTCATCGAGGCGACGGCGTCGGCCGGTTCGCCGCCGATCTCGGTCAGTACGGCGCGGGCCACCCACCAGGTAATGCCGCCAACGGCAAGCATGACGAGCAGGATGACCAGGGCCGAGTTGCGCATTTGCTGGTAGAACAGTTCATCAATGTCATCGATGTACAGCCCGGTGCCGATGACCCAGTCCCAGGGCTCGAAAAGCCGGGTGTGCTGCATTTTCGGAATTTGTGTCTCGCTTCCCGGCTTGGCTGTCAGGGTTTGAGTGAAGCCCGATTTGTCGAGCGCGACGCCGATCAGCAGGCGGACCGTGTAGGCGCCACTCTTGTCTTGGCGATCCCAGTGACTCTTGCCGACATATTCGGGGCGGATCGGGTGCATGACGCCGATGCCCTTGCTGTCGTAAATATAGAAGTATTCGTTGCCGCGATAGCGCATGCTGCGCAGCACATCCTTGGCGATGCCTTGCGCTTGTTCGCGGGTCAGCTCTCCCTTGCCTTCGCGATCGTGCAGGTCTTTCATGGCGCTGACCGCGTTGTCGACAACCGCTCTCAGGGTTTCCCGGCGGTCCTCCATCAACTGGTTGCGCAGGTGGACGATCTGGAAAGCGCCGAGCAGGATCAGGCCGAGCAGCGCAAAGATGACCGACAAGGCAAGGCGGCCCTTGAGACTACCGAGATTGAAAATGCCCATGAATGCTCCCCCGCATTTTGGCGAAAATGCCATTTTTAAAGATTGTACAGTTGCGAGAATAGCACTCAAGCCATGCTGAGTTGAATTAAGGAAATATTAATTATCTGACCTATTTCGAATATAAATCGCGCTGTTCCGACGCGTGGCTATCGGCTCTGGCGATTAGCCGGCAGAACGCAGCAACTTCAGGCATCCGACCGAGGCGGCCAGGTCGAGGGCGCTGAAGTCGTCGAAATTCTTCAGCTTGGGATTGGCGCCTTTATCGAGCAGCAGTTTGACCAGATCGGGCTTGCTGTTCGACGCAACGTACATCAGGCAACTGGCGCCATTAGCGTTCTGATGATCGATGTCCACGCCGGCTGCAATCAGGCGTTCGATCAGCGCATGGTTACCGTTGTAGCAGGCCAGCCACAGCGCGTTGCAACCGTCGGCATTGAGGATCGAGACATCGGCGCCGAGTTCGAGCAGCTCTTCGACAGTATCCAGCAGGCCGAGCTTGGCGGCGCGCATCAAAGGCGTGAAACGGCCGTCGGCTTGCGGCGCGTCGATGTGGTCGGGGTCGAAGCCGTGTTCGGCGAAAAAGGCGGCAAGGCGGGGGCTCATGGGGCGGCTTTCTGGCGTTGGGGGTAGGGGGGCCCGGTTTCGATCCGGCTGTCGGTCACCGGCAGGCCGACGGTGAAGTGGTAAACGCTCTGATAGCGGCTGTCGGCAATGCCGAACAACTGGTGCACCGGGTCGTCGAAAAAGCAGCCGATGCCGGTGCCGCGCACGCCGGCAGCCTCGGCTTCGAGATAGAGCACCTGCCCGATCAGGCCGGCTTCGCGCAGCAGTTCGCGGTAACCGTGGCCGCTTTCGGTTGCCGCTTCGAATTCGCCCAGCATGCCGAGGGAGAAGGCGCTGGTCGATGCGATGTCCTGATGGCAGGACAACGAGCGGGCGAGGCGCTGCAATTCCTGGAGACCGAGGGGGGCGAGCTGGATCAGGCCAAGGTGGGCCGGGCAGTCCGGATCGAAGGCGCTGACCGCTTGTTGTTGTGCGAAGCGCCGGTCGGACGGTTGCAGGGCCTGCGGTAATTCGAGGCTGGCCGAGGCGGTGCGCGGCAGCAGGTAGAGGCCGCTGGCCAAGCCGTCGACACGCAGGACGAAGAGCAGCAGATGAATGCGGCTGGGCGTCGCCTGGCTGCTCCAGGGGGCTTGCGGGCGGGGGAGCTGGGCGTCGAGCATGCGATAGAAATCGGCTTTCGGCAGGCTGTGCCTGGGATCGAAACGCTGGCCGCTACGCCGTTGGCGGATCAGGCTGGCGGCGCTGCTGCGAGTTGGATGTGCCGGTAGCGGCGGGCGGGGTGGGTTGGCTTCGCTTGGTGGGGTGGGGGGCGCGGCACGGCTGGCGTTGGCGACCTGGTCGATCGCCGGCCAGCGATAGCCGGGCGAGGGGTCGATCCGGCTCGGCTTGCCTTGCCATTCGGCACGATCCAGCCAGGCACCGAGCTGTGCGATGGCCGGCGGCTCGGTGAGGTCCAGGGCGCGAATGGCGAGCAGGATTTCCGGCTCTTCATTTTCGGTAAAGGCATAACGCGAGGTCGGAAAGTCCGCTGCGCGGTCGAGGCCGAGCGGATGGCGCAGGTGGTCGGCCTGGCCGGCGAGCGGTACCACCTCCCAGCCGAGCAGGGCGGCGGCGTAGGCCAGGGCGCCGATGGCATGGCCGATGTCGAGCTGGCAATAGCGGAAGGCGCGCTCGCCGTATTTCCAGGCTTCACGCCACATCACGCTGCTCAGGCCAATGACCAGCCAGGGAGGCGATGCATCGGCGGCGAGCAGGGCCCGGCCTTCCAGGGCGTGGTGTTCCGGGTCGTAGTGCTGCAGGCCGGCGGCAACGCCGGGCAGCCGGTGACTGAGGATGTAGGCCTCGACCGGGTGCAGGTTCCCGGAAGAGGGGTTGCAACGCAGGGCCCAGCGGCTCGGGCCCCAGCTTTTCCAAGCGGAGAGTCCAAAGGAAAGCTCGAGCAGGGCACCGAGGCTGTCGAGATCGGCGTTTGCCGGTACCTCCGGTTTTTGCGTCAGCTCGGCAAAAGGGCGGTCGAACTGATCGGCCGCCAGCGGCAGCTCGCAGACCGGGCTGCCGAGGTAGTGGCGAAACGGCGCCGGCTGGGCATCCCAGTCGAGTTGGCCGGGGCCTTCGGCGTAGGCATCGAAGCGGTGCTTGCTGCGCGCGTGGTAGGCGCGGACGACTTGTTGTGAGGTATCCGACACGAATTCCCTGTTTTTGGTTGTTTGAAATGCCATATGCAAGGCCTGTGCCCATTATGAATCAGTGGCTTGGCGGTGCTGGCACTGTATCTGCGAGTGGTCGCCACCCCAACCCTGTCAACAGAGGAGAATAGGATGGAACAAACCACGCCTCCGATTACCCGCGAGGCCGCCTTGCGCGTCGCCCTGGCTGCCCGGGCCATGCCTACGGTGACGCTGCCGTCGCTGATCGCCTTGCTGCAGCGCCAGCTTGGCGAGCAGATTGACGAGGAAAGCCTGCGCAAGGTGACGGTCACCCAGCTCAAGACCGGTTTTGCCAGTGCCGATGGCGAGGAAGATGGCGAAGATATCGGCATCGGCCTGGAAGCGATGAAGCTGGCCGTGCGCATCCTGTGGGGCGAAACCCAGGGTGACGACTCGTTGCCCAGGATCGAGAGTTACAGTGAGGGCGAGATGCCCGGTTCGGTGCGGGTGGCGATTGCTTCGGATGGCGGCGACACGCTGTCGGGTCATTTCGGTTCCTGCATGCGTTTCCTGGTCT
>DAIMCQ010000353.1:0-3974 GCA_036726285.1 Azonexus sp.
GCTGCCCACGGGATTTGGGAAATCACTGATCTATCAAGTGCCCGCGATGATTTTGAAGCGGCCGACGGTCGTCGTGTCGCCGCTGATCGCGTTGATGGCCGATCAGGAGCGTGCACTGAAAGCACGCGGTGTTCCGGTTGTTTGTTTCCCGGCGTGAATAGGCGTGCAATACGAGTGAGCATCGGTGCTGTTCTCCTGAAACGTATCGGATATTCCCTGTTTGGTGCTTCGAGCGCGCCTCGGGCCGATGGGCAGGGCGTTTGTTATTTTGTTAAAGCCATGGGTCGAGCAGGGTTTTTATTACGCGCCGACACGGCTGTCAATCGTTTGTACGCGAACGGGATATTGATTGACGGCGGTGACCCCTATGGCCTGATGCGCATTGCGTGCACAGTCGATCTTCAGGAGGGCGTTCTTGACGAATGCGGGTTCGGTCGAGACCGGAGATGGGTCAGACAGAAAAATAGAAAAGCAAAAGGCCAACCCAGAGGTTGGCCTAAATGCTGATGCTGCTTGGGTGTTCTTGGTGGGGCGTCACAGATTCGAACTGTGGACCTACGGATTAAGAGTCCGCTGCTCTACCAGCTGAGCTAACGCCCCATTCCTTGTCCGACTGGTGGGTCGGCCGAGATTCGAACTCGGGACCAACGGATTAAAAGTCCGCTGCTCTACCGACTGAGCTACCGACCCTCGGAAGGAGCGCGCATTATATGGATGGCTCCCGGGGTCGTCAACACTTTTTGCGCTGTTGGCGAGATATCGCCCGTTTTGATGCCGGGCGAGATCTTTTTTCGATTGCCTTAGCCGAGACGTTTGCAGATTTCAGTGGTCAGCGCCGACTGATTCATCGAATAGAAATGCAGGCCCGGGGCGCCACCCTTGAGCAGTCGTTCGCACAGTTCGGTGACGATATCGAGGCCGAAAGCGCGAATCGAGTCGGTGTCGTCGCCGAAGCTCTCGAATTTCTTGCGCATCCAGCGCGGGATATCGGCGCCGCAGGCATCGGAAAAGCGGGCCAGCTTGGTGAAGCCGACGATGGGCATGATGCCGGGAATGATCGGCACCTCGGCGCCGGCCTTGCGGGCGGCATCGACAAAGTGGAAATAGGCGTCGGCATTGTAGAAATACTGCGTGATCGCCGAGTTGGCGCCGGCCTTGACCTTGCGCACGAAGGCGTCGAGGTCGTCCTTCGGGCTGCGGGCCTGGGGGTGCCATTCAGGGTAGGCCGCCACTTCGATGCTGAACCAGTCGCCGGTTTCGGTGCGGATGAAGTCGACCAGTTCGTTGGCGTAGCGGAACTCGCCGGTTTCGGCCATGCCTGACGGCAAGTCGCCGCGCAAGGCGACGGTGCGCTTGATGCCGGCGGCTTTGTACTCGTTGAGGATTTCCCGGATGCTGTCGCGTGTCGAGCCGATGCAGGAGAGGTGCGGCGCAGCATCGAAGCCTTCGGCGGCGATTTCCTTGACGACGGCAAAAGTCCGTTCGCGGGTGGAGCCGCCGGCGCCGTAGGTGACCGAGAAGAAGCTGGGTTTCAGCTTGGCCAGTTCGGCCCGGACGGTACGCAGCTTTTCAACGCCTTCGGGGGTTTGCGGCGGGAAAAATTCGATGGAGATTTCTGTATTCATGTATTCAACCAGATGAAGAATTCGCGGTTGCCATCACCGCCGGTAATCGGACTGTCCAGCCAGGCCCGGACCTGGAGATCCAGGTTTTCGGCGCAATGCCGCAATTTTTGCTCGACGTCGCGATAAAGTGCCGGATCGCGCACGATGCCGCCCTTGCCGATGTTTTCCGGGCCGACTTCGAATTGCGGTTTGATCAGCAGCAGCAGGTCGCCATCGTCGGCCAGCAGGGCCGGTAGCTGCGGCAGAATCAGCGTCATCGAGATGAAGGAAACATCGCCGACGATCAGCGAGAAGCCGCCCGCCGGCAGGTGTTCGCCGAGGTCGCCGGGGTCCAGCGCGCGACAATTGATGCCTTCCAGTGCGGTGAGTTGCGGGTTGCCGAAAAGACGCCGGTGCAATTGGCCGTGTCCGACATCGACGCCGACCACATGCTTCGCTCCGTGTTGCAGCAGGCAATCGCTGAAGCCGCCGGTAGATTGGCCAACATCGAGGCAGGTTTTGCCTTGCGGGCTGAGGCGGGTGGCGGCGAGGGCGCCGGCCAGCTTGAGACCGCCGCGCGACACGAAGCGATCCGCTTCGTCATGGGCGACGGTGAGCGGGGTATCGGCCGGCAGATCGAGCGAGGGCTTTTTGATCGGTCCGGCCGGCGAACTGACCCGTCCGGCCGCGATCATTTTCTGGGCGGCCGTTCGCGATGCGGCCAGGCCGGATTCGACGAGCAACTGATCGACCCGTGGCACTTAGCGTTTTCCTGCAGGGAAAAGCAGGCTGCTCAATGCCCAGGAGATCACGCTGTAGCCGATCGAGCCCCACAGTGCCGAGGCGAAGCCGCCGACGCGGAAGCCTTCGACCAGATTGCCGGCCAGCTGGAAGAGCAGGGCGTTGATCACGAAGATGAACAGGCCCAGCGTCAGCAGGGTGACCGGCAGGGTGAGCAGGATCAGCAGCGGCCGCAGCAGGGTGTTGATCAGTCCGAGGACCAGGGCGACTAGCAGGGCCGTGCCGAAATTCGCCACCTGGACCGACGGCACGACATACGGCAAGGCCAGCAGGGCGAGCGCGTTGATGGTCCAGATAGCGAGCAGGCGCATCTTAGTAGCGGTAGTGGTCGGCCTTGTACGGGCCTTCCTTCGGGACGTTGATGTAGGCGGCCTGTTCGTCGGTCAGCTCGGACAGTTGCGCATTGAGCGTCTTCAACTGCAGGCGGGCGACCTTCTCATCGAGGTGCTTGGGCAGGGTATAGACGCCGACCGGGTACTTGTTGGAACCCTTGACGGCTTCGCTCCACAGTTCGATCTGGGCGATGGTCTGGTTGGCGAAGGACGAGGACATCACGTAGGACGGATGGCCCGTGCCGCAGCCGAGGTTAACCAGGCGGCCCTTGGCGAGCAGGATGATGCGCTTGCCGTCCGGGAAGATGACGTGGTCGACTTGCGGCTTGATTTCTTCCCACTGGTACTTCTCGATCGAAGCGACGTCGATTTCGTTGTCGAAGTGCCCGATGTTGCAGACGATAGCGTTGTTCTTCATCTTCACCATGTGGTCATGGGTGATGACGTGGAAGTTGCCGGTGGTGGTGACGAAGATGTCGGCCTTGTCGGCGGCGTATTCCATGGTGACGACGCGGTAGCCCTCCATGGCGGCCTGCAGGGCGCAGATCGGGTCGATTTCGGTGACCCATACTTGCGCCGACAAGGCGCGCATGGCCTGGGCGCAGCCCTTGCCGACGTCGCCGTAGCCGACGATGAGGGCAACCTTGCCGGCGATCATGACGTCAGTGGCGCGCTTGATACCGTCGACCAGCGATTCGCGGCAGCCGTAGAGGTTGTCGAACTTGGACTTGGTCACCGAGTCATTGACGTTGATGCCCGGGAATTTCAGTTCGCCGCGCTGATGCATCTGGTACAGGCGATGCACGCCGGTGGTGGTTTCTTCGGTGACGCCCTTGATCTGGGCCAGGCGTACGGAGTACCAGGTCGGATCGACAGCCAGCTTGGCCTTGATGGCGGCGAAGAGGATGGTTTCTTCTTCGGAACCCGGCTTGGCCAGCACGGAAATATCCTTTTCGGCGCGGGCGCCGAGGTGCAGCAGCAGCGTGGCGTCGCCGCCGTCGTCGAGGATCATGTTCGAGTAGCCGCCGTCGGCCCACTCGAAGATGCGGTGGGTGTAATCCCAGTAATCGACCAGGGTTTCGCCCTTGACGGCGAAGACCGGGATGCCTTGTGCGGCGATGGCTGCAGCAGCGTGGTCCTGGGTCGAGAAGATGTTGCACGATGCCCAGCGGACTTCGGCGCCGAGCGCGGTCAGCGTCTCGATCAGCACGGCGGTCTGGATGGTCATGTGCAGCGA
>DAIMCQ010000354.1:0-3969 GCA_036726285.1 Azonexus sp.
GGGCAGCGCGAAGCATCCGCACGCGGACAAGGTGATCGAGGCGACCGCCCGGGCTCGCCTGGGCGGCCTGCTCGACGCCGGCAGCCGGCGGGAAATCCTGCCGCCGGGCGAAGCGCAGCCCAGCCCGCACCTGGCGGCGCTCGACCTGCCCGGCGCCTTCGACGACGGCGTGGTGATCGGTCGCGCCACGCTGGCTGGCCGGCCGGTGCTGTTTGCCGCCCAGGAAGGCCAGTTCATGGGCGGGGCGGTCGGCGAGATTCACGGCGCCAAGATCGTCGGCCTGTTGCGCCGCGCGGTGCAGGAAAAGCCGGCCGCCGTGCTTTTCCTGATCGACTCCGGCGGCGTCCGTCTGCACGAGGCCAATGCCGGGCTGATCGCCATTTCCGAAATTATGCGCGCCGTGCTCGATGCGCGCGCCGCCGGCGTCCCGGTGCTCGCGCTGGTCGGCGGCAGTTGCGGCGCCTTCGGCGGCATGGGCATCGTCGCCAAGCTGTGTTCGGCCATCCTGATTTCCGAGGAGGGACGGCTGGCCCTGTCCGGTCCGGAAGTGATCGAGACGGTGGCCGGCGTCGAGGAATTCGATTCGAAGGACCGGGCGCTGGTCTGGCGCGTCACCGGCGGCAAGCATCGCTACCTGATGGGCGACTGTGCCGGCCTGGTCGACGATGACATCGCGGCCTTCCGCCTGGCTGCCAGTGAGTTCCTGGCCGGCTGGCAGGAAGCCGAACCCAGTCTGGGCGAACTGCGCGCCAGCCAGCGCCGGCTGGAAGACCGGCTGGCGGCCTACGGCGCCTTGCGCGACGGCCTGCAAGTCTGGGCGGCGCTCGGCGTGGCGCACCCGGAGAGCGTGCCGATGCTCGATCGCGACAGCTTGGTCGCCTTGAAGGAAGGATTGCCGACATGATGCTCAATGAAATGCTTGATGTCCTGTTCCCGGCCGGCCATCAGGTCGCTATCGCCGGTCAGGTGCTGACTGGCCAGGCGATGACGCCGCAAGGCCCGGTGGCTGTGCTGGGGACGACCGATGCGGCGGCGATCGACCATCGCATGGCACTGGCGCTGGCTGCTTTCGTGCTCGATACGGTGGAACTGCATCCGGGGCGACCGCTGGTTTTCCTGGTCGATACCAGCGGCCAGGCCTTGTCGCGCAGCCAGGAGCTGCTTTGCCTGAACGGTTCGCTGGCCCATCTCGCCCGTTGCGTCGATCTGGCCCGTCGCCAGGGGCATCCCTCGCTCAGCCTGGTGACGGCCAATGCGGTCAGCGGCGGTTTCCTCTCCTTTGGCCTGATGGCCGACCGCGCCTATGCGCTGGCCGATGCCCAGGTCCGGGTGATGGATTTGCGGGCGATGTCGCGGGTGACCAAGATCGCCCATGAGCGGCTGGTCGAACTGGCAGCCAGTTCGCCGACCTTTGCGCCGGGTGCGGAAAATTATCGGCGCATGGGCGGGATCGAAGCGATCTGGCCGGCGCCGAGCGCCGAACTGCTGGCTGCGGCGCTGGAAACGGTGGCGCAGGCCCGGGCGGCCGGCGACCAGCGCATGCAGTCGGGTCTGGCGCGTGACGGGCGCCGGTTGGCCGCCAAGGTGGTCGATTCGGTCTGCGATTCGGCATCTCGCGTGGCGGCCTGAACATGCGTCGTCACGACCTGGTCTGGCTGTGCCCCGGGGCGCCTTTCACCACGCCTTGTGCCGAACCCGGCAGTGCGGCGTGGTCGGCCCTGGCCGACTGGCTGGCGGCCGGCCGGCCGCTGGTCGCGGCACGCCAGACGGCACCGGCCGGACAAGTCCTTCTCGGCTTGACCCTGCCGCTGAAGCATGGGCGGCAGCGTTTATCGGTGGTGGTCGATGCGGCGCAGATTGCCGCCGTCAGCCCCGCTCTGGCCGTCACGCCTTGCCTGGACCGCTTGCCGGGCGCTCAGGCCGCGGCGCTGGCGGCGCTGGCCGATCGGGTCGAGGCCGGTGGCGCGCGTCTGGGCATCTATGGTTCGCTGGCCTGGGAAAGCCTGAGCGGTGAAGCTTATCGACATGCCGACTCGGATATCGATCTGATTTGCGATGTGGCGGATCGGGCGCAATACGAAATCGCGCTTGATGCCTTGCGGCAGGCGGCTGGCCATTTTCCCGGCTGGCTGGACGGCGAATTGCGCCTACCGGATGGGCGAGCCGTTGCCTGGCAGGAGATTCTCCGAGTTGGGTGTAAGCTGGCGAAGCCGGTACTGGTCAAGGGGGAACAGCACGTCAGCTTGCAGCCTTGGGGAGAGGTGCTGGCCGGTTTGCAGCCGTGCATGCAGATAGCTTGACGGAGATGGGGAATGAAAATTTCAGGGTGGGTGTTGTGCCTGTTGTTGGGCCTGCGGTTCGCTGAAGTGATTGCCGCGCCGGGGAGTGCGGGCGACAAGATTTTGATCGGGATGGCGGCTGGCCTGACCGGGCCGGTGGCAGGTTCGGTCAAGGAGCAGATGATCGGTGCGCGGACTTATTTCAAGGCGGTCAACGACAAGGGCGGCGTGGCCGGACGGCAAATCGAGTTACGTGCCGAGGATGACGGTTTCGATCCGAAACGGACGCCGGAAGCTGCCCGCAAGCTGATCGGCCAAGGGGTCGTGGCGCTGTTCATGGTCCGTGGTACCGGCAATACCGAAAGCCTTCTGCCGTTGATCGAGAAAGAGGGCATACCGCTGATCGCGCCGGCAACCGGTGCCAGCGCCCTGCATCAACCGGTAAAGCGCTGGCTATTCAATGTCCGGGCGCCCTACCAGATGGAAGTGGTGGCGGCGGTGCGCCATCTGGCGACGCTGAATGTCGATCGTCTGGCGCTGTACCACGTCGATGACGCTTTTGGTGCCGACGCTTTGGCCGGCTTTAACAAAGCCCTGGTCGAGCATGGCCGGAAGGCGGCATTGGTTCAGGCCTATAAACGGCCGGTTGGCGATATATCGAGTACGGTCAAGGCCTTCGTTCAGGCCAAGCCGGGGGCGGTGCTGGTGGTCGGTTCGGCCAGTGAAAGCGCCAACTTCATCCGCCAATTCCGGGCGGCCGGCGGTGTCGCCCAGTTGATCACGCTCTCCAACAACGCGGCGCAGGCTTTCTACGATGATCTCGGCAAGGCGGGCAGTGGCGTGATCGTCACCCAAGTCGTGCCCGACTCGGGCCGGGCCGGGATGAGTCTGGCGCAGGATTATCGTCGTCTCTCCAAAGAACAGGGCCAGGCGCACAGCGATGCCGGGATGGAAGGCTTCATGGCCGCCAAGGTGCTGGTCGAAGGTTTGCGCCGGGCTGGCAACGACTTGAGTCGCAGCAAGCTGCAATCGGCACTGGAGTCAATGCGCGAGGTGGACATCGGCGGTATCGTCATCGGTTATGGGCCGAACGACCATACCGGTTCGCAATTCGTCGAGACCTCGATTATTTCGTCCACCGGCCGTCTGCTGCGATGAGTCTACTCGGCATCCTTCCCTGCCCGGCCGGCAGTCATGCCGGGGCGGACTACACCGGCCAGGGAGCGATGCCGACGGATGCCCGGATCGGCCGACTGGCCATTCGCAGCCTGTACCGCGAAGTGGCGTTGGCGCCGAAGCCGGGCCTGGTGACGCCGTTTGCCAACGGCAGCCATGGCGACATGGATTTCGCCACCTTTCTGCGCAGTCTGGTGGCTTTGCGCGACTACTTTCCGGCCATCACGCGCTGCGGTCGACAGCAACCCGCCTTCGCCGCCCTGCAGCCGCTCGGCATCGCCGCCGAAGCGGCCATGCTGGCAGCGACCGGCGGCATCAACACGCATCGCGGCGCGATCTTCAATCTCGGCCTGCTCTGTGCGGCACTGGGCAGCTTGTCAGCCGAGGGGCGGCCTATTACGGCCGAAGCGCTCTGCCGCCGGGTCGAAAAGCAGTGGGGGGCGGACATTCTGGCCTCGGCCGCCCACCTGCCGGCTGGGTCGGCGGTGGAGGCGGGAGCAGTCACCGGTTCGTT
>DAIMCQ010000355.1:0-3964 GCA_036726285.1 Azonexus sp.
GGCGTTAGTTCCGGGTACACGGCGGTACTCAGCAGATCGTAAAGCGGCGCCAGCACGGGGCGCTGGCCCCGGTAAAGCAGCGAGAAGTTCTTGGCGTGGGCGTCGTGGTTGCCGATCAAGGCGTTGAACACCACGGCGTCGAGCAGGCGCAGTACCTGCGGCGCGCTGGGGCGGGTGATGCGGCGCAGCAGTTCGAAGCAACGGGCGAGGTCGGGGCCGCCTTCGTTCTGGTATTTCATTTCCGGTACCACACCGAGTGCCTGGCAGAAGTCCTCCTGGTGCAGGCGGTCGACAGGTCCCGGCGGCGGAGCCGGGCGGTCGTAACGTTCGACCAGCAGAAAGCTGCGCTCGCCGGCCCGGCCGATCTGCGCACCGGCGGTCGGCAAGCCGATGGCCCCGGCCAGCGCCAGGCAGAAAGCCTCGTTGGCCACGGTGTCGGCCAGCCCGTGGATCGGCGGCTTGAGAATGTGCGTGCTCGGCCGGCCACCCTGCGGCAGGCCGATGCGCCGGCCGTCGAAGACCACCGGCAGTTTGTCCTGGGCGCCGGCCAGCGACAGGCGCAGGCCGTCCCGGCCGGCCAGCATCGGGCGGCGCGGCAACTCGTCGAGTAGCGCGCTGACCTCGCCGTCGTCCAGCCAGCGCACCGCCTCGTCGCCAGCGGGGGCCGGCAGCGGCTGCCCCGGCGGCAGGAAGGTGATGGCACCGGCACATTCGCCGCCGATGCGGTCGAGCAGCGCAAAGTCGTTACGGCCGGAAACCTGCAACTGCTGGGCGAGCAACTGCCGCAAGCGGCCTTCCGGCAACAGGCCGGCGAAAAAAGGGCGCGCCCGGGCATCGTCGAAAACCTCGGCCTGCACGGGCAGGTTGGCGGAAAGGGCCATCACCTCGGGCCGTTGCAAGCATTCGGCGCGGTACTGGAAAGCCAGCCGGCCCTCGCTCAGGGTCAAGGTGCCGACCGCATCGGCAAACAGCCAGACCGCCAGCTCAAGCGCCATCGCCGTCTCCAGCCCCAACCGCCGGCAGGCCGCCGAGCAGCAGCTCGCCGCCCAGCGCATCGACGACGCGCAACACCTGCTCCAGGCGCAAGGTCGGCTTGCCGGCTTCGAGATCGACGACAAAGCGCACCCCGACCCCGGCCGCCAGCGCCAGTTGCGCCTGGGTTAGGCCGAGCCGCTTGCGCGCCGTGCGCAGGCTGTCGCCCAGTTGTTGCGTACTGCGGATGCCGGCCATCGTCGCGATCTCCATTGAATAAATTCCCGTTCGGGAAATTATTGGTCAGGATGCGGCCGGGTGCAAGCTAAATTTACCGATCGGGAATATTGGTTGGTTGTAAAGGCCCAAGAGGGTGAATTATTCCCGTTCGGGAATAGGGGCCTCCTTGGCAAGTTTGCTTCACCAATCGCTGATTAGCTGCGTTTGGTGCAAGTTGAGCATGGCGTTTGACGCGATCGGTTCGCAACTGGATAATGAGAGTAATTCTCAAATAAGCCAGCCAAGCCGCAGCGTGGATAGCCAGCCGAAAGCCTTAATGCTCAGGAGCTTTTCATGGATATCGCGGCCACATCGGGCGAAGGGATTGCCGACAACCTTGCCGATATGTACCGGGCCCACCACGGCTGGCTGCGGACCTGGTTGCGGCGCCAGACGGGGTGCGGCGAACGGGCGGCCGACCTGGCGCAGGATACCTTTTTGCGCCTCTGCGAGCGGCGCGAAAACCGCGTGTTGGGCGAGCCGCGGGCTTACCTGACCACGGTCGCACGCGGCCTGTTGATCGATTTCTGGCGTCGCCAGGCCCTGGAGCGCGCCTGGCTGGAGGCGCTGAGCTTGCAGCCCGAGGCAGGCGCGCCTTCACCCGAAGAAAAGGCTTTGGCGCTGGAGGCGCTGATGCAGGTCGATGCCATGCTCGACCGCCTGAAGCCGAAAGTTCGCGATGCCTTCTTGCTGGCCCAACTCGATGGCCTGACCTATCGGGAGATCGGCGAGCGCCTGGGGGTCGGCGAGCGGATGGTCAAGAAATACATGGCTGAAGCAATGTTGCATTGCCTGATGCTGGATAGCGCTGCGGCGAATGGCTAAGGAAAGGAACAAGGCCGCCTTGGCCGAGGCCGCCGAGTGGTTCGCCCGGCTGGGCGACGAGCCGGTTGACGAGGCGCTGCGGCAGGACTGGCGGCAATGGCTGGCTGCGGCGCCGGAACATGCGGCGGCATGGGCGCGCGTCGAACGGATCGCGGCGCCGTTTTCCCGGTTGCGGGCCAGCGCGCCGCCGGCCTGCTCGCGTCAGGCCTTGCAGGAAGCCCAGCGCCAGCCGCGTCGCCAGGCCGTGCGGCTGCTCGGCTTCGGGGCGCTGGCGCTGGGTAGTCTGGGTCTACTCGGTGCGGCCTTGCCGCGCGCCACCCAATGGCAGGTACTGGCCGCACTGAACACCGATCTGCAGACCGGCGTTGGCGAGTCAAGCCAGCAGGAACTCGACGATGGCAGCCAGTTGAGCCTGAATACCGCCACCCGGGTAAGGGTCGATTATTCCGACACTTTGCGTCGCATCGTGCTCTACGAAGGCGAAATCATGATCGATTCGGGCGTCGACCGGCGGCCGGTGCCCCGTCCGCTGGTGGTGGATACCGAGCAAGGCCGGATTACTGCACTCGGCACGCGCTTTTCGGTGCGCCGTGGCGACGGCGAAACCCGGATCGACGTCTTTGCCGGTGCGGTGCGCCTGGCGCCGGTCGATGGCGATGCCGCGCTGCTTATCCCGGCCGGGGAAAGCGGCCGCTTGACGGCCGGCTTGGCCACCGCCAACGGCTCAGCCCTGGCGGCGCGCGAAGGCTGGGCGAAAGGGCTGTTGATCGCCGACGACATGCGGCTGGCCGATTTTCTCGGCGAACTGGGCCGTTACACCCGCGTCAAGCTCGAAGCCGAGCCGCAACTCGGTGCCATCCGGCTGGTCGGCGTCTACCGTATCGGCAATCCTTCGCGTGACGTACCGCTCATCCTCGCCGCCCTCGAGGCCAGCCTGCCACTGACGGTCGTGACGACGGAGCCGGGGCGGGTCCGCCTGGTCGGCAAATAATTCTCCAGTTTCAGTTCCCCTTTTGGCGGGGGCTTCGGCATACCGGATGAAACGACACTTTTCTTCTGGAGGCTTTCATGCCGGATATGCATTTGTTTTCCCAACGTTCGCTGGTGCTGGCCGTGCGCGCTGCCGTTCTGTTCGCGCCGGCACTCGGCCTGGCTGTTGCCGCACAGCCGGCCATGGCGCAAACGGCCCCGCAAGTCCATGCCTTCGCCATTCCGGCCGGGGCGCTGTCGACGACGCTGACCCGGATCGCCAGCCAGGCTGGTTGGCAATTGAGCGTCAATGCCGCGCTGCTCGCCGGTAAAACGGCGCCGGCCATCTCCGGCAGCCTGAGCGCCCGCTCGGCGGTCGAACAAGCGCTGGCCGGCAGCGGCCTGGAGTGGTCGCTGAGCGATGGCGAACTGCGCGTCCGGCCGCGTGGCGACGCCGAGTCGACCTTGTCGCCCCTGACCGTGACCGCCGCGCTGCAAGCCGGGGAATTGACCCGGACCTATGCCGGTGGGCAGATGGCTCGAGGCGGAAGGTTGGGGATGCTGGGCAATGTCGACACGATGGATTCGCCATTCAGCGTCACCGCATTTACCGAGCAAAGCATCCAGGATGCCCAGGCAACGACCGTCGCCGACATGGTGCGCCTCGATCCCTCGGTACGCAGCAGCGGAATGAGCACCGACAATACCGATTCGTTCTTCGTGCGTGGCTTCGCGGTCGGCGACAACAATACCGGGGAGGTTGCCTTCGACGGCTTGTACGGCGTCGGGCCGAACTACCGGGTGATGGCCGATTACGCCGAACGGATCGAAGTCCTCAAGGGGCCGGCGGCGATGATTTACGGCATGTCGCCGAACGGCGCCGGTGGCGGCACGATCAATATCGTTCCCAAGCGGGCCG
>DAIMCQ010000356.1:0-3921 GCA_036726285.1 Azonexus sp.
GCCATCGCCCAGGACAAGGAACTGACCAAGAAGCTGCTGCACGCCGCCGGCGTCGCCGTACCGCGCGGCCGTCCGGTCGAAGATGAAGATGATGCCTGGGCCGCCGCCCAGGAAATTGGTCTGCCGATCGTCGTCAAGCCGCAGGACGGCAACCAGGGCAAGGGCATTTCGGTCAATCTGACGAGCGAAGAGCAGGTCCGCCGGGCCTACAACCTGGCCATCGAATTCCGCGACGACATCCTGGTCGAGAAATACCTCTCCGGCCACGACTGGCGTTTCCTGGTCATCGGCGACAAGCTGATCGCCGCCGCCCGCCGCGATCCGCCGCTGGTGGTCGGCGACGGCACCCATACCGTGCGCGAACTGGTCGACATCGTGAATAGCGACCCGCGCCGCTCCGATGGTCACGCCACCTCGCTGACCAAGATCCGTTTCGACGAGATCGCCCTCGCCCGCCTGGCCGAGCAAGGCTATAGTGCCGACTCGGTGCCGCCGCGCGGCGTCCGCGTCGTATTGCGCAACAATGCCAACCTGTCCACCGGCGGCACCGCCACTGATGTCACCGATGACGTGCATCCGGAACTGGCTGCCGCTGCCGTGGCCGCTGCCCAGACCGTCGGCCTCGACATTGCCGGCATCGACGTCGTCTGCGACACCATCCACAAGCCGCTGGAAGAGCAAGGTGGCGGCATCGTCGAAGTCAATGCCGCGCCCGGCCTGCGCATGCACCTCGACCCCTCGTTCGGCAAGGGCCGCGCCGTCGGCGAAGCCATCGTCGGCATGATGTTCCCGGATGGCGACAATGCCCGCATTCCGGTGGTGGCGATCGCCGGCACCAACGGCAAGACAACGACCAGCCGCCTGATCGGCCGCATTTTCGAAAGCAAGGGGCTGCGCGTCGGCATGACCAGCACCGACGGCGTCTATATCGAGGGCCGCCGCACCGACGACGGCGACTGCAGCGGTCCGCGCAGCGCCCGCAACGTCCTGCTCCACCCCGACGTCGATGCCGCCGTGTTCGAAACCGCCCGCGGCGGTGTCTTGCGCGAGGGACTCGGCTTCGACATGTGCGACGTCGCCGTGATCACCAACATCGGCATCGGCGACCACCTCGGTCTCAACTTCATCACCACCGTCGACGAACTGGCCGTGGTCAAGCGCGTCATCGTCGAAAACGTTGCCCCGAACGGCACCGCCGTCCTCAATGCAGCCGACCCGGTGGTGGCGGCAATGGCCCACCATTGCCAGGGTGAAATCATCTTCTTCGCTCGCGACCGGATGAACCCGGTACTGGCCACCCACCGCGCCCAAGGCAGGCGTGTCATCTACGTCGAGCGCGATGCCATCATCTGCGGCGAAGGCCGCAAGAAACACCGCATTCCGCTGGCCAACGTACCACTCACCCGCAACGGCACGATCGGCTTCCAGGTCGAAAACGCCATGGCGGCCATCGCCACCGGCTGGGTCCTGGGCTACGACTGGGCAATCATCGAACACGCATTGGCCAACTTTGTCAGCGATTCGGCCACCGCCCCCGGCCGCTTCAACGTCTTCGACTACAAGGGCGCCACCCTGATCGCCGACTACGGCCACAATCCCGATGCCATCCAGGCACTGGTCAATGCCATCGAAAACATGCCGGCCAAGCGGCGCTCGGTGGTGATCAGCGGCGCCGGCGACCGCCGCGACGACGACATCCGCCAGCAAACCGAGATCCTCGGCGAAGCCTTCGATGAGGTCGTGCTCTACCAGGACGCCTGCCAACGCGGCCGGGAAGACGGTGAAGTCATCGCCCTGCTCCGCGAAGGCCTGGCCAATGCCAGTCGGACCAAGCAGATCGATGCCATCACGGGCGAATTCGTCGCCATCGATACCGCGCTAAGCCGTTTGCAACCGGGCGATCTGTGCCTGATACTGATCGATCAGGTCGAGGAAGCCCTGGCTCATATCGCCCAGCGCATTAGCGAAGCAGCCTGAGTCAGCCCGACACCGCCCAATAAAAGCGCCCGGCAGATGCCGGGCGTTTTATTTGTTTGCCGCTGGTTTCGAGGCTGTTGCCTCGCACCGCGTCAGGCGCCGAGCCGCAAGCCGGTCTTTTTGAGGATACGGGTCGAATAGAGAATATCGCTGGCCCGACAGGCCTCACCGAGCAAAGCCCGGATCTGTGCCGCCTTGGCCGCACACTCCTCGCGGGAAGCCCCGTGCACCATGGCAAACAGGTTGTAGGGCCAGGCCGGCAGGGCGCGCGGGCGGCGATAGCAGTGGGTGACAAAGGGCAAGGCACCGACCTGTTCGCCCAGGCGATCGACCGATTCATCGGCGACATCCCAGACGGTCATGCCATTGGCCGTCCAGCCGATGGCGTAGTGATTGGGCACGGCGCCGATGCGGCGGATCACGCCGTTGGCCAGCATGGCCTGGAAACGGGCCATGACTTCGTGCTCGCTGATCCCCACTCGTTCTGCAATGTCGGCGTAGGGACGCGAGACCAGCGGCAGGCCGCCTTGCGTCGCAAAGATCAGAGCCCGGTCGATTTCGTCCATCAACGCCTCACCTCAAGCTTCATTTCGACAAAATACTCGCGCTCCTTGGGGAAGGCATAAACCGGCAAACCGGTCACCCGCTCGATGCCGGCGATGGCCTCGGCAATGCCATCCGGGGTTTCGGTGGCCAGCACGAACCACATATTGAGCGCGTGCTCTCGACGATAGTTGTGCGCCACTTCGGGAAACGCATTCACCCGCCCGCAAATCGACTCGTAATCGGCTTCGGGTACAGCCAGAGCCGCCAGCACGAAGGCGCCGCCCATCCGTTCGACCTGGTACATCGGGCCGAAACGGGTCAGCACCTTGCTGTCGAGCAGACTGCGCAGACGGAGGAGCAATTCATCCTCGGCGATATCGAGTTGTGCCGCAACCGCAGCATAGGGCGCCTCGCAAACCGGAAAATCGCCTTGCATGCTGGCGATGATGCGGCGATCAAGCGCGTCCAGATCAGGCATAACGCGCTCCGTTCTGCTTGAAACGGGTACGGGAAAAGAGCACTTCGTGCGCGCAATCGAGCAGCCCGTAGCGCTCACGCAGCGTGGCAATGGTGGCCTCGACCTCACCCCGTTCGCGACCATGAATCATGCAAAACAGGTTGTAAGGCCAGTCGGGCAGGCGTCGTGGCCGGCGATAACACAAGGTCACGGCCGACTCCTCGGCCAGTACCCGGCCGATTTCGCCAACCCGTTCATCCGGGATGTCGTGGACCAGCATCGCATTGGCCGTGAAGCCCAGCTCATGATGCCGGACAACCACGCCAAAACGTTTGATGGCCCCCTCTTCCAGCCAATCGGCAATACGTTTCAGGACCTCGGATTCCGAGGCGCCGATCCGCTCGGCAATCAGCGCGAAGGGCCGGATGAACAGCGGCAAGCCTTCCTGCAGCACCGAAACCAGGCGCCGCTCGGCCTCGCCGATCGGCACCTGCGGCGCCACCGGAAGCACCGCTGCCCGCGCCTTGCGCGGTTCGCCTTGCAGGCAGAAACCGAGGTCGATATGGAATTCTTCCAGCATCGGCAAGGCCAGCAGGGGATAGCCCGCCGCTTGCTCGATCGCCCCAAGGGTTGCCTGCAACCGGCCTTCGCTGGCCGCCGTGGCGACAAACCACAGATTGTAGCGATGCTCGCGTTCGTAGTTGTGATTGACCTCGGCAAAGCGATTGACCGCCGCCGCTACCGCCGATAGATGCTCCGGCGGCACGGCCATTGCAGCCAGCGTCGAAGCGCCGATACGCTTGGGCGCGAAGACGGCACCAACGCGCGATATCTTGCCCTCGCGACGCAGCTTTTCGAGGCTGCCGAGCACCGCCTTTTCCGCCACGCCAAGGCGCGCCGCCAGTTCGGCAAAGGGTGCCGGACAGAGCGGGAAATCGCGC
>DAIMCQ010000357.1:0-3893 GCA_036726285.1 Azonexus sp.
GATCCGCCGCGACTACAACACCTGGGTCGCCAACGAAACGCTGGAGGATTTCGCCCTGCGCTTCACGCCGCGCAGTTTCCGCAAATGGTCGGAAATGCGCGTCGCCAACACGGCCTTCGGCGCCGCTTCCTTCCTGGTGCTGGAGGCGGTCGGCGCCACCATGCTGGTCAATGCCGGCTTCATCAACGCTTTCTGGGCCATTCTCGCCACCGGCCTGATTATTTTCCTGATCGGGCTGCCGATCAGTCACACCGCGGCCCGCCACGGCCTGGACATGGACCTGCTAACCCGCGGTGCCGGCTTCGGCTACATCGGCTCGACCATCACCTCGCTGATCTACGCCAGCTTCACCTTCATCTTTTTCGCGCTGGAGGCGGCGATCATGGCCTACGCGCTGGAGCTCGCCTTCAAGATCCCGCCCGCCTGGGGCTATCTGATCTGCGCCCTGGTGGTCATCCCGCTGGTCACCCACGGCGTCACCGCCATCAGCAAGCTGCAGGCCTGGACGCAACCGCTGTGGATCGGCCTGCTGATCCTGCCCTATGCCTTCCTGTTCATCGAGGAACCACAAGCCCTGAGCGGATTGCTGCACTACGCCGGCGAAAGCGGCCAGGGCGGCCACTTTAACCCGCAACTGTTCGGCGCGGCGCTGACCGTCGGCATCGCCATGGTCACCCAGATGGGCGAACAGGTCGATTACCTGCGCTTCATGCCCGAACGCACGGCGCAGAACACCCGTCGCTGGTGGTTCGGCGTCATCGTCGGCGGCCCGGGCTGGGTTGTGCCCGGCATACTCAAGATGCTCGGCGGCGCCCTGCTCGCCTGGCTCGCCCTGCGCAATGCCGTGCCGGCCGACAAGGCGGTCGATCCCAATCAGATGTACTTGATCGGTTTCTCGCACGTCTTCGACAACACCACCCTGGCAATCGGCGCGACGGCCCTGTTCGTCATCGTTTCCCAGCTCAAGATCAACGTCACCAATGCCTATGCCGGCTCGCTGGCCTGGTCGAATTTCTTTGCCCGGCTAACCCACAGCCACCCGGGACGCGTTGTCTGGGTCGTTTTCAACACCCTGATCGCGCTGCTGCTGATGGAACTCGACGTCTTCAAGGCGCTCGGCCAGGTGCTTGGCCTCTATTCCAACATCGCCATTTCCTGGATGGCGGCCGTGGTCGCCGATCTGGTGATCAACAAGCCGCTCGGCCTGTCGCCGAAAGGCATCGAATTCAAGCGCAGCAATCTCTACGACATCAACCCGGTCGGCGTCGGCGCCATGGGCTTCGCCTCGCTGCTGTCGATCGCCGCCTTCGTCGGCCTGTTCGGCGAAGAGCTTCAGCCCTACGCCTCCTTCGTCGCGTTGTTCAGCGCACTGCTCATTTCACCACTGATCGCCTGGGCCACCGGCGGCCGTTACTACCTGGCCCGGCCGGCCGCCGAGTCGGCGGTCGCCGCCAACACCTGCGTCATCTGCGAACGCAGCTACGAGCAGGAAGACATGGCCCATTGCCCGGCCTACCAGGGCGCCATCTGCTCGCTGTGCTGCTCGCTCGATGCCCGCTGCCACGACCTGTGCAAGCCGCAAGCCAATCTCACCGCACAATGGAACGGCGTGCTGCGCCGGCTACTGCCGGCTGCCGCGCTGCCCTATCTGGAAACCGGCCTCGGCCATTACCTGATGTTGATGACCGGTATCGTGCCGGTCCTCGCCCTGGTCCTCGGCGTGCTTTACACCCACGAAAGGCTGGCCATCGGCCCGGAACAGGCGCTGCTGATCGCTGCATTGCAGGACAGCTTCATCAAGGCTTTTGCCGCCTTGCTGATGCTCTCCGGCGTCGCCGCCTGGTGGATGGTGCTGACCCAGCAAAGCCGGCAGGTGGCGCAGGAAGAGTCCAACCGCCAGACGCAGTTGCTGATGCAGGAGATCGAATCGCACCAGCGTACCGACGAGGCGCTGCAGAAGGCCAAGCAGATCGCCGAACAGGCCAACCAGGCGAAGAGCCGCTACATCACGGCGATCAGCCACGAATTGCGCACGCCGCTCAACAGCATCCTCGGCTATGCCCAGATTCTCGACGCCGACGAAAGCATTCCACCCAATCGCAAGCAGGCGGTCAGCGTCATCCGCAAGTCGGGCGATCACCTGTTGTCGGTCATCGAGGGCACGCTGGACATCGCCCGCATCGAGGGCGGCAAGCTGACGCTGGAGGTCAAGGCGCTCGACTTCCCGGACTTCATGCAGCAGATCGTCGGCATGTTCGAACTGCAGGCGCGCAACAAGGGGCTGTCCTTCGACTACCAGCCGGCTGGCGAACTGCCCGCCGTGGTCCGGGTCGACGAAAAGCGGCTGCGCCAGATCCTGATCAACGTGCTGGGCAATGCCGTCAAATTCACCGTCCGCGGCGGCGTCCACTTCAAGGTCGAATGCCGGCGTGAAATGGCGATCTTCGAGATACAGGACAGCGGGCCGGGCATTCCGCCCGAAGACATGCAACGCATCTTCGAGCCCTTCGTCCGCGGCAGTACGGTGCAGGCGGGCGGCAGCGGCGTCGGCCTGACCATCGCCCGCATGCTGACCGACCTGATGGGCGGCGAGATGCAGGTGTCCAGTACGCCTGGCGAAGGCACGCTGTTCCGCATCCGCCTCTTCCTGCCCCAGGTTCATTCCGCCCAGGCGGCGCGGGAACTGCCCCGCCTCAACCGCATCGGCTATGTCGGCGTCCGCCAGCGCATTCTGGTGGTCGATAACGAAAAGGTCGACCGCGACATGCTGCAGAGCGTGCTTGAACCGCTCGGCTTCATCGTCGAGCAGGCGGCCAGCGGCTATGAAGCCCTGCAGGCTATCCCGCGCTTTTCACCGCACTTGGTCTTCATGGACCTCGGCATGCCCGGCATCGACGGCTGGGAAACCATCCGCCGCATCCGCCAGCAACAACTGACCACGGCCCATATCGCCATCCTTTCGGCCAATGCCTTCGACAAGGGCCTGGACAACGACGTCGGCGTCGCGGCCGCCGACTTCATCGTCAAACCGCTGCGCGTACACGAATTGCTCGACTGGCTGGGTCGCAAGCTCGAACTCGAATGGGTCACCGCCGACACCCCGCCGCCGCCCGCCGCACCGGCCGAACCGCCGCCACTGATTGCCCCCGATGAGCAGCATCTGGCCGCACTCGACGAGGTGATCGGCCTCGGCTACCTGCGCGGCATGCTCAACAAGCTGGCCGAGATCGAACGTCTCGACCCGAAACATGGAGAATTTGTCCGCGTCCTGCGCGATCTAGCGCGACAATTCCAGTTTGATGCCATGAAGGAAATTCTCAGGAAAATGCGCCATGCCCCCGGCTGTTGATCCCGTAGACCGCAACATCTCCGACATCGTCCTCATCGTCGACGACGTGCCGGAAAATCTCTCGCTGCTGCACGATGCGCTGGACGATACCGGCTACACCGTACTGGTCGCCACCAACGGCGAGTCGGCCCTGCAACGCGCCCGGCAAAGCCTGCCCGACGTCATCCTGCTCGACGCCATGATGCCCGGCATGGACGGTTTCGAAGTCGCCCGCCGGCTCAAGGCCGACTTCGCCACCCAGCACATCCCCATCGTCTTCATGACCGGCCTGACCGAAACCGAACACGTCGTCGCCGCCTTTGCCGCCGGCGGGGCCGATTACGTCACCAAGCCGATCCGCCCGCCCGAAGTCCTGGCCCGCATTGCCGCCCACATGCAGAATGCCCGCCAGATGAAGCAGGCCCGCACCGCCCTCGACGCTTTCGGCCAGGCTACGGTCGCCGTCCGGGCCGCCGACGGCAAGCTGGTCTGGCAAACGCCGCTGGCCAGGAAGCTGCTCGGCGAGTATTTCGAAGCGGTCGACGACCAGGCGCCGGATGCCCTG
>DAIMCQ010000358.1:0-3861 GCA_036726285.1 Azonexus sp.
GAGGTCGGCAAGCTGCAGCTCTGCCTTGAAGATTGTCGATTTGAGCGCCATGCCGATCCTTGAAAAAGGCAGCATTATCCCATGCCACGGCAGCCCCGACGCGACAAAGAAAGGCTTGTTCACCGCGCCAGAACCCCGGCCGGAAATCGGGGTCTTATAATCAGCGTTTCCTGATATGAAGGCTGATCCCATGCGCCACTTCCTCCTCGGCACCTGTCTTGCCCTCGTCGCGCTGTTCGCCCGCGCCGAAATCATCGACATCGACAACGCCCAACTCGACAAACTGCTCAAATCCGGCGTGCCGCTGGTAGACATCCGCACCCAGGGCGAATGGGAAGAAAGCGGCATTGTCGGCGGCAGCAAACTGCTGACTTTCTTCGATGAACGCGGCCAACACAACGCACCGGCCTGGCTGGAAAAACTGAAACCGATCGCCAAGCCGAACGAACCGGTCATCGTCATCTGCCGCAGCGGCAACCGGACGCGCAGCGTCAGCCAGCTGCTCTCGCAACAAGCCGGCTACAGCACGGTTTACAACGTCAAGAACGGCATCAAGGGCTGGATTGCCGGCGGCGGCGCCGTGGTTCCCGCCAACCAGTCGATCGCTGCCTGCCGCAGCGCCAAAACTTGCTGAGCCAGGCCGTCGAACGCAAGCGCTGCGCCAGCTGCGAACGCTGGACCGGCCAGCGCCAGCCCGGCGAAACACCGGCCAGCGTACTGATCGAAGCGGAGACCGCTACCGGCCTCTGCCAGGGTGGCGGCTGGTCGGGTTCGGAACGCCGGGCCCGTTCCGCCTGCGGCCACTGGCGTCTATGGCCGGCGCTGGCCGCCGTCGACAATGCCAGCCCGGACGCGAGCGGATGAGCGACCGGGCGGCGGCTCCGGTAGAATGCCCAGCCTCGGCTTTCCGGCGGCATTTCGCGCAGTGATGGCTGCCACCCTACCGGAAGTACGATGCCCACCTCCCAATTGACCGCAGCCCTGCAGGCTGCCTTCACCGCCCGTCAGGACCTGATCGAACGCCTGCACGCCGAAGAAACCAACGCCTATCGACTGTTCAACGGCAGCAGCGAAAACCAGCCCGGCCTGACCGTCGACCGTTACGGCGACCTGCTGCTGATCCAGACTTTCCATGAAGCCCTCGACGGTCACGACCGTTCCGCCATCGAGCATTTCTACGCCGAGGCCCTGCCTGGCCTGACCGCTGTCTATAACGACCGCAGCCGGCCCAATTCGCGGATCAGCAACCCGCTGCCGGCCGAGGTGCTGGAAGAGGCCCACAAACCCCGCCAGTTCAGCGAAATGGGCGTGCATTACATGGTCCAGGGCCGCCACAGCGGCCAGGACCCCTGGCTTTTCCTCGACATGCGGGCCGGCCGTCGCCGCGTCATGCAGGAAGTTACCGGCAAGTCGCTGCTCAACCTTTTTGCCTATACCTGCGGCGTTGGCGTCGCTGCCGCCAAGGCGGGTGCGGCGCACGTGGTCAATGTCGACTTCTCCGAATCGAACATCCGGGTCGGCAAGGACAACGCCCGTCTCAACGATCTGCCGATCCGCCTGCGTTTCGTGCAGAGCGACGCTTTTGCGGCAATGCGCCAACTGGCCGGCCTCGGCCAGCCGGGCATGGTCCGTGGCAAGCGGATGCCGAGCTTCCCGAAACTCGACCCGCGTACCTTCGACGTCGTTTTTCTCGACCCGCCGCGCTACGCCAAGAGCGCCTTCGGCGTGGTCGATATCGTCAACGACTACCCGGCGCTAATGAAGCTGGCGCTGGCCTGTACCAGCGAAGGCGGGACGCTGATCTGCTGCAACAATGCCGCGCAGATCTCCCGCGAAACCTGGGCCGACCAGTTGCAACGCTGCGCCGCCAAGGCTGGACGGACGATTCGTCAAATCGAATGGATCGAGCCGGAAAGCGACTTCCCCAGCCACGACGGCCAACCGCCGCTGAAGATCGCGCTGCTGCGCGTTTGATTCGTCGAATTGCTGCTGCCTCAGGACAAGGCTGAGGCAAGCAGCATCTGCACCATTTGTCTGGCCGGCCCGGGCAGTGCTTCCAGTTGCCGGACACAGACACGCAATTGCCGGCTGGCCCAGGCATCGCTCAGGGCCAGCGGCCTGATCTTCGCCGACCTGGCACAACGCATGGCAACTGCCCGCGGAACAACGGCCACCCCGATTCCCGAACCGACCATGCGACACACCGACTCGAAACTACGCAAGCGCACCCGGTAGTTCAGGCTTTTGCCGAGGCGCCGCGCCTGGCGCGCCAGCAGCATCTCCAGTGCGCTGTCGGCAGCCAGCCCGACGAAAGCCCGCCCGGCCACTTCGGCAAAGGCAATCTGCTTGCGGCTGACCAGCACATCGCCCTGCGCCACGACGAGGGCAAGTGGATCATCGCGAAAGACAAAGCTCTCCAGCCCATCGAGATCGGCCGCATCGGAAACAATGCCGATATCGCACGCATCGTTGCGAATGGCGTCGGCGATTTCGTCGCTGGTGCTTTCCTCAAGCTCGACCGAAACGCCGGGATGTTCCGCCAGAAAGGCCCCGAGCATGCCCGGCAGATGCTCGTTGAGCGCCGAGGTATTGCAATGCAGCCGGAGGTGGGCCTTCAACCCGGCACCGAACTCGCCCAACTCATCGTGCAGGCAGGCCATCTGCTGCAGGACCTGGCGGGCATGGCGAACCAGGGTGCGCCCTGCCGGCGTGACATCGACGCCCTGCCGACGGCGCAGCAACAAAGGAACGCCCAGTGCCTGTTCCATGCCGCGAATCCGCTCGCTGGCCGAAGCCAGCGTCATGTGACAGGCCGCGGCCCCGGCCGTGATCGAGCCTGCCTCATGGACGTTGAGAAAAAGGCGAAGGTCTACCAGATCGAAACGCATGCGGCCAATGTACTACAGGCTTGCCTCAGGCACAGCCTGAGCCCGACTGAAAAACTTCCGAATTTTCAGCCTGCGTACCCCCACCTAGAATCGGCCTCTCCATCCGCAAAAAGGAATACCGATGCCCGGACTTGACCTGTGGAACGCCACCGACCTTGCCAGCTTGCCCGGCCCCGTTCTGGTATTCGTGTTCGCCGGCCTGGTCAAGGGGGTAATCGGCCTGGGCTTGCCAACCATCTCGATGGCTTTGCTGGCGCTGTTCATGCCTCCGGCCGAAGCAGCCGCGCTGCTGATCCTCCCCTCGCTGCTCACGAACATCCTGCAGATTGGCCCCTGGACAGGGCTTCGGGCACGACTTGGTCGGCTGGGCGGCATGCAGCTGGGTATCGCGCTGGGCACGCTGGCTGGCGCCTGGGCATTGGGCGCCCCGGCCGGTGCCTGGGCCTCGCTGGCACTGGGCTCGACGCTGATCGGCTATGCCGCCTGGAGCCTGCTGGGCCGTCCCTTGACGATCCCGCCGCAAACAGAGAAATGGCTCGGACCTGCAGTGGGCGCCACCACCGGCCTGATCAGCTCGGCAACCGGGGTATTCGTCGTTCCCGCCGTTCCTTACCTGCAAGGCCTCGGTTTGCAGCGGGATGCCCTGATCCAGACGATGGGACTTTCCTTTACCGTTTCCACCCTGGCCCTGGCCGGCGGCCTCTATCTCAACGACAGCTATTCGGCGTCGGCACTCGGCCACTCGGCGGTGATGCTGTTGCCGGCACTGCTCGGCATGCATGTCGGTAGCCAGCTGCGCCAGCGATTGTCGCCGCTGTTGTTCCGGCGCTGCCTGATGGGCGGATTGATCCTGCTCGGACTGCACATGATCGTGCACGCAGCGAAGCGGATGTAAAAACCGGCGGGAAAACGAGAAGGGGTGGTGCCCATGGGCAGGATCGAACTGCCGACCTCTCCCTTACCAAGGGAGTGC
>DAIMCQ010000359.1:0-3835 GCA_036726285.1 Azonexus sp.
AGCGACAAGGGCACGCCGGTGCTGATCCGCGACATCGCCCGGGTCGAACTGGCACCGGATGAACGGCGCGGCCTGACCGAACTCAATGGCGAAGGTGAAGTGGTGTCGGGCATTGCCATGGCACGCTATGGCGCCAACGCGTTGGAGGTCATTCATAACCTGAAAGCCAAAATCGACGAAATCGGTGGCGGCTTGCCGGCCGGCGTCACGGTGCAAACGGTGTACGACCGTTCCGAACTGATCCACCGCGCCATCGACACACTAAAGCGGACGCTGCTTGAGGAGGCGCTGATCGTCGCGCTGGTCTGCATCGTTTTCCTGATGCACGTACGCAGCGCCCTGGTCGCCATCCTGATGCTGCCGGTCGGCGTGCTGATCGCTTTCATCGCCATGCGCTCGCTGGGCATGAATTCCAATCTGATGAGCCTGGGCGGTATCGCCATCGCCATCGGCGCGATGATCGACGCCGCCATCGTGATGATCGAGAACGCCCACAAGCACCTGGAACGCCTGCCCGAGGAGCACACCAAGGCCGAGCGTGCCGACGCCATGCTCGCCGCCTGCAAGGAAGTCGGCCCGGCATTGTTCTTCTCGCTGCTCATCATCACTGTTTCCTTCCTCCCGGTGTTCGCGCTGGAAGGCCAGGAGGGGCGCCTGTTCTCGCCGCTGGCCTTCACCAAGACCTTCTCGATGGCCGGTGCGGCGCTACTTTCGGTGACGCTGGTGCCGGTCCTGATGATGTTGTTCATCCGCGGCAAGGTCATGCCGGAAGCGAAGAATCCGGTGAATCGCTTCCTGATCTGGGTCTATCGGCCGATCATCGCCGGCGTCATGCGCTGGAAGAAAATGACCATCGTTGCTGCCGTCGTCGCGTTGGTGGCCTCAATCTACCCAGCCTCTCAACTCGGCTCGGAGTTCATGCCGACGCTCAACGAGGGCACGCTGCTCTACATGCCGGCTTCGCTGCCCGGCATGTCGATCACCAAGGCCGCCGAGTTGATGCAGACGCAGAACAAGATCATCAAGAGTTTCCCCGAGGTCGCTTCGGTCTATGGCAAGGCCGGGCGCGCCAATACGGCAACCGATCCGGCGCCGACCGAGATGTTCGAGACGGTGATCAACCTGAAGCCGGAAGCCGAATGGCGCCCGGGCCTGACCACCGACAAGTTGATTGCCGAACTCGACAAGGCCCTGCAATTCCCCGGTGTAGCCAACGCCTGGACGATGCCGATCAAGGCCCGCATCGACATGCTGTCCACCGGCATTCGCACACCGATCGGCATCAAGGTCTTCGGCAAGGATCTCGGTGAGATGGAAAAAGTGGCCAAGGAAATCGAGGCCGTGGTCAAGGCGGTGCCCGGCACGACCAGCGCCTTCGCCGAGCGCATCACCGGCGGCTTTTACCTCAACATCGAGCCGGACCGCGAGCAACTGGCGCGCTACGGCCTGGCTGTCGGCGACCTGCAGGATGTGATCGGCACGGCGCTGGGCGGCGAGATGGTAACCACCACGGTCGAGGGGCGGGAACGTTTCGGCGTCACCATCCGCTATCCGCGCGAACTACGCTCCGATCCGCAGCAGATCGCCCGCGAGGTGCTGATCCCGACCATGGACGGGGCGATGATTCCCCTGGGGCAACTGGCCAAGGTCGTCGTCGCCAAGGGGGCACCGTCCATCCGCACCGAAAATGCGCTGCTTTCCGCCTACATCTATGTCGACATCCGCGACCGCGACATCGGCAGCTACGTCGCCGACGCCAAGAAGGCGGTCGCCGAACAGGTCAAGTTCCCACCCGGCTACTACGTGACCTGGAGCGGCCAGTTCGAATACATGGAACGGGCCATCGAGAAAATGAAGATCGTCATCCCGGTGACCCTGCTCTCGATCTTCCTGCTGCTCTACCTTAACTTCAAGCGCATTACCGAGACGTTGATCGTCATGCTCTCGGTGCCTTTCGCGCTGGTTGGCGGCATCTGGTTGATGTGGTGGCTCGGCTACAACCTGTCGGTCGCCGTCGCCGTCGGCTTCATTGCGCTGGCCGGCGTGGCGGCCGAGACCGGGGTCATCATGCTGATCTATCTCGATCACGCTTGGGAGGAATTGAAGACCAAGCGGCGCGCCGAGGGTCAGGTTCCTGGCCTGACCGATCTTTACGAGGCAATCATGGAAGGCGCCGTCGAGCGCGTCCGGCCGAAAATGATGACCGTGGTGGCGATCATGGCCGGCCTGTTGCCGATCATGTGGGGCACCGGCACAGGCTCGGAAGTGATGAGCCGCATCGCCGCGCCGATGGTTGGCGGCATGATTTCCTCGACGGTACTGACCCTCGCGGTGATTCCGGCGATCTACGCGCTGGTCAAGCAATGGCGCCTGAATCGGGGTATCGAGGAATGAATATTTTCAACGCAAGGAGAACGTGATGTCGAAGAAGCTCTTGGTGGTTGCTGTGACGGTAGTCGGACTGTTGCTGGGCGGGTGTGCCGGTAGTGGATATGCGGGCGGCTCCGGAAACGACTCGCACGCTGGTCATTCCCACTAATCGGTTCCTGTAGGGAAGCGGTTCACTGCTGGTGATCCGCTTCCCTTGCCAGCGGCAATGGGCTGCCAAGCAAGGCACGACAACCCGCCCGCTCATTTGCTGTTCTACCGCTTCATCCGGTGTCTATCAAGAACAAGGAGTCCGCTCATGAAAGCAGAATCTGAACATCATCACGCCGAGCCGTGGTATCGGTCTCGTGGCGCGGTCGTCGTTGCCATGATCGCTGTCATCCTGGGGTTCTTCATTATTCGCGAGCATTGGGAGCATCTGGCCGGACGGTGGATTTATTTTCTCCTTCTGCTCTGTCCGTTGATGCACTTCTTCGGTCACGGTGGACATGGCGGTCACGGCAAGGCAGAAGGAAGCAATGAACAGAATTCGTAGGCGACAGTTCGCCGCGGGGCTGATCGCAGGGTTCAGCTTGTCGGTGCAAGCCCAAAGCTGGCAGGTGCCCAAGCCCAGCCCCGGCCTGATGCCCAATCCGGCCGCCGGCAAGGCACTATTCGCGAAACACTGCGCGGCCTGTCACGGCACGGACTTGAAAGGGTCGGACAAGGGACCGCCTCTCCTGCACCGCATCTACGAGCCCTCGCATCATGCCGATGCCGCTTTCCAACTCGCCGCGAAGAACGGCGTGCGCGCCCATCACTGGAAATTCGGCGACATGGCACCGGTGCCGCAGGTAACACCCGATGACGTGGCACACATCACGGCCTATGTGCGCAGCGAGCAGCGCAAGGTCGGTATCGACTAAATAGAAAGTAGTCATGAGGAAAAATCTGGCTGGAGCCTGTGCAACTTTAGCTGGATACCTTTTGCGGTCGGCTTTCTCTCCTGCGCGACCGTTGCTAACGGCCTTGCTGCAGAGCAAGGCCTACTTTTTTCGATATTGGCCCATGGGGCGGCTGGATTAACTTTGAGCAAATCGCGTAATTGTGATTTTTTGATTAAAGGGGAGTAGCCATGGACAGCGAACACTCAGGTGAACATCACAGCCATTCGTCGTCGGTCTTGAAAGCCACGTCGGGTATCTTCATCGACCCCGTCTGCGGCATGACCGTCAAACCGGAATCCCCCCACGCGACGGATCTGGACGGCGTCAACTACCGCTTTTGCAGCGCCAAATGCAAAACGAAATTCGACGCGGAACCGGCGCCTTACCTTGCGCCGCAGCCGGCGGAGCCCGCTATTCCGGATGCTGAATACACCTGCCCAATGCACCCGGAAATCCGGCAGATCGGCCCCGGCACCTGCCCCAAGTGCGGCATGGCCCTCGAGCCCCGCACCGTGACGGCG
>DAIMCQ010000360.1:0-3822 GCA_036726285.1 Azonexus sp.
CGGCGCGATCCTGGTCGGTACGGTGCTCGACATATCGGCCCAGAAGGCCGCCGAACAGCGGATTCGCGAACTGGCCGATTACGACGTGCTGACCGGCCTGCCGAACCGGCGTTTGCTGCGTGACCGCTTTGCCCAACTGCTGGCAGCCGCTGAGCGTGAGCAATCCGAAATTGCCCTGGTATTTCTCGATCTCGATCATTTCAAGCGGGTCAATGACTCCCTTGGGCATAGCCTTGGCGACGAGTTGTTGTGCCAGGTGGCGCTGCGTCTCGATTCGGCCATTCGGCGGGTCGATACGCTGGCCCGGCTAGGGGGCGACGAATTCATCCTGGCCTTGCCGGCCACCCATACTGCCGGGGCGGCCGATGTCGCCAGGCGCCTGCTCGATACTTTCGGGCAGCCTTTCGAGGTGGGCGGCCATGAACTGAGTATCACGCCTTCGCTCGGTATCAGCGTTTACCCGCGGGATGGACAGGATCTCGAAACCCTGCTCAAGAATGCCGATACGGCGATGTACAAGGCCAAGGAGCAGGGACGTAACGCTTTCCAGTTCTACGACAGTGCAATGAACACGGCGACGCTCGAGCGCTTGCTGATGGAAAGCAATCTGCGCCGGGCCTTGAGCCAGAACGAGTTCGCCCTGCACTACCAGCCGCTGGTCAGCCTCGAAAGCGGCCTGATCATCGGGGTCGAGGCGCTGATCCGCTGGCAGCATCCCGACCTCGGCCTGATCATGCCGGACCGTTTCATTCATGTTGCCGAGGAAACCGGTCTGATCAACTCGATCGGCGACTGGGTGCTGTGCGAAGCCTGCCGCCAGGCCCAGGCCTGGTGCGATGCCGGTTTGCCGGCGCTGACCATGGCGGTGAACGTGGCGCCGGTGCAGTTCCGGCAATCCGGTTTTGTCGCCGTGGTCGCCGGGGCCTTGGCGGCTTCCGGTCTGGAAGCCGGGCAATTGGAACTGGAAGTGACCGAGCGCACGGTGATGCACGACGCCGATATCAATCTCGGCACGCTGTCGGCCTTGCATCGGATGGGGGTGGAGCTGTCGCTCGACGATTTCGGTACCGGCTATTCCTCGCTGGCCTATCTGAAGCGCTTCCCGGTCGGCAAGTTGAAGATCGACCGCTCCTTCATCAGCGATCTGGAGACGGATGCCGATGACCGGGCAATCGCCTCGACCATCGTCAGCATGGGGCGCAATCTGCGCCTGACCGTGCTGGCCGAAGGCGTGGAGACCGTCGAGCAATTATCGCTATTGCGTAAAATGGGTTGCGACATGGCGCAAGGCTACCTGTTCAGCCGACCGTTGCCGGCCGAGCAGGTGACCGATTTGTTGCGCCGGCAACCGTTCTTGCAGAAGGAGTTGTAATGGAATCAACCGTAATCAAGATTGGCGGCATGAGCTGCCAGGGCTGCGTCAAAAACATAACCGGCGTGCTGACCGGACTGGCCGGCGTCGGTGCTGCCGACGTTTCGCTTGAAGCGGCAGAGGCGCGGGTCGATTTCGATCCGCAGACGGTATCCCGGGCGGCATTGATCGATGCCATCGAAGATGCCGGGTTCGACGCCGAATAATTTTTCCGAAGCAAAGGGACGATCGTGTCCGAACAAACTCCCAGACTGACCCAGCTTTCCCATGGCGGCGGTTGCGGCTGCAAGATCGCGCCGGCCGTGCTGCAAAAAATCCTGGCCGGCATGCCGCCGGGCATCGTGCCGCCGCAATTGCTGGTTGGTACCGAAACGGCCGACGATGCCGCGGTGTACCAGATCAACCCACAGCAGGCGGTAGTCGCGACGACTGACTTTTTCATGCCGATTGTCGACGACCCCTTCGATTTCGGTCGTATCGCCGCCACCAATGCCATCTCCGATGTTTACGCCATGGGCGGCACGCCCTTGTTTGCGCTCGCCCTGGTCGGCATGCCGGTCAATGTGCTGCCGGTGGAAACGATCGGCAAGATTCTCGAAGGCGGGCAGTCGGTTTGCCGTGCGGCCGGGATTCCGATTGCCGGCGGGCATACCATCGATTCGGTCGAGCCGATTTACGGTCTGGTCGTCATCGGCCTGGTCAATCCGGCGCATCTGAAACGCAACTCCTCGGCCAAGGCCGGCGACCGGCTGATTCTGGCCAAGCAGATCGGGGTCGGAACCTATAGTGCAGCGCTGAAGAAAGGCCTGCTCAACGAGGTCGATTATCAGGCCATGGTGCAGACGACGACCCAGCTCAATACACCGGGGCCGGTGCTGGCCTGTCTCGACGGCGTGCATGCAGTCACCGACGTGACCGGCTTCGGCCTGCTCGGGCATCTGATGGAAGTCAGCAAAGGCAGCGGCTTGCGGGCGCAGCTCAAGTTTGCCGATGTGCCCTTGCTGACCAAGGCGATGGAGTTCGCCCAGGCCGGCCATGTGACCGGCGCCTCCGGGCGCAACTGGGCCAGCTACGGCGAAGGGGTCAGGTTGGCGCCGCAGGTCGGCGATGCCGGACGGGCCTTGCTGACCGACCCGCAAACTTCGGGTGGCCTGCTGGTTTCCTGTACGCCGGAAACGGTGACCGAAGTGCTGTCCATTTTCCTGCAGCAGGGCTTCAGCCACGTATCGGTGATCGGCGAAATGCTGGCAGGCGAACCGGGTATCGATGTGATTTGAGGAGCTGTCCGCCATGCACCGTCTGCTGCAGATTGTTCGGCTGGGTTTGATCGGTGTGTGGATGGTGCTGGCGCTTGCCGCCCAGGCGCGGGAGCCGGCGACGCCGGAAGCCGTATTCAGTTTGGCCAATCGCGAGATCGTCACTCTGCGGACGACGATCCAGGGCGCCACTCCGGAAGTTCGTGTGCGACGGATCGAGGAGCGCTTGCGCCAGATGAGCGAGCGGGATCTGGCGCAGCCCCTGAGCCGGGCGCATCTGGTGCTGGAAGGACGCAAGGGCGTCGTCTTCAATATCGGCGACCGCATGATGTTCATTCTTTACGAGTCGGATCTCGACGAAGAGCAGCGTCTTGGGCTCGATGAGGCCGCCGCGCAGGTCGAAGCGCGTTTCGGTGAAGCCCTGGCGGTTCGTCTCGAGCAGCGCAGCGGTCCGGTGCTGGCGCGCGGCTTGCTGCTCTCCCTGCTTGCCACCGGGCTGGGCTTGCTGCTGTTGTGGGGTATTCAGCGGACGACGCGGTTCGTCTTGATCCGTTTGCGGCGCCGGGTGCAGGGGGCGCGGGAAAACGAAAGCCGCGATTTTCGCTGGGCCGAACATGCCTGGCTGTTGCTCAGCCGGGTAGCCCAGCTGTTGCTGGCTTTTCTCTGGATATCGGTGGCCTACCTGTGGTTCATCTATGTGCTCGGTACCTTTCCGCTGACCCAGCCTTATGCCGACAAGCTCTCCGGCTTCCTGGTCGAATTGCTCGGCATGTTGGGGCACGGTGCCGTTTCTGCCGTGCCCGGTTTGCTGACGGCGGTCGTCGTGCTGTTCCTGACCAAGGCGGCCAACGACGTGGTGGCCAATGTCTTTCGCAATGTCGATCTCGGCAAGTCGGTGATTCCGGGCATTCATGCCGATACGGCAAAGGCCACCCGGCGCCTGGTCAGCATCCTGATCTGGGGCTTTGGTCTGGCGGTGGCCTATCCCTACCTGCCCCTGGCCGATAGCGAGGCGTTCAAGGGCTTGTCGGTGATGTTCGGTTTCATGCTGACCCTGGGGTCGGCCGGAATCGTCACCCAGGTGATGAGCGGCCTGGTGTTGATCTACTCGCGGGCCTTGCGGGTGGGGGATTTTGTCGGCATCGGCGAGGTCATGGGTGTGGTCAAGGAAATGGGCGTGCTGTCGACCAAGGT
>DAIMCQ010000361.1:0-3790 GCA_036726285.1 Azonexus sp.
ACCATCATTCTGACGACGCATTATCTGGAAGAAGCCAAGGCCTTGTGTGGCCGGATCGCGTTGATGAAGCAGGGCAAGGTCATTGCGCTCGATTCGACAACCAATTTGATGGCTGCCTACCCCGGTGCTTCGCTGGAAGAAGTGTTTGTGCGGACGATGCAGCAATGATCGGATTCTGGACGCTGTTCTATAAAGAACTGTTGCGCTTCTGGAAGGTCGCCTTTCAGACGGTTGGCGCGCCGGTCCTCACGGCGCTGTTGTATTTGCTGATTTTCGGACACGTGCTTGACGAGCATGTGCTGGTGCATGGCGTGCGCTACACCAGCTTTCTGGTGCCCGGCCTGGTAATGATGCAGGTGTTGCAGAACGCTTTTGCCAATTCGTCGTCCAGCCTGATTCAAGCCAAGATTACCGGTTCCATCGTGTTCGTGCTGTTGCCGCCGATTCCCTATAGTGCGTTTTTTGCGGCTTATATCCTGGCTGCGCTGGTGCGCGGTCTGATGGTCGGTCTGGGGGTTTTGCTGGCGACGGTGTGGTTTGCCGAGTTGCGGGTCGTGGCACCTTTGTGGGTCCTGGCCTTTGCGTTATTCGGCGGCGCCTTGTTTGGTGCGCTTGGGATGATTGCCGGTATCTGGTCGGAAAAATTCGATCAGCTGGCAGCCTTCCAGAACTTCCTGATCATGCCGCTGACCATGCTGTCCGGTGTCTTTTATTCGATTTATACCCTACCGCCGTTCTGGCAGGGACTCTCGCATTACAATCCCGTTTTTTACATGATTGACGGTTTCCGCTACGGATTTTTCGGTGTTTCTGATGTTGCGCCGGAGTTCAGTTTGTCGGTTGTCGTCACTTGCTTTGCAGCCGTGTCGCTGCTGACACTGAGCCTGCTCAAGCGAGGCTGGAAACTTAGAGCTTAAATAGATGCATCCTGACCAAATCAAGCAACTCATCCTCGCCGGCATGTCCTGCGAACATCTTTCTCTTGACGGAGATGGCCAGCATTTCGAGGCGATCGTGGTCAGTGACGAATTCGTCGGGAAGAGCCGTGTGCAACGCCAGCAACGGGTGTATCAGACCCTCAAGGACAAGCTGGCAACTGGCGAGTTGCATGCGCTCTCGTTCAAGACGCTGACCCCGGAAGAGTGGAGTGCTCAACATGGATAAGCTGCTGATCCAGGGCGGCGCCGCCCTTTCTGGCGAAGTCGCCATCTCCGGTGCGAAGAATGCGGCCCTGCCCATTCTTTGCGCATCGTTGCTGACTGCCGATCCGATGCACTTCACCAATGTGCCGCACCTCAATGACATCTCGACCATGCTGCGGCTGCTCGGCGAAATGGGCGTCGGCGTCACGATGGATGGGGTTGATGGCCTGGTTCTCAACGGTGGTGGGCTGAACAATCCGGTTGCGTCGTACGAGATGGTGAAAACCATGCGCGCATCGATTCTGGTGCTTGGCCCCCTGCTGGCGCGCGGCGGTGAAGCCCGGGTTTCGCTGCCTGGCGGTTGTGCGATCGGTGCCCGGCCGGTTGATCAGCACATCAAGGGCTTGCAGGCCATGGGCGCCGAGGTCAAGGTTGAACAGGGATATGTTCATGCCAAGGCGACGCGTCTGAAGGGGGCTCGCATCTGTACCGACATGGTGACAGTAACCGGAACCGAAAATCTGATGATGGCGGCCTGTCTGGCCGAGGGCGAAACCGTGATCGAAAACGCCGCGCGCGAGCCGGAAGTGGTTGATCTGGCGAATTGTCTGGTCAGTATGGGGGCGCGAATTTCCGGCGCCGGGACCGATGTCATTCGCATTCAGGGTGTCGACAAACTGCATGGTGCAACCCATGCCATCATGCCGGACCGTATCGAAACGGGTACTTATCTCTGCGCGGCGGCGGTGACGGGCGGCGATATCCGTCTGGTCAAGACTTCGGCGGCGTATCTGGATACGGTTGTAGACAAGCTGATGGATGCCGGCTGCGAGATTACCGTTGAACGCGATGCGATCCGTCTGGTTGCACCGAGACGCCTGAAGGCGGTGAGTTTGCGCACGGCGCCTTATCCGGCATTCCCGACAGACATGCAAGCCCAGTTCATGGCGATCAATTGCGTGGCCGACGGCGTGGCGACAATTCGGGAAACCATCTTCGAGAATCGCTTCATGCACGTTAACGAATTGATGCGTCTGGGGGCGAATATCCAGATCGAGGGCAATAACGCCATCGTACGTGGCGTTGACCATCTCGATGGTGCGACGGTGATGGCGACTGACTTGCGGGCGTCCGCCTCTTTGGTGATCGCGGCGCTGGTGGCGCAAGGTGAAACCCTGATCGACCGGATTTATCACCTCGACCGGGGTTACGAGCGGATCGAAGAGAAGCTAGCCAAACTGGGCGCCTGCGTTCGTCGCGTGCATTAATTGGAATTGGTCAAGTCCGAACCGGGTGCATGCCATGTCATCGGCTTGCCCGGCGTTAGTGGTTTTGAGCGTCTTCGGATGTTGTTTATTTGTTGAATCGCTTGTGCTGCATGGGGCAATGCAGGCGATTCGAAAAAATACTTTGCATTAATCAGAATCGCAGTCCATACTCTGGACTTCGGGATTTCCAGGCAGTGTTTTGTGCCTACGCCGTACCCGGCTAGTAACTTCATCGTTACCTGCTTTTCGGTTTGCCAGCTCCTCGGTCTTGATCTCGTAATTCCCGGGTAATTCGTTACCCATCTGTTATATTTTTTACCAAGGATGCTAAACATGGCAAATGGTACCGTTAAGTGGTTCAACGACGCTAAGGGCTTCGGCTTCATCTCCCCGTCTGAAGGCGGCGAAGATCTGTTCGCTCACTTCTCCGCAATTCAAGGCAATGGTTTCAAGACCCTGGCCGAAAACCAAAAGGTGACCTTCGATATCGTCACCGGCCCGAAGGGCAAGCAAGCTGCAAACATCCGCCCGGTTGAATAAATCGCGGACAGCTTGAAATAAAAAAGCCCGGTTTTCCGGGCTTTTTTTTGTTTACGCCCCCGCTTTTTCAAGTTGCGCCTGGCATGGGCTACGCTGATAATCAGTCCCTTATTCCAATAACAAAGGAGATGGGTATCATGCAGCGCAGAACATTTATGGCGATGGCCGCCGCTACTTGTATGTTGGTCGGTGGTGTTGCTCAAGCCGAGTCTTATCGGGCCGAATACCGGCTTTCCACCGTGCTTGGGACGGCCTTCCCCTGGGGGCAGGCGGGCGAGCGTTGGGCAGAGCTGGTCAAGGAAAAGACCCAGGGACGCATCGTCATCAAGCTTTATCCCGGTAGTTCCCTGGTTGGTGGGGACCAGACCCGCGAGTTCACGGCGATCCGCCAGGGGGTTATCGATCTGGCCATTGGCTCGACCATCAATTGGTCGCCGCAGGTCAAGGAACTCAACCTGTTCTCACTGCCCTTCCTGATGCCCGACTACAAGGCCATTGATGCCTTGACTCAGGGCGAAATCGGCAAGGATCTGTTTGCGGTGCTTGAAAAGCGTGAGGTTGTTCCCCTGGCTTGGGGCGAAAACGGCTTCCGCGAAATGTCCAATTCGAAGCGGCCGATTGCCACGCCTGCCGATATGAAGGGGATGAAGTTCCGCGTCGTCGGCTCGCCGCTGTATAACGAGACTTTCTCGGCCTTGGGGGCAAATCCGACCCAGATGAGCTGGGCGGATGCCCAGCCGGCGCTGGCTTCCGGTGCTGTCGATGGTCAGGAAAATCCGCTGTCGGTGTTTGTTGCCGCCAAGCTGCCGACGGTTGGCCAGAAATACCTGACCCTGTGGC
>DAIMCQ010000362.1:0-3788 GCA_036726285.1 Azonexus sp.
GCCGTTGGGGTTCACCCGGGGATCGTCGTCGGCCAGGCCGTGGTCCCGGGTCACGGCCAACGCTTGTGCGGCAAAGGCCTCGTTGAGTTCGATCACGTCCATCTGGGACAGGCTCAAGCCGGCTAGGGCAAGTACCTTGCGCATGGCCGGGGCCGGTCCGAAGCCCATGATGCGCGGCGCCACGCCGGCAGCGGCAGCGGCCACCACCCGCCCCCGTGGTACCAGACCATAGCGGCTGGCGACAGCGGCGGAAGCCAGCAGCAGCGCGGCGGCACCATCGTTCACACCGGAAGCGTTGCCGGCAGTCACCGTCCCCTCTGTGCGCACCACGCCCTTCAAGCGTGACAGGGATTCCAGGCTGGTATCCGGGCGCAGGTGCTCGTCCTGATCCACGCGCCGAGGTTCGCCCTTCTTCTGGGGAAGAAGGACCGGCACAATCTCCGAGGCCAGAAGGCCTGCGGCCTGAGCGGCAGCAGCGCGCTGCTGGCTGCGCAGGGCAAAGGCGTCCTGGTCGGCCCGGCTGATGTCAAAATCGGCAGCCACGTTCTCCGCCGTTTCCGGCATCGAATCCACGCCATAAACCTCGCGCATCAAGGGATTGATGAGGCGCCAGCCGATGGTGGTGTCCTCCATTTTCATATTCCGCGAGAAGGGCTGATCGGCCTTGCCGACGACAAAAGGAGCCCGGGACATGCTCTCGACACCGCCGGCGAGCACCAGCCCAGCTTCACCGCTCTTGATGGCGCGAGCGGCGGAGGCAATCGCATCCAGGCTGGAACCGCACAAGCGGTTTATGGTGGTACCCGGCACCATCTCGGGCAAGCCTGCCAGCAGCAGCGCCATACGGCCCACATTACGGTTATCCTCACCCGCTTGGTTGGCGCAACCGTAGACGACATCGTCCACCGTACGCCAGTCCACCTGTGGATGGCGGGCCATCAGGGCAGCCAGTGGCACCGCCCCCAAATCGTCGGCGCGAATACCGGCCAGAGCGCCGCCATATTTACCGAAAGGGGTGCGCAGGGCATCGCAGATGTAAGCGTTTTCCATGGTTCTACTCATGTTTTCTTTGTGCATGGGGGGGTACAACGGGATCAGGCTGCGTCGACCAGAGGCACCGGCACCAGGGCTTGGAGTTCGGCGAAGCTCAGGCCCGGAGCCCGTTCCCGTACAAGGAGACCGTCGGCAGTGATGTCGATAACGCCCAGGTCGGTGTACAGACGGTTCACGCAAGTAATGCCGGTTAGGGGGTAGGTGCATTCGGGCACCAGCTTGCTTTCGCCGTTCTTGGTCAGGAGTTCCATCATCACAAACACTTGCTTGGCACCGATAGCCAGGTCCATGGCCCCGCCCACAGCAGGAATTGCATCGGGGGCGCCGGTGTGCCAGTTGGCCAGATCGCCCCGAGCCGAAACTTGGAAGGCACCGAGGACGCAGATGTCCAGGTGGCCGCCGCGCATCATGGCAAAGGAGTCGCCGTGGTGGAAAAAGCACCCGCCTTTGAGCAGCGTCACCGGCTCTTTGCCGGCGTTGATCAGCTCCGGGTCTTCCTCACCGGGCGCAGGAGCCGGGCCCATGCCAAGCAGACCGTTCTCGCTATGCAGGAAAATTTCCCGATCAGGTGGCAAGTAGTTGGCGACCCTGGTGGGCAAACCGATGCCCAGGTTCACGTAGGCCCCTTCGGGGATATCCAGGGCCACGCGGGCGGCCATCTGATTGCGATCAAATCGATTCATGGCTTTCTCCAGATCAACGAGCCGCATCGGCGGAAACCACCACGCGCTGGACAAAAATACCCGGCGTCACCACCGTTTCCGGGTCCAGTTCTCCCAGCTCTGCCAGCGCATCGACCTGAGCGATGGTGCAGGCGGCGGCAGCGGCCATGATCGGCCCGAAGTTGCGTGCCGCCTTGCGATACACCAGATTGCCCCAGCGGTCGCCGCGGTGAGCCTTGATCAGGGCGAAATCGGCCTTGATCGGATACTCCAGCACATAGTCCCGGCCATCAATGTGGCGAGTCTCTTTGCCCTCGGCCAGTTGAGTACCGTAACCGGTGGGGGTGAAGATTCCCCCCAAGCCGGCGCCAGCAGCCTGAATACGGGCGGCCAAGTTGCCTTGAGGCACCAGCTCCAATTCGACGGCGCCGCTACGGTAAAGGCCATCGAAGATCTGGGAATCAGCTTGTCGCGGGAACGAACAGATGACCTTCTTAACCTGCCCCGCCCGCAATAAGGCAGCCAGACCGGTCTCACCGTTACCCGCATTATTGTTAACGATGGTCAGGTCGCGAGTGCCCCGATCAATCAACGCGTCAATCAGTTGATTTGGCATCCCGGCCGTACCGAAGCCACCGATCATCACAACAGCACCGTCGTGGATGCCGGCAATGGCTGCAGCGAAGGATGAAACGATCTTGTCAATCATGGTTTGGCTTGCTACCTCTTCCGCTTTGAAGACCTTCTCAAAGATGGAAGGTCAAATGCATGGCGATCATTTGCGCGATAAACGAACAACTGATCGAATTTCAATCAGTCTAAAAGCGCCAACCCAGGATCGTCAACGGCGATTATCGAAATATTGTTCGATAATCGAACAATCAAAAAACGGGATCTGGACTGATCGCATATCGACCTCAAGGCAAGAGCCCCAAAACCGCCCGTGCGATAATCGTTCTTTTGTGCGATACGATTGATCTTTATGCCAATCGCCTGATATATGCTTCAGGCACTCTGCCCAATAGCACCACTCATGCCTTAGCGAGATCTCGACCCAATGAACCCTAATCCCGTGCAAGATTCCGAACTTCCCCTCGACGGCCAATCAGACACCAGCGGGGACCCGAATTTCATGGCTTCCCTGGCAAGGGGGCTGGCAGTGATTGAAGCCTTCTCGCCACAGCGACGACAGATGTCAACGTCGCAAATCAGCCAGAAAACAGGCATTCCCCGAGCGGCAGTGCGGCGCTGCCTGTACACGCTGGCCAAGCTCGGTTTCGTCAGCTCCGAGGACGGGCGCAACTTTGCCCTGCGGCCACGAATTCTGTCCCTGGGCCACGCCTACCTTGCCTCTACGCCGCTGGCCAAAGCTGGCCAGCCGGTACTACGTGACGTCAGTAATCGATTGCATGAGTCCAGCTCCATCGCAATCTTGGACGGCGACGAAATCCTCTACATAGCCCGGGCTTCCACCACCCGGATCATGACCATCGATCTGGACATCGGCAGTCGCCTGCCAGCGGTGTATACGTCCATGGGCCGGGTATTACTTGCCCATGCCGCGGAAGAAGACAGGGAGGCCTGCTTGGAACGGGCCAAGCCGATCCAGTACACCGAGTACACACTCATGACCAAGGAGGCACTGCGCACCGAGCTGGGACGGGTACGCGCCCAAGGTTATGCCCTTGTCGACCAGGAACTGGAAATCGGACTACGTTCCATCGCCGTACCAATCGCTGCCCATGATGGCCGGGTCGTGGCAGCCATCAACGTTGGTCTCCAGGCAGCCAGGGTATCGGTCACGGAAATGGAGGAGCGCATTCTGCCCGTTCTCCGCGATGCCGCCGCTGAATTGGCATTGCTACTTGCCTGAAGCAAGCAGAAATAATCAATTTCCAGCTCTGACCCGACACGATCATGCCCCCTTGGGCAGGGGGATTTCGCCAATATCGTTGTGAACATCGATCACCGCAATTTGGAAACTCGATAATTTGATTTTTACCCCAAGCCTTCCGACTTCACTGACGCCACGCCCGAATCCCCCTAGAATCTCCCCGACCCAACTTTGCAGGA
>DAIMCQ010000363.1:0-3771 GCA_036726285.1 Azonexus sp.
CGAGCCCGGTGCGTAGGCGCCTACTGAAATCAGGTCGCGCGAGCGTTGGTAGCGCGCAAAGAGTACCTTGAAGCGACGAATCTGATCGAGATGCGATTGTTCGATCAAATTGACCATGGCTCGGCTGATTGATTGTTCAATATCGATCGCCGGGTAATGGCCGGCATCGGCGAGCGTTCGCGAGAGCACGATATGGCCGTCGAGAATGGCTCGTGCCGAATCGGCAATCGGGTCTTGTTGGTCATCGCCTTCGGCAAGTACGGTATAGAACGCCGTGATCGAGCCACCGCCTTCCGGGCCGTTGCCTGCCCGTTCAACCAGTTGAGGGAGCCGGGCGAAAACCGACGGCGGATAGCCGCGGGTGGCAGGGGGTTCGCCGATTGCCAATGCAATCTCGCGCTGGGCCATGGCGTAGCGCGTCAGAGAGTCCATGATCAGCAGGACTTGCTTGCCCTGATCACGGAAGTATTCGGCAATCGTTGTCGCGTAGGCCGCACCTTGCAGTCGCATCAATGGGCCGGTATCGGCTGGAGCGGCGACAACGACCGCGCGGCGGATGCCTTCTTCGCCCAGGATCTGCTCGATGAACTCCTTGACTTCGCGTCCGCGCTCGCCGATCAGTCCGACGACGATGACTTCGGCTTCGGTGTAGCGGGCCATCATGCCAAGCAGCACGGATTTGCCGACCCCGGAGCCGGCAAAAAGGCCCATTCGTTGACCTCGACCGACGGTCAGCAGCGCATTGATGGCCCGAATGCCGACGTCGAGTGGTTGGTGAATGGCTGCCCGCGACATGGGGTTGACCGGCCGGCTTTGCAGCGAGCGCGACTGGGTGGTGGTGAGAGGGCCCTTGTTGTCGAGCGGGCGTCCGACGCCATCGACGACTCGGCCGAGCAATTCCTCGCCGACTGGAACCTGCTTCGCACGGTCGATCGCGCGCCGGCGAAACGGCGGCGGTGCATCGATTTTCGGTGGCAGCGTTGGGGTTTCAAAGGCCACAACCTTGGAACCGGGTGCCAGGCCGTATACGTCGTCGGAGGGCATCAGGTAGAGCTTTTCGCCGGCAAAGCCGACGACTTCTGCTTCGACCGGGGCGCCACTAAGTGGGTAAATTTTGCAGGAGCTGCCAAGCGGCAATTTGAGGCCGGCCGCTTCCATGACCAGTCCGTTGATTCGCGTCAGCCGTCCGACCGGCCACAGGGGCTGGGCGTTGGTTGCCGCCAGTCGACAGTTTTCGAGGAAATTCTGCCAGCGGCCGGTGTGGTCCGGGAGGTTGTCGGTCACGGCTGCAGCCATTCCCGCGGTTCGGCGCCAATGGTTTCGAGCACGCGTTTCCAGCGGGTTTCGAGCGTCGCGTCGACTTCACTCGATCCGGCGCGGACCAGGCAGCCGCCGGGGGTGATTTCGGTATCTTCGATAATCTGGGCGCCTGTTTGGCTCAGTTGCTCGCCCAACTGGGCCTTGATCGCAGCGGCATCGGCTGGATTCAGGCGCAAGGTCAGATGGGTGTGGTGAATCGGCAGGGCGGCGATGGCCTCGCGGATGATAGGCAGCAGCAGTTCGTTCTTCATGGCGATGCTGCCAGAAATGACCTGTGCGGCAATTTCCGTTGCGAGGGCGAGCAATTGATCGGCCACGGTCTGATCGAGTTCGTCGATAGCCGTGCGCAGGCTGCCGGTCAGCGCCAGAAAGCGCTCGGCTTCATCGTTGACGGCCTGGCGCCCGGCTTGCTCGGCAGCGAGACGTCCTTCCTCGTAGCCGCTCTGGTAGCCAAGTGCGCGGGCCTCCTCGTGAATGCGTTCAATGTCCTCCGCGGTCGGTAGATTGATTTCCGCCTGAGGTGCGACGGCGCTTTCGATAACGACCTCCTGCGCCGGTTTGGGGCTGGTGGAGGGCGTTTTCGGGCTATCGAACGAGTGGGCCTGCCAGCGCTGGAAGCTGGCCAGTTCTTCCTTGGGGATGATGCCGGACATGGTGTGGGTCTGTTAGAGCATTTGCTCGCCGCCGGCGCCGCCGAGGACGATCTGGCCTTCGTCGGCCAGGCGGCGGACGATCTTGAGGATTTCCTTCTGCTCGGCTTCGACTTCGGAAAGACGAACCGGGCCTTTCGATTCCAGGTCTTCGCGCAGCATTTCGGCCGCCCGTTGCGACATGTTCTTGAAAATCTTCTCGCGCAGGTCGGGGGAGGCGCCCTTGAGGGCGAGAATCAGCGAATCGGACTGGACTTCGCGCATGATCAGCTGGATCGAGCGGTCGTCGATGTCCATCAGGTTTTCGAAGACGAACATCTCGTCGAGAATCTTCTGGGCCAAGTCCGGATCGTATTCGCGGATGGCGTCGACCACCGAAGTTTCGTTGGCGGTACCGATGAAATTGAGAATTTCGGCGACCGTGCGTACGCCCCCCATGGCGGTCCGTTTGACGCTGGCCGAACCGGAGAGGATGCGCATCATCGCTTCGTTGAGTTCGCGCAGGGCCGCTGGCTGGATACCTTCCAGCGTGGCGACGCGCAATACCACATCGTTGCGCAGCCGCTCGGTAAAGTGATTGAGAATTTCGCTGGCGTGGTCGTGTTCGAGGTGCACCAGGATGGTGGCGATGATCTGCGGGTGTTCGTTGCGAATCAGATCGGCAACGGTCGGTGCGTCCATCCACTTCAGGCCTTCGATGCCCGAGGTCTCGCCGCCCTGCAGGATGCGCGAAATCAGGTTGGAAGCCTTGTCGTCGCCGAGCGCTTTGGTTAGTACTGAGCGGATGTAGGCATCGGTATCGACGTGGACGGCGGCACTTTCCTCGGCGGTCTTGTGAAAGTCGTCGAGCACGGCTTCGACCTTGGCGCGCGGCACGGATTTGAGCAGGGCCATGGCATGGCCAAGCTTTTGTACCTCGCGTGGGCCGAGATGCTTGAGCACCTCGGCGGCATGGTCTTCGCCCAGGGCGATGAGCAGGGTGGCAGCCTTTTCCAGGCCTTCGTCGGGACTAGCCATTGGCGCCCATCCAATCCTTGATGATGTTGGCGACAACCTTCGGGTCGGACTGCGCGATGTCCCGCGCCTTCTGGACCTTGGCCGCATAATGATCGATCTGGACGCGGTCCTCGCCATCCTCGCCGGCAATCGCGATATGGCCGAGTGCGCCGGCCACGCCTTCGGCCGTGGCTTCGCCGTCGGCATCGACCGGGGGCGGGAACATGACCTTGAGCGATGGCTGGATGACCTTCAGGTAGAGGAAGGCAATGACGCCAGCAAGCAACAGGTATTTGAAAACTTCCTTGGCAAAAGAGATGTTTTCAGGATCTTTCCAAGCGGGCAATTCGGCATCGGATTTATCGCTGGCCGTAAACGGCGAACTGGCAATCGAGAGCGTATCGCCACGCTCCTTGCTATAGCCCATGGCTTCGCGAACCAGGTCGTTGATCTGCTTTAGCTCGGCATCGGGGATCGCCTTGGTCGTTGGCTTGCCATCTTTGCCGATATCCTTCCTGTGGTTCAGGACGACCGCCGCGGAAAGGCGGCGGACCGCGCCGATTGCCTGTTTGGTGTGGCGAACGGTTTTGTCGACTTCGTAGTTGATCGTCGCATTCTTGCTGGTGCTGATTGGCTGCCCGGCTGCGTTGAGCGGGGCGGTGACCCCTGCGACGGTGGCCTTCCGTCGGCTCTGCTTCTCCCAGTGTCCGGCCCAGTCGTCGAAGCAGCAGCTCTCGGGCCGTTCGTCCGCCGGGTCGTCCGGTCGCTCGGGTTCCATGGGGGAAAGGGTGCCCGCTCCGGCGCT
>DAIMCQ010000364.1:0-3770 GCA_036726285.1 Azonexus sp.
GCGTTGGCCTTTGTTGCAGCAACGTTGTCGGCGGGAGGCGGGCGCCAAACGACAAGCAGTTTGCCGATATGTTGGACCGCAGCAGCGCCGAGTTCGGCGCAGATTTGCTCAAGGTAGGCAATACGGTTTTCACGACTGTCACCGTAGACCCGGATCTTGATGAGTTGATGGGCGTTGAGGTTGACGTCGATTTCCTTGAGGACGGCTTCAGTCAGGCCGTTTTCGGAGATTGATACAACCGGATTCAGATTGTGTGCCTGGGCCCGCAGATCGCGGCGCTCGACAGTTGATAATTGCAGCATAGTAAACCTTTCAAAAACGGCATTTTACCGAATGAGCAGAACCAGGACCAGTAAAGCTTGGATGCGCGAGCATGTTAATGACCCTTATGTGCAGCTTGCTAAGAAGGAAGGCTGGCGTTCGCGAGCCGCTTTCAAGTTGATGGAAATTGATGATAAGGACCGACTGCTCGGGCAGGGCGAGGTTGTTGTTGATCTCGGTGCGACACCTGGCGGCTGGTCGCAGGTCGCAGCCAAGCGTGTTGGTGAGCGCGGACTCGTCTTCGCGCTTGATCTCCTTGAAATGGAGCCGTTGCATCGTGTCGAGTTCATCCAGGGCGATTTCCGCGAAGATGATGTCCTGCGGCAATTGGAAGAAAAGTTGGGCGATCGACAAGTGGGGCTTGTAATGTCGGACATGGCCCCCAATATGTCAGGTGTGCCGCTGGTCGATCAGGCGCGCATTATGTATCTGGCTGAGTTGGGGCTTGAATTCTCCAAGGCGCACCTGAAACCGGATGGCGCTTTTCTGGTCAAAGTTTTCCAGGGGACGGATTACGAGAATTTTCTCCGTGCCATGCGCGAGACGTTCAAGACGGTTGCGGTCCGCAAACCGGATGCTTCTCGGGATCGAAGTGCCGAGCTTTATTTGCTCGGTCGTATATTGCGTTGATAGTTGTGTATAGAATGACACTTTTATCTCTCGACGCTGCAAAAGGAGAGCAAGCTTGAACAACATGTTCAAAAACCTCGCAATTTGGCTGGTGATTGGCCTTGTGCTGATGACGGTATTCAATCAGTTCAACACCCGTCAAGTTGCTCAGGGTTCGGTTGAGTACTCCCAGTTCATTGAAGAGGTGAAGCAGGGCCGTATCACCAAGGTGGTCATGGAAGGTCGCACCCTGAAGGCGACGACCACGGACGGTAAGCGCATCACCTCGTATGCTCCGCCAGATCTCTGGCTGGTTTCCGATTTGTTGAAAAATGGCGTCAAGATTGAAGCCAAGCCGGAAGAAGAACCTTCCTTCCTGATGAATTTGTTTGTCAGTTGGTTCCCGATGCTGTTGTTGATCGGTGTCTGGGTGTTCTTCATGCGTCAGATGCAGGGCGGCGGCAAGGGGGGGGCTTTCTCCTTCGGTAAGTCACGCGCACGGATGACCGACGAAGCGCAGAACACCATTACCTTTGCCGATGTCGCCGGTTGTGACGAGGCGAAGGAGGAGGTGCAGGAGCTGGTTGATTTCCTGCGTGACCCTTCAAAGTTCCAGAAACTGGGTGGCCGTATTCCCAAAGGGGTGCTGATGGTCGGCAATCCCGGTACTGGTAAGACCCTGCTCGCCAAGGCCATTGCTGGTGAGGCGAAGGTCCCGTTCTTTAGTATCTCGGGTTCGGATTTTGTCGAAATGTTCGTCGGCGTGGGTGCGGCTCGTGTTCGCGACATGTTCGAGAACGCCAAGAAGCATGCGCCGTGCATTATCTTTATCGATGAAATCGATGCAGTCGGTCGTCATCGTGGTGCCGGTCTCGGCGGTGGTAATGATGAGCGCGAACAGACACTGAACCAGTTGTTGGTCGAGATGGACGGTTTTGAAGGTCATAGCGGGATCATCGTAATTGCCGCAACCAACCGTCCGGATATCCTTGACCCGGCGCTGCTGCGCCCGGGGCGTTTTGACCGCCAGGTTGTTGTGCCGCTACCGGATATTCGTGGTCGTGAGGAGATTCTCAAGGTCCATATGCGTAAAGTGCCGATCGCCGGTGATGTCAAGGCGGATATCATCGCGCGCGGTACGCCGGGGTTCTCCGGTGCCGACTTGGCCAATCTTGTTAACGAGGCTGCATTGTTTGCGGCACGTGGTAGCAAGCGCTTGGTGGACATGGAAGACTTCGAAAAGGCCAAGGACAAAATCATGATGGGCGCCGAGCGCCGTAGCATGGTGATGACCGAAGACGAGAAAATGAACACGGCGTATCACGAATCCGGGCATGCCGTTGTTGCTAAGCTGGTGCCGAAGTCTGATCCGGTTCACAAAGTGACGATCATTCCGCGTGGCCGCGCCTTGGGTTTGACCATGCAGCTGCCTGAGCAAGATCGTTACGCCTACGATCGCGAATATCTGATGAGCCGGATTGCTGTTCTATTCGGTGGGCGGGTTGCTGAAGAGCTGTTCATGAACCAGATGACTACCGGAGCCTCGAATGATTTCGAGCGTGCAACGTCGATGGCGCGTGACATGGTGACGCGTTACGGGATGTCGGACCTGGGGGTGATGGTATACGGCGAGAATGATGGCGAGGTCTTCCTTGGTCGTTCGGTGACGCAACACAAGAATGTTTCAGAGGCCACCATGCAGAAGGTTGATGCTGAAATCCGTCGTATCATCGACGAGCAGTACGCGCTGGCTCGCCAACTGCTTGAGGATAATCGCGACAAGGTTGAGGCAATGACCAAGGCTTTGTTGGAGTGGGAAACCATTGATGCCGAGCAGATTGATGACATCATGTCCGGCAAGCCGCCACGTCCGCCGAAGCCTTCGCAGGGCGCACCGCGTCCGACCCGGACGGAAACCCCGCCGGGGGCTGAACCGAGTGCGGCGGCACCAGCTTGATCTGACTATTTTGTTTTGACAGCCGGGGGCTTGCTCCCGGCTTTTTCGTTTTGGGCTATGTCAATTCTTCAGTGCGGTAAATTTCAACTCTCCCTGGACCAGCCTTTGGTGATGGGGATCGTCAATTTGACGACAGATTCATTTTCTTCCGATGGTGTCGGCAGCGATATTGAACGAGCGGTGGCGCATGCGCGGTTTCAGCTCGATGCCGGTGCGCATATTCTGGATATTGGTGCCGAGTCTTCCCGGCCTGGGTCTGCTCCGGTATCGGAAGGCGACGAGCTGGCGCGTTTGATTCCGGTTCTGGAGCAAATTAGGGGCTGGGGGGTACCGATTTCGGTTGATACCTACAAACCTGCGGTCATGCGGGCGGCTATCGCTGCTGGCGCCTCGTTGTTTAATGACATCAGCGGATTGCGCAATCCTGGTGCAGTTGAGTTGCTTGTCGAGAGCGACTGTGCGGTGTGCATCATGCATATGCAGGGTGAGCCGGGGACGATGCAGTTGGCACCGGAGTACGATGATGTGGTTACCGAGGTGCGCCGATTCTTATTGCGCCAGCTTGAACGGTGCGATGCTGCAGGGGTGTCGAGACAGCGAGTTGTTCTCGATCCCGGGTTCGGATTCGGTAAGACATTGGTGCAAAATCTCGCGCTGTTTCGGGCCTTGCCTGACTTGTGTTCAAGTGATCTCCCGGTATTGGTTGGCGTGTCGCGCAAATCGATGCTGGGTGCAATCACAGGGCGGCCAGTCGAGCAGCGTGAGGCAGCCAGTGTTGCTGCGGCGATGTTAGCAGCACAAAGGGGTGCGAAAATATTGCGAGTGCATGATGTGGCGGCGACGCGGGATGCATTGGCCGTACTTGCTGCAGTCAACCAGGGAG
>DAIMCQ010000365.1:0-3720 GCA_036726285.1 Azonexus sp.
GTGAAATAGTCGAGGCGCGCTTCTGTAACAAATAATGACGCTGTGTGATCTTGTGTTGGCATTGTTACGTCTTTGCTCCCGCGGTGGAGGGCTTGGCATAAAATCCGGGCTTGTTCGGCTGACGCGATCTGTTGGCTGTCGGGATTAATTACTGGATGTTCTTTATGCTATTTCCTGGTGTTCCTGTTCGGGCCTGGTTTTCGGGGCTTTCTCTTGGTGCTTTTGGCTTGGTGGCGGTAGGGCTTGAGTTGCAGGCGCTGTTGCACCTGGCACCCTGTCCGTTGTGTATTTTCCAGCGTCTGCTCTATATGGCGATTGGCTTGGTTGCCTTGCTGGCTTGCGCCTTTCCGCGGGGCAAGACGGTTTTTTGCGGCTTGCTGGCAGCGCTGGCGGCTTGGGGGTTCGGGGTTGCGGCCTACCAGACCTGGATGCAGGCCTTTCCCGAGTTGGCAACGGAATGTGGCTTGACTGATCCGACGTTGATCGAGCAATTGGTTGACTGGTTGGGGATGCAAAATCCCTCGCTGTTTCTGGCAACTGGGTTTTGTGCCAGTCGTGATTGGGAATTCCTTGGTTTGTCGATGGCCAACTGGTCGGTGGTGATGTTTGCGGCCATTGCGGCTTACGCGGTGTTTGTTTTCAAGCGTAAGGATTGACTTGTATCTTGGCCCGCCTGAAAGGGTGGGCTGGAAAAAACAAAACCCGCCGAAAGGCGGGTTTGTCGAAAGCTGGAGTGAGCTGAATTACTTCAGCTTGACTTCCTTGTAAGCGACGTGCTTACGAGCCTTCGGGTCGTACTTCATCATCTCCAGCTTTTCAGGCGTCGTGCGCTTGTTTTTGGAGGTGGTGTAGAAGTGACCGGTGCCAGCTGTAGATTCCAGCTTGATTTTTTCGCGACCGCCTTTAGCCATTTTCTTTATCCTTCCTTAATCAGACTTCGCCGCGGGCACGCAGGTCGGCCAGAACGGTGTCGATACCATTCTTGTCGATCAAACGCAGACCGGCGTTGGAAACGCGCAGGCGGATGAAGCGGTTTTCGCTTTCAACCCAGAAGCGGCGATACTGCAGGTTCGGCAGGAAGCGACGCTTTGTTCTATTGTTGGCGTGGGAAACTTTGTTCCCAACCATCGGGGCTTTTCCCGTTACTTGGCAGACTCGCGCCATGATTGGTGCTCCAGAATTCGCTAGAAGAAAGCCCACGATTCTAACGAATAAGCCCAGGTAATTACAAGTCTTTTTTACGTCTTCTATAAAAGACCACGCTCGGCGAAGGAAAGTGGCGGTTGGTTTCCGGCTACGATGAAGTGGTCGAGAACCTTGATATCGACCATGGCCAGGGCTTCTTTCAAGGTTCGGGTGAGCATTTCGTCGGCACGTGAAGCTTCGGCGACGCCGGACGGGTGGTTGTGCGCGAGGATGACGGCCGCAGCATTATGGGCCAGGGCGCTCTTGACGACTTCGCGCGGGTAAACCGAAGTCTGGGTCAGGCTGCCGGCAAACAATTCCTCTGCCTTGAGCAAGCGATTCTGAGCGTCGAGCCAAAGTGCCATGAATACCTCATGCGGGCGATTGGCCAATTTCAGGCGCAGCCAGTCGCGGACCTGTCCCGGGGAAGAAAAGCTGTCGCGCTGGGCCATGCCCTGGCTTAAGGCGCGGCGTGATAGCTCGAAGCTGGCCTTCAGCTGTGCTGCCTTGGCCTGACCGATGCCGGAGACGCTGGCCAGCTCTTTGAGTGAGGCTTCGGCCAGGAGGCTGAGGCGGCCATCGAAGCGTTTCAATAGATCGCGTGCCAGGTCGACCGCACTTTTGCCGCGCACACCCACTCTTAAATAGATGGCCAGCAATTCGGCGTCGGAAAGGGCCTCCGGACCATTTGCCAGCAAGCGTTCGCGGGGACGTTCCCCCGCCGGCCAGTCGGTGATCGCCATGCTATTTCCAGTAGAATTGGCAAGGCACATATTCTAGTTGGAATGACAATGGAATTACAGGGTAAGCGTATCGTCCTGGGCGTCACCGGCGGTATCGCTGCATATAAGGCAGCCGAACTAGTCCGGCTGCTCGGCAAGCAGGGCGCCGACGTGCAAGTGGCGATGACGGCGGGAGCAACCCATTTCGTCACGACCACGACGTTTCAGGCGCTTTCCGGCAAGCCGGTATTCACCGACCAGTGGGATGAACGGATGCCGAACGCGATGGCGCATATCGATCTGTCGCGACAGGCTGACCTGATCCTCGTGGCGCCGGCTTCGGCCGACTTTCTGGCGCGGATCGCCAATGGACTGGCGGATGATCTGCTGGCAACCATGGTCCTGGCCCGGACCTGCCCTTTATTGGTGGCGCCGGCGATGAACCTGCAAATGTGGGAAAACCCGGCCACCCGGCGCAATGTCGCGCGCTTGGCGGACGATGGCGTCAAAATCATCGGCCCGGCCAGCGGCGAGCAGGCCTGCGGCGAAGTGGGCGCCGGCCGCATGCTGGAACCGGAGGAGATCGTCGAAGAGGTCCTGGCCTTTTTTGCGCCCAAGGTGCTGGCCGGCAAACGGGTGGTGATGACTGCCGGGCCGACTTTCGAGGCCATCGACCCGGTGCGGGGGATTACCAATCTGTCTTCCGGTCGCATGGGTTACGCCGTGGCCCGCGCCGCCCGGCAGGCCGGAGCCGATGTGACCCTGGTTTCGGGGCCGGTCGCCTTCGCGGCGCCGCAAGGTGTCGAGCGCATTCCGGTACGTAGTGCGCTGGATATGCACGCTGCCGTGATGGCCCGGGCTGCCGATGCCGATATTTTCATCGGCGTCGCAGCAGTAGCTGATTACCGGGTGGCCAATGCGGCCGAGCATAAATTGAAGAAGGACAACGGCGGCATGCCGCCGATTGAACTGGTGGAAAATCCGGATATCCTCGCCGAGGTGGCCGCGCTGCCGAATGCGCCGTTCTGCGTCGGCTTTGCGGCGGAAAGCCGGAATCTGGAAGAGTATGCCCAGAACAAGCGGCACAAGAAGAAGGTGCCGCTGATTGCCGGCAACCTGATTCAGGACGGTTTTGGCGGCGACGACAACCGACTCGTGTTGTTCGACGATGCCGGCGTGCATCCGCTGACGCCGGCGTCGAAATCGGTGCTGGCTCGCCAGTTGATTGAACATATTGCCCATTTGACAGGAAAACTCTGATGCATCGTATTGACGTAAAAATCCTCGACAACCGCCTGCGCGACAATCCGCCGCATTACGCCACGCCCGGTTCGGCCGGTCTCGACCTGCGTGCCTGCATCGAGGCGCCGCTGCATGTGGCGCCGGGCCAGACCACGCTGGTGCCGACCGGCATGGCGATCCACCTGGCCGATCCCGGTCTGGCGGCGATGATTCTGCCCCGTTCGGGCCTGGGTCATAAACACGGCATTGTGCTGGGCAATCTGGTCGGACTGATCGACAGCGATTACCAGGGCGAGTTGATGGTGTCGGTATGGAACCGCGGTCACGAGAGCTTTACCTTGAACCCGCTGGATCGTATTGCGCAATTGATCATCGTGCCGGTGCTGCAGGTCGGCTTCAACGTGGTCGATGAGTTCGATGCCAGCGACCGGGGCGTCGGCGGCTTTGGCAGTACTGGTCACGCCTGAACCCGGCGGACAATCCAATGAACAAAGGCCGCGTTTGCGGCCTTTATTATTGGCTCTGTAGGAATTAGCTGTTGATGGCACGTCCCGCAGCCTCGGCTAAGCAG
>DAIMCQ010000366.1:0-3716 GCA_036726285.1 Azonexus sp.
TCGACGACGTCGAACACCGCCTCGCCTTCCTGCTCGCGCACCGTGTCGCCCAGCATCCGGCCGAGGAGACGGATGTCTTCGCGCAGGGGTTCGTTCTTGTTGGCGTCGAGCGTTTCTTGATGCATTAGTGTTTCCTGACGAGAAGTACGGAGGCGTTGGAGATTTTGGCCAGTTGTTCGGCAACCGAGCCGAGCAGCAGCGTGGCCAGGCCTCGTTGGCCGTGGCGGCCGATGACGATCAGATCGATATTTAGTTCATTGCTCTTATCGGCAAGGGTTTCGGAGATGCGGCGTTTCTGGGCTTCGAGGAGGAGGGCTTCGGCCTTGAGGTCGCCGATGTCCCGCACGGCATTGTCGAGCAGTGCTTGCCCGGCGCGGCGAAGATTGGCGATGGCCGAATCGGCGCTGCCCATGTCGAGCATGGCGTGGCCGTGCATGGTGAGGAGAACTTCATCGACCACGTGGACAACATAGAGCTTGGCTTGACTGGTCCTGGCAATATGTTTGGCTTCTGCCAGCGCGCAACGCGAAGTCTCGCTATCGTCAATGGCGACCAGAATGTTCTTGTACATGGCGATGCTCCTATGAGAGGTGTTTAACGGGATAAAGGTACCAAGACGGACCTTGCGGCGCAGTTAGGGAAATCCTTCACTCGGCAGATCGGTTCGAGGCCAAACAGCCTCGAACCGATAGCGGCGTTTAGTGGAAGTGCACTTCGTCGTGACCTTCAACCGGGGCGATGAGATTGGCACCGATGGAGCGTGCCAGCAGGGTGACGCCGGTGATGATGCCGACGAAGATGGCCAGCCACATCAGGCCGTCCGGATTGATTGCAGCCTGGGCGGCATTGGCCACGGCGGCCACCGCGGCGGCGACCGGCTTGGCGTAAGCCGGCACGATGCCCGGGAAGACATAGGCCCACAGCAGGTGCAGGATGCCCATCAGGGCGGCCATGATGATCGAGTGCTTGAAGGTGAAACGGAAGATTTCCGATTCACGACCGACCATGCCGGTCGAGCCGGTCGCCACCGAGATCGATTGCGGCGAGATCATCTTGCCGCAGACGCCGCCGCAGGTATTGGCGGACATGGCGATCACCGGGTCGATGCCGAGCTTTTCGGCGGTAACCGCCTGCAGCTTGCCGAACAGCGCGTTGGTCGAAGTATCGGAACCGGTCATGAAGACGCCCAGCCAGCCGAGGATCGCGGCAAAGAAGGGGAAGGCGACGCCGGTGGTGGCGACCGCGTAACCCAGCGTGATCGCCATACCGGAGAAGTTCATGATGTAGGCGAAGCCGAGGATGGTGGCGATGGTGACGATCGGCCATTTCAACGTCTTCAGGGTGTCGCGGGCGACGCCGCCGGCGGTCTTCAGCGAAGCGCCCATGACGACGATGGAGAAGAACCAGGCGAAGAGGATCGCGGTGCCGGCAGCGGAGAAGAAGTTGAACTTGTACACCGCAGGCTTGGCTTTGCCGACCTGGTCGATGACCATCTTGTCGAGGCCGGCGATCGGGAAGGAGAAGTCGAAGAGGGCCTTGGTCATCTGGTCCAGCGCCTGATTGACCGGCTTGATCCCCCAGGCGCAGACGAACAGCGACAGGATGATGAACGGGGCCCAGGCACGGAATACCTGACCGCCGGTGTAACGCAGCTTTTCCTTGCCTTCGCGCTTCGGCTCATGGTCGAAGTGCCAGCTGTCCTTCGGGTGCCAGACCTTCAGGAAGGCGACCGTGCAGATGATGGAAGCGATCGAGGCGATCAGGTCAGGCAGCAACGGCGCGGTGAGCGGCGAGTTGGCGGAGAAGTACTGGGCGATGGCAAAAGAGCCACCGCTGACCAGGCAGGCCGGCCAGACTTCGATGCCCTTCTTCCAGCCGGCCATCAGCACGACCAGGTAGAACGGAATGAAAATGCTGACCAGCGGCAGGGTGCGGCCGACCATCTGGCTCAGTGCAAAGTCGGGAATGCCGGCAACCTGGCCACCGACGACGATGGGGATGCCGATGGCGCCCCAGGCGACCGGTGCGGTGTTGGCGAGCAGGCAGATACCGGCGGCGTACAGCGGGTTGAAGCCAAGGCCGGCCAGCATGGCGGAGGTGATCGCCACCGGCGTGCCGAAACCGGCCGCGCCTTCGATGAAGGCGCCGAAGGAGAAGGCGATCAGCAGCGCCTGCAGGCGGCGGTCATCGGAGATCGAAGCCAGCGAGTTCTTGATCACTTCGAACTGGCCGGTCTTGACCGACATGTTGTAAATGAACAACGCGGTAATGACGATCCAGCACACCGGGAAGAGGCCGAAAGCGCCACCGTAAAGCGTGGCCAGGCCAGCCAGTTCGAGCGGCATGCCATAGACGAAAACGGCAATCAGCACGGCCAGGCCGGTGCCGCCGAGGGCCGCGAAATGGCCTTTCATGTGCTTGATGGCGAGCGCCCAGAACAGGAAAAGAATAGGAATGGCCGCGACAAGCGCGGACAGGGCGATGTTGCCGAACGGGTCGACATTCATTTGCCAAGTCATAAAATGGTCCTCATAACTAAAATTGTCAGGTAGCCGTCAGTCAGATTTGCCGATCCCTGGCGGCCGCCAAGAGTTGTCACACCTTATTTCGGCCTCGAGTTCGCAGCTCGGGGCCGAGTTTCTTTTGTCATCTCCCTCCTCAACAAGTCATGGTGTCCTCCTGGCGCGAGCACGCTTCGAGCAGGTAGGCCACCGAACGATAGGTTCGGCCCGTCTCGGCTGTCAGGCCGATTTCGCAGGTGCGGTTGGTGGAAACGCCGCAGGCGCAATTGGCCGGCAGTTCGTCGTGGATATGGCGCAGCGCGTGCTGGTTCAACTCGGGCACGGCGAAGCCGCGGTCGCCGCCGAAGCCGCAGCAGGTAACGGCGGACGGTTCGATGACTTCTTCGACGCAGGCCTTGAGCAGCGCCCGCAACTTGCCGTCGGCGCCGCTGCGCTTGACGCTGCAATTGACGTGCAGGGCAATCGGGCCGGGCTGCCGGTTGATCATCAGGCGCGGCAGCAGGGCGTCGTGGGCAAATTCGTGGAAGTCGTAGAGCTTGATCCGGCCGGCCAGGTGCTTCTGCATGCGCATCGAGCAGGCGCTGGCGTCCATGATGACCGGAATGCGGCCGTTGTCGGACGCCTTCATCAACGCCGCTTCCAGCGTGTTCGAGAGATCTTCGGCTTCTTCGTGCATGCCTTTGCTGGCCAGCATCTGGCCGCAGCACAGTTGCTCGAAACCGGCCGGCAGGATCGGGGCGTAGCCGGCGCGGATCAGCAGTTCCTGGACGACGTCGCCAAGTTGCTTGTCCTTGCTGTCGGCCGGCCCGAAGATGCGGCCGCCGCAGGTCGGGAAATAGACCACCGGATCGCCCTTGGCCGTACGTTGAACGGGCGCCTTGGCGGCGGGCGGCATGGCCTTGCGCCAGGCGCCGCCGGTGACGCGGCTGACCAGGTTGTCGCCCAGCACGCCGGACACGGCGTGGCCGATCTTCAGACCGGTGCGGCTGAGTCCGGCGAAAGTGCCGAAATGCTCGCCCGACCACTTGTTCAGGCTGCGTGCCGTATCGCCGAGTTTGCGCCCGCGCAGGCGGCGGGTCAGGTCGCCGGTATCAATGCCGACCGGGCAGGCGGTCGAGCACATGCCGCAGCCGGCACAGGTGTCGAGACCCATGTAGGCGTAGGCTTCGCCGACTTCACCGGCGTGTTCGCCGG
>DAIMCQ010000367.1:0-3713 GCA_036726285.1 Azonexus sp.
CCCAGTTCCATGATCGGGAACAGGTCGGTCAGGTAGTCGCGCAGGATGTTGCCGGTCACCGAGATGGTGTCCAGGCCGCGGGCAACGCGTTCCAGCGTGTAACGCATGGCACGGACCTGCGACATGATCTGGATGTCGAGACCGCTGGTGTCGTGGTCCTTGAGGTACTTCTGGACCTTCTTGATCAGCTCGTTCTCGTGCGGACGATAGGCGTCCAGCCAGAAGATCGCCGGCATGCCGGACTGACGGGCGCGGGTGACGGCCAGCTTGACCCAATCGCGGATCGGGGCATCCTTGACCTGGCACATGCGCCAGATGTCGCCGGCTTCAACGTTCTGCGTCAGCAGCACTTCGCCGGTGTTGTTGTCGACGATGTTGGCGATGCCGTCTTCGGCGATTTCGAAAGTCTTGTCGTGCGAGCCGTATTCCTCGGCTTGCTGGGCCATCAGGCCGACGTTGGGGACGGTACCCATGGTCTTCGGATCGAAGTTGCCATGCCATTTGCAGAAGTTGATCATCTCCTGATAAATGCGGGCGAAGGTCGATTCCGGCATGACGCACTTGCTGTCGTACTGCTTGCCGTCGGCGCCCCACATCTTGCCGCCCTGACGAATCATCGCCGGCATCGAGGCGTCGACGATGATGTCGTTCGGGGAATGGAAATTGGTGATGCCCTTGGCCGAGTCGACCATGGCCAGACGCGGACGATGCTCCTGGCAAGCGTGCAGGTCACGGATGATTTCGTCACGCTTGGATTCCGGCAGGGTCTTGATCTTGTCGTAGAGGTCGACCATGCCGTTATTGACGTTGATGCCGAGTTCGGCAAACGTCTTGCCGTGCTTCTCGAATGCATCCTTGTAGTAAATCTTGACGCAATGGCCGAAGACGATGGGGTGCGAAACCTTCATCATCGTTGCCTTGACGTGCAGCGAGAAGAGGATGCCGGACTGACGGCAATCTTCCAGCTGGGCTTCGTAGAAGTCGCACAGCGCCTTCTTGCTCATGAACATCGAGTCGATGATCTCGCCTTCGAGCAAGGAGAGTTTCGGCTTCAGCACGGTGGTCTTGCCGCCCTTGGCGATCAGTTCCATGCGCACTTCGCGCGGCTTGTCGAGGGTCAGCGACTTTTCGCCATGGTAGAAGTCGCCATGTTCCATGTGGGAAACATGGGTCTGCGACCATTGCTTCCACTCACCCATGGAATGCGGGTGCTTCTTGGCAAAATTCTTGACGGCGCCCGGGGCACGACGGTCGGAATTGCCTTCGCGCAGGACCGGATTGACGGCGGAACCGAGGCACTTGCCGAAACGGGCCTTGAGCGCCTTTTCTTCGTCGCTATTGGCCATTTCCGGGTAATCGGGGATCTTGTAGCCCTTTTCCTGCAATTCCTTGATACAGGCCTTCAGCTGCGCGACGGAAGCCGAGATGTTCGGCAGCTTGATAATGTTGGTTTCCGGCAGCAGGCATTTCTTGCCCAGCTCGCCCAGGGTGTTCGGAACACGCTGTTCTTCGGTCAGGAATTCGGGGAATTCGGCAAGCACGCGGGCCGATACGGAGATGTCGGCCTTTTCGATTTCGATCCCGGCCGGTGCGGTGAAGGTGCGGATGATGGGCAGAAAGGAACAGGTAGCCAGCAGCGGCGCCTCATCCGTAAGTGTGTAAATGATTTTTGACTTTCCGTCAGCCATGCTACCCCCTCAAATAGGATTAATTTACGCGGGCTGACTTTATAGCTCAGCCCCCTTTCGCCATGCTTACAAGACACGAAACCTGAAGAGTTTCGTTCGCCGGAGCGTTTCAGTCAATGGTGACGTTATGGCCGGCCGGCCGCGGTATGCCCGGATGCTAGAATTTCCGGCATGACCCGGAGACAAAAATGAAGATTTCGGTCGGACTCTACGGCTCGAATGCTCAGCAGATTGCGCAAGCCCTGATCCAGGGCTTCGACAAGCACTACTCGCTGTTTCGCCAGACCAGCCAGGCAGCCAGGACACGCTTCGAACAGGGCGACTGGCTGGGCGTGCATCAGGCGGTCAAGGCGCGCATCCGTTTTTACGACGACCGGGTCGACGAGTGCGTCGAACGCCTGCACCGTGAATTCGAGGCCAGCCATATCGATCAACCGACCTGGCAGCAGATCAAGCTGCTCTATATCGGCCTGCTGCTCAACCACAAGCAGCCGGAACTGGCCGAAACCTTCTTCAACTCGGTCACCACCAAGATCCTGCACCGCAACTACTTCCGCAACGATTTCATCTTCGTCCGACCGACCGTGTCGACCGAGAACATCGAAGCCGATACCGACCCGACCTATCGCAGCTATTACGCCAAGACCGACGGCTTGCGCGGCGCCATCCGCAGTATCGTCACGGATTTCGGCTGGCAGCGCCCGTTTGCCGATCTGGCGCGGGATATCGAGCGCGTCTATCGCACCATCCACCGCTTCGTCGTCGAATTGCCGCGGCGGGAAGTGAATTTCCAGATCCAGGTGCTGTCCTCCGCCTTTTATCGCAACAAGGCGGCCTACATCATCGGCAAGGCGATCAACGGCCCGACCGAGTACCCGTTTGCCATCCCCGTCCTGCACGATGAAAACGGCGGCCTGTATCTCGACACTATCCTGCTCGACGCCTGGCGGATCGGCCTGCTTTTCTCGCTCTCCCGCGCCTATTTCATGGTCGACATGGAAGTGCCTTCCGGCTACGTCCAGTTTCTGCGCGCCATCATGCCCAACAAGCCGCGCTCCGAGATCTACATCATGCTCGGCCTCGGCAAGCAGGGCAAAACCATGTTCTTCCGTGACTTCATCTACCACCTGCATCACTCGGAAGACCGCTTCATCATGGCCCCCGGCATTCGCGGCCTGGTCATGCTGGTCTTTACCCTGCCTTCCTACCCCTACGTCTTCAAGCTGATCAAGGACGTTTTCGGTACCTCGAAGAACATGGACCGCGCCACGGTCAAAAAGAAGTTCATGCTGGTCAAGCAGGTGGACCGGGTCGGGCGCATGGCCGATACGCTGGAGTTTTCCAACGTGATGTTCCCGCTCGAACGCTTCGACGACGAGGTGCTCCGGGAACTCGAAAAACTGGCCCCTGAGTGTTACGAGATCGATGGCGACCAGTTGATCATCAAGCATATTTATATAGAACGGCGGATGGAACCGCTCAACATGCATCTCGACCGGATGGAGCGCAGCAACAACATCGAAGGCCTGGAGCACGCCATCAAGGAATACGGCAACGCCATCCGCGAACTCGCCCAGGCCAACATCTTCCCGGGCGACATGCTGTGGAAGAACTTTGGCGTCACCCGCTACGGTCGCGTCGTTTTCTACGACTACGACGAAATCGAGTATATGACCGACTGCAACTTCCGACGCATCCCGCCAGCCCCCGACTTCGAAACCGAAATGTCAGGCGAAGTCTGGTATGCCGTCGCCAAGAACGACATCTTTCCGGAAGAGTTCGCCACCTTCCTGCTTGCCTCGCCGGTACTGCGCAAGGTTTTCCACAAGTATCACAAGGACCTGCTCTCCCCCGGATTCTGGCAGACGGCACAACAGAAGATACGCGACGGTCACGTCGAGGATTTCTTCCCCTACCCGGAAACATTACGTTTCTGCAATACGAGACCGGAAGAGGACTGACCCGCAAATAATAAGGCTCTGTCTGAATTAGCTGTAGAAGCGAACTATATTGAAAGCATGGTTC
>DAIMCQ010000368.1:0-3706 GCA_036726285.1 Azonexus sp.
GCGATCAAGCCGAAGGCCTTCATCGTCGAAAACGTATCCGGCATGGTGCGGAAGAACTTTGCCCATCTGCTCGAAGACCAGTTCAAGGTGTTCCGTGAGGTCGGTTATCGGGTGCAGGCGAAAGTATTGAATGCCGTCGATTACGGCGTAGCTCAAGAGAGAAAACGCATATTTATCGTCGGCGTCCGCGACGATCTGGGTGTTGACTACACATTTCCAGAGCCGACGCATGGCGAGGGCAGGGCGGCAGCGCACCTCACTATTCGCGAGGCCATCGGCGACTTGCCAGAATGGCCGGAAGGCGAGTTCTACGCCCGCGACTTTCATTGGTACTACCTCAGCCGCAACCGGCGCCAGGGTTGGGACCAAGCCTCCAAAACCATCGTGGCCAATCCGCGTCACATGCCCCTGCACCCGATGAGTCCCCCGCTCAAAAAGCTGGAGCACAACGTCTGGCGGTTCGAGATCGAAGGAAGGGCGCGGCGCTTCAGTTACCGAGAAGCGGCCCGGCTACAGGGGTTTGCGCGGAATTTTGTGTTCCCGGATACGGATAAGAGTAGCTTGGATATGCGCTACAAGGTGGCGGGTAATGCCGTACCGCCACCGCTCTTCGAGGCAGTGGCCAAGGCTCTTCCGAACATCTGGGACTAATCACGCCTCGGCCATCGCTAGGGCTTCGTCGACAAAGTCGAACGTAGGCAGCTGAGAGTAAAGAGAATACTGTTTAGCAAGGCGTGTCATCCGCAGCCGGTCCACCATGATGACACGTCCGATCTTGCTTTCATAAGCCCAGTCGCCGTCGAACTCACGCAAATCGAGCGGCATGAAGTAGTAGGTTGCCCATTCATGGCGGACATTGAACTTGTTGCCATGGAGGAACGGCGAGGCTTCTGCCTGCTTGAACGTCCAGTCATTGCGTGAACAGCCGCATTGGGCAAAGGCAATCGGGATGCCGTTTCGCTCATCACCCATCGGGTGCCAGGCAATCAGGTCAATTCCGCCATCTCCGGTGTTGTTTTCCTTGAAGTGACGTGGCTTGATGTTGTGGTCGCCGCGGATGTCACGGGCAACAGCGATCATTTTCTCGTAGAGGTGCCCGGTATATGGTGCGGCGGCGCCGCCTGCAGCCCAGGTTGCGCGTACTTCGCTGCCTTCCGGCATCAGGCTGGAAAATACATGCAGGCAGGATTCTTCAAAGGCACGTGCGATGCCATTCTTTCGGGGGTTCTTAATTTGCCGCAGTAACGAGGCGATCAAGAGCGCCAAATAAAGCTTTCTGGCAGGGGTGTCGTTCATGCGCAGTTGCAAGGTGTCCCTGTCCTCGGATATTTCAAAAGGATAGTCGTCTTTGAATTCGTGACAACGAATGCCGCAAAAATCGATCAGACTGCGCCAGCGGTTTTCTGCGTCAATGGTGCGATCTGATGCAGCGTTTTGATCTGCCAGTCGTTTCAAATCGCCCCGCGAGAAACACTTGTCTGGGTGAATCAGTGCCCTGAATTCTGCAAAGTCGCTCCAAAAAAAAGCGTCCGTACCATCGGGTAAAACGTCGATGTTTTGCAACATGCATTATTCCTCATCCATCTTTTCGCGGATGTAGTTCCGAATATCCTTCGCGTCTTCGAACAGCGTTTGCGCCATGGTGCCATGTTCTTCCGTAAGCGGTCTTGTTTTAGGTAGCATGTTCCAAATAGTTAGCAGTTTCGCCTGTGCATCTTCCATGGCTCGATGCAGGGCAGCCTGTGGGCCGTCGGTATATAGAAATGCCTCGTCAATGCGGCCGGTCTCGATCAATACCTGGGTGGCGTCGTCGCTTTCGACGATGCATGCCAATTCGCGCAGATTACGAGATTCACCTAGTACGGTGCGCCCGTTCTGGTCCTTGGCGAACATCCACGAGAACGCCAGCTTAAGCCGGTCTTCGTCGAGTTTATTCATATCGAGGTCGCTGCCGGATTCCAGTCCAAGCCACTCGATGATGGGGTTGTAGTTGAGCGCGGTGGTCAGGTACGAGAATTCGATGTCTTCCTGCCGGATGCCCAACTTGAAGAACTTCTGATTCTCGGCATGGGTGTAGAGCCCGAGCGCGGTAAGCAGCTTGCCAACATAGGCGGCCTTGCTTCCAATATCGTTGGCGAGGGCCTTGAGCTGCCGGGCTTGTGGGAGATTAGCGTAAAAATCGTCTCGAAGCTGGGCAAGGTATTTCGCTTTTGAAAGCGAATCCCACTGTTTTACTCCAGTGATATGGCGATAGCCGAGGTAGCGGAGAACGTCTTTCCGGCTCGGGTAGAGAATGCAGGGTAAGGCGCTTGGCTTGAACGTTGCCTCGGCGCGAATCATGTCGACGCTGGCTTTCCTGCGTTTTGGTGGATCAATGTCGCCGTTGAGGAGCTTGGTTGCCGCAAGCCGCCGGTTGCCTTCTACGACAATCAGAGCGCCTTCGGCGTCCTCGGCGATGAGCAGCGGTTCGCCCTCGAAATAATCCTTTTCGCCAATGGAAAGCATCAGATCCTGCACGCCCTCGTCATCCAGCATTTCTTCAATGACGGCAGGGACGGAGCTTGGGTCGTTGAGCCGATAAAACCGCGGATTCTCGGGGTCGAAGTTCAGGTCCTGAGTAGAGAAATATTCGATCTTTCCGGTAGCAGTCTGTATTTTGCTCATCTATTACTTTCGCTTAGTTGCCAAAGTGACCATGGATTCCTATTTCTATCGGAGACGGCGCACGTTGTCGATGTTGTCTATTGTATTGTGTGCTAACGGGGTGCGCACTATCCGTGGTTAGGATAACGGAAGCCAGCTTCCTCCAATCAATCCCCTTGCGGACCACTTTGCTCAGTTGAGTTGAGTAGCTAATTGGGTAGCTTGATCTTCAAGTTTTGTAACTGATCATTGTTTCGCAATGAATGTGACGAGATTGCTGTACTACCAGTAACCCCCCCACCAAAAATGCGCCAGCAACGTTTCGATGGGGGTAGATTTGGGGGTAACTCGAAATTGACTATTTTCGAATTCGCCTTTTGGCAATCAATCTATCCGTTTATTCGATTCCCGTCCCGGCACCAACCAAGCATTCTGTGAAATCGGATAAGGTCCAGCGAACCCGCGTTAGTGCGGGTTTTTTATTGGCGGTTTTGAGTGTTTGATGTGTGCCGATGCTTCTTGTGGGACCGGCGCGCGGGCTTAGTTGCCTGCTTTGGCTGTTGTTGAAATCAATGCGGCGAGGCTGGCAATTGAGCGCAGGTGCTGGCGCGATTGTTCGTCGTTGGCTTCAAGCACGATGCCGTATTTTTTCTTCAGGGCGAGGACCAGTTCGAGCGCATCGATTGAGTCGAGGCCAAGGCCTTCTTCGGCAAAGAGCAGGGTGTCGTCGCCGATCTCGGTCGGCGTGATGTCCTCGAGATTCATCGTCTCGATGAGAAAGGCCTTGAGTTCCTGGTGCAGAGTGTTCATGTTTCAGTTCAGTTTCTTGCGTAGCTGGTAGCCGGAGAAGCCCAGCCGTTCTTCGTTATCCTGATTGATCAGGCGCAGGGTGTCGCCGCGGCCGCTTCCCAGGCCGGCGGTCACCGCCTCATGGTCGGAAACCGGCTGGAAGCCGATGCGTAGCAGCAGTTCGGGTTTTTCCGGGAAGCGCACTTCGCCGACCAGTAGTCCGTCATCCTCTCTTAGGATGATGTGGTCGGGCGAGGGGCCGTCAATCTTGCCG
>DAIMCQ010000369.1:0-3690 GCA_036726285.1 Azonexus sp.
GTGCCGAATGGCGACGGATACTGGGCGGCGGCGAAGAGGTCAAGCTGCGCTACGCCCATGTCGAGGACTGGGCTTCAGCCGCTTACATGGAAGGCGTTTCCTACCAGACGGCCAACGGCCAGACCGCGGCCTATTACTACCCGAACAATCCGGGTGGCAAATCGACGGTTGATGAGCTGGAGTTCCAGCATCTTCTTACACCCAGTGCCAATACGCGTTTGATCTGGGGACTGGTCGGGAAGACTTCGGCGGTTTCGTCGCCCTATCAGTTCTCGACCAGTAACTGGATGCGGCGTTCGTCCTACCGGGGGTTCGCCAATGTCGAGTGGCACCCGACCGAGACCTGGGCGCTCAATCTGGGCGGGAGTTACGAGCACGACACCATCGTCGGCGAGATTTTCGATCCACGGGCGAGCGTCAGCTACCATCTGGCACGGGATCATTCCTTGCGTTTCATCGCCTCGCGGGCGCATCGCACGCCCGGGCTGTTCGAGGCCTATGGAAACAGCCAGAAAGCGCCAGTCGGTGCGACTTACCCGGTGGATCGAACCTATCTTGGCGTGGCCGGCCTGAATGCGGAGCGCATCGACACGCTCGAACTCGGTTATCTCGGAGAACTCAAGCCGGTTCGCGCCAGCCTGGATGTCCGTCTGTTTCATGAACGCATTCCCAACCGCATTCAGATCGTTCCTTACGCCTTGCCGGCCTCGACGCCGGATGATCGCGACGATACCCGCTTCGGGCCGAGCAATATCGCCAATTTCCCTTACGGCAGGGCGGATGGGGCATTCAACCTGGAAAAGGTGGTCATCCAGGGCTACGAGTACCAGTTGCGCTGGCAACCTTTCGAGACGACCCGCATTCTCTATAACCATGCCTATGTCCGGACCTATGCCGATTTGCTCGACACCTCGATCATTGCCGATACGGTCAGCAATCTGCCGAAGGCTTCGCGCCAGACGACCGAGTCGGCGCCACGCAATTCGCAGTCGGCGATGCTGATCCAGCGCCTGCCCTATGACGTCGAAGCATCCGTGATGTATTACAAGAGCGGCTGGATGCGCTGGCTGAGAAATTCATACACCAGCCCTTACGAGCGGATTGATTGGCGCCTGGCGAAAATTTTCAACTTGATGGGGACGAGAGCCGAACTGGCCTACACCTCGCAAATCGCCAACCATCCGATCGAAGGCCGGCGGAATACCCGTGTGGCCAATGAAATGCACTGGTTGTCCTTGCGCCTGGACTTCTGACCAAGAAGTTCCACCGCACTAAACGGAACGCAGTACCGCCCCTTCCAGCCAGACTTCAAGTGGTTCGCAGGGGGCGACGGCGAGTCCTTGGGCATAGCTGATACCCAGTTCGCGGAGCTGATTCACCGCCATCGGATCGTCGACGGCATCGGCAACCGAGTGAATGCCCAAGTCGGCGGTGATTTCCTGTACTGCGCGCAACAAGGCGGTGGAGGCGCGATTGCCGCCAAGGTCGCGGGTCAGGCTGCGGCTAAGCTTGACGTAGCTCGGCGCAATTGCCCGTAGCTGGCTGAACGAGGAAAGGCCACCGCCGAAATCATCCAGGCCGATCTGGCAACCCAGGGCGCGGATTTGCCGGGAAAACTCCATGGCCTGGCTACTCTGATGGGTTGTGACGTCTTCAGAAAGCATCAGGCAGAGGCCCGTTCCCGGCAGATTCTTGCTGACCAGGCTGCGCGAAATGAAATCGATGGTTGCCCGGCGTCCGAGCGAGGTGCGCGACAAGGGCACCAGGCAGCGCAGTTCGCGATTGTTGCGGCGAGCCCGTTCGAGGGCAGAAATGGCGGCCTCGATGAAACGCAGGTCGATGCTTGGCGCCAAGTCGTAGCGCTCGGCCGTGTCGATCAAGGCAGAAAGCGCGATGGGCGGTTGTCCCGGCTCGTGCAGGCGGGCGCTCAGTTCGACAAAGTGGCCGTCCGGGGTGTTCGCCTGCAAGGCATTCAGGGGCAGGGCCTCGAGTTGCAGGCGTTCTTCGGCCAAGGCGCTGGCGATACGACTGGCCCAGTTGCTGGTTTCCTGGCGCCGTTCCGGAATGTTGCTGGCCTCCTGCTCGAATACCTGGTTTCGGCCGCTGTCCTTGGCGCGGTAGCACGCCGCATCGCCGGCGGCGAGAATTTCGTTGATGGTGCGGACGCGGCGGGTGACCGGCGTCAGGCCGATGCTGGCACCGATTGCGAAAACCTTGTCCTGCCAGATAAAGCGATAGGCGGTGGCCAGGCCGCAGATGTCGTCGGCCACCTGCCGGGCGCGCGGGCCGCTGCAGTTGGCCAGGATGATGCCGAATTCGTCACCGCCGAGACGGGCCAGGGTGTCTTCTTCGCGCAGACGCCCCTGGAATAGCTGGGAAATCTGGCAGAGCAATTCATCGCCCGCCAAGTGGCCGCAAGTATCATTGACCGGCTTGAAGCGGTCGAGATCGATGAAGAGGACGCTGAATTCCTCGCCGCCGGCCTGTACGCTGGCCAGCGCCTTTTCCAGCCGGTGCTCGAATTCGCGGCGGTTGAGCAGGCCGGTCAGTGCGTCATGACGAGCCTGGAAGGCCAGTTGGGTGGTTGCCTCTTCGATCCGGCTTTGCATCGAGCGGTGTACTTCCTCGATATGGTTGGCCATTTCGTTGAAGCCCTGCTCCAGGATGCCCAGTTCGGCACTGGAGTCGGAAGGGACGCGGGTGTCGAAGCGTCCGGATGACATCTCGCGGACGGCCTGGACCAGGCGTTTCAGCGGACGCGCCAGGCTATCGGCCATGGCGATGGCGAGTCCGGCAATCAGGATCAGCCCGGCAAGTACGATCAGCAGGCCACGCAGCAACAGGTCGCGCTGACGATTGACCAGTTCGGCTTTGTCGAATTCGACAAAGACGTGGCCGATGATCTCCTGGGGCAGCGGCATCTGGGCTGCCTGATTGGTGGTGGAGATCGGCTCGAACAAGGCATCGGTCTCGTTCAGCGAACGCAATACCGGTGCACCAAAGGCGATCCAGCGATCGGTTTCCTGGACCGTTGACGGTTCGTTGAGCGGTTTGCGCAGAATTTCGCTGGCCAGGGACACCCGGCCGCTGACGGCAATGGCGCGTCCTTTCGGATTGACCACGATGGCGGCTTTGACACCTGGTTCCTGGACGGTTGTTTGGGCCAGGCCATGCAGACTTTCGATCTGGCCCGAGATGATCCCGTATTCGCTGATCTGGGCCAGGTAGCGGACGGTGGCCAGCGCCTTGGTGCGCAGTTCTCCCTCCAGCGTCCGGATGCCGCTCAAGGTGAAATAGGAAACCAGGGTGATGGCGATCAAGGCGCTGGGGATCAGCGAGATCAGCAGCAGGCGTTGACGCAGGTTGAGGCGGCTCATCGTGCCTCCTTGTCATTCAGGATGGCGCGACGGATGCTGGTTTCGTCCGGAACGACCAGATCGAGGGCCTGCGCGACATTGGGGTTGATGACGACGGCAAATTGGCCGGGGGGCATGGGGGGCGGTAGCGTGGCGCCCAGCGTGCTGGTGACTTCTGCAGCCTGGCGGGCGATCTGGGCCGGGGTCGAGTAGAGCGCGGCGAGCGCTCCCGAATTCACGAAAGCGGCCGAAAAAGCGATGACCGGCTTCTGGTACCGGTAGGTGGTGACCAGAATGGCCTTGATGTTTTCCCGGCGATAGATCGTCGTGTCGG
>DAIMCQ010000370.1:0-3685 GCA_036726285.1 Azonexus sp.
ACAATCTCCGCGGTCAACGACTATTTCAAAACTTTCAGATTCAACCCAAAAATCATCCCGCCAGCAATCCGTCGAGCAAACCAAACATCTGATTGATTTCACTCCGGCTGACAGTCAGTGATGGCATGAAACGCAGCAAATTCGCTCGCGGTGCATTCAGCAACAATCCGTTCGGCGTAAGCGCCAATGCCTTGGCCACAATTTGGGGGGCCCGTTCGCCGTCCAGAATCAGGGCGCGCAGCAGACCGGAGCCGCGCTCGCCTTTCAGATGGTGTTTGCTGGCCAATTCGAGCAGAGACTCTGAAAGGTATTGACCCAATGCTTCGACCTCGGCCAGGAAGCCCGGTGCCAACAGCCGATTGATCACCGCCACACCAACAGCGGTCATCAATGGGTTGCCGTTATAGGTCCCCCCCTGGTCGCCTGGCTCAAAGCAGCAGACTTCTTCGCGGGCCAGCAAGGCCGATAGCGGAACGCCACCACCGATCCCCTTGCCGAGCGTCATGATATCCGGCTCGATAGCGGCCTGCTGATAGGCAAACAGCTTTCCGGTACGGCCCATGCCCGACTGCACTTCATCGACGATCAACAGGATGCCGTGTTGCCGGGTCAGATCGCGCAGCGCTTGCATGAATAGCGGATCAGCCGGGATGACACCGCCCTCACCTTGCACCGGCTCCAGCATGACAGCGACGGTATCCGGACCGATCAGGGCCTCAACCGATGCGATATCGTTATAGACAGCCTTCGGGAAGCCCGGCACCTGCGGGGCGTACAGCGTATCCCAACCGGCCTTGCCGGAAGCCGACATGGTGGCCAGGGTACGACCGTGGAAGGAATGATCGAAGGTGATGATCTGGTGGGCGCCGCCCTTGTTCAGACGTCCCCATTTGCGCGCCAGCTTGATGGCCCCCTCATTGGCCTCGGCGCCGGTATTGGCGAAGAAGACCCGATCAAAACAGGAGTTGGCAGTCAGCAAGCCAGCCAATTCGACCATCGGTGCATTATAGAAAGCCGGACTCGGATTGATCAGTTTGCCCGCCTGTGCGGTCAAGGCCGCTGCAATCTCCGGCGGGCAATGGCCGAGACAATTGACCGCCCACCCCTGGATGAAATCGAGATATGCCTTGCCGTTGTGGTCGTACAGCCAGGATCCTTCGCCACGCTCGAAAACCAGATCAGGACGGTTAGTGATGTACATCAGCGAGTCGGTATTGGCAGCGTGGTATTGCATCGTCGGCTTTCCGTAGTGAGGGGGTAAAGAGAGTAAGGGCGTAATGTTACCGAATTACGCTGGCTGCGGCGGCAACAGCAGCACCGCATGGCACGAGATCGAAACCCGTTGCTACCGCTCACCCGTATGGCCGCTGATGCCAAACCTTCTGCCACCACGCCCCGAGTCGGCACAACGCACTCGGCGCGCCGGCTCGCCCCCAGGCCAAGCGTCGCGTACGCTAGATAGAAGTGGCCCGTGGGCTCCTCCCTGGACCAACCCGAATCAATGCACTGCCGACTTGCTCCGGCTTTTCCACTCGCGCGGCGACTGCCCATAGCGCTTGCGGAAGGCCTTGCTGAAGGCCTGGAGGTTACCGAAGCCGCAATCGATCGCTGCCCGCGAGATGGTCTGCTGATCCAGCGACGGATCGCGCAGGAGTTGCAGGACGCGCTCGAAGCGTGCATCGGCAATCGCGGTGGCCGGCGAGCTGTGGTTTTCCTGGAAGAGCAGGTAAAGCGAACGTTTCGACATGTGCAGCTTGTTGGCCAGGAAATCGGGCGACAGCTCGTGATCGAGCACATGCTGGCGAATCAAGTGCATGGCGGACATGAATTTCTGCTGATCCCGGTTTTTCGTTCCGGATAGCGCCATGGCACAGCGCGCCAGCGCAGCGGCAATCATTTCGTTTACCGAGGCAAGCACCGTCTCGCAGTCATTGATCTGATTGACATCGGCTTTCTGGATCAAGGTCACCAGGGAGGCCAGCGAGGCATCGAAAGCCAGACCGGACAAGGGGCGCCCCGTCATCCCCTCGCTCATCTTCAACCAACCGGAGAGCTTCGCGTAAGGCAGGCTCATGACCAGGAACTCGGCATTGTCCGGCACGTCGACCCGATACGGACGCGCCGTATCGCAAATGCTGAGCAGTCCCGGCGTCAAGGTGACTCGACGGCGATCCTGCTCGATATGCAATTGGCCGTTGAGCGCCCACATCAATTTGGCGTAGTCGGCATGGCCGCGCGAAACACAACCCAGGGTACGCTCGACGCTATGTTTCTGGGTCGAGATCAGGGACAGGGATACATCATGCACGGTCAGGCGGCGGACATCGGCCCGAAAAGCGTGGGCGGCGATGTCGTCAACCTGGATGTTCGGAAAGGCAACATCGAGAAAGCCCTGCCAGGCCTCGCTCGTGGCAAAGCAATCAACCGCCCGCGACGCCTCGCGTCGGACCAGTTGCGTCTCAGAAGCATGCATCGTCATCTCCTCCGCGGGCCGGCTTGGGGCCCGAATGATTGTTGTGCGCGAAAGCCGCCGATTCGGCAACTGCGGCAATCCACCCCGCAGCGATCCGGCTAGGCTTTCATCACTTTGATCGTCTGAATCGAGGTGAACTCGGCCAGGCCATGCCGGCCGAACTCGACGCCGAGCCCGGACTGCTTGATCCCGCCAAACGGCGCGTCCGGTTGCACGGCACCGTGCTCATTGACCCACACCGTACCGCACTCAAGGCGTGAAGCCAGCGCAGCGGCGCGATCCAGGTCACGGGTCCAGATAGACCCGCCCAAACCGTTCGAGTTCCGGTTGGCGCGCATCACCACTTCGTCGACATCGACATACCTGATCACCGGCAGGATCGGCCCGAACTGCTCCTCATCCACCAGCTGACTGCCTTCGTCCAACCCGGCCACGATAGTCGGTGCGTAGAAATAGCCGGGCCCCGGCAGCCGCTCGCCGCCGCACAGGAACTGCCCACCCTGGCGACGGGCGGCCTCGGCAATCGCCTCCACCTTCTCCAGTTGTATCCGGTTCTGGATCGGCCCTAGCTGGCTGGCCGGATCCATGCCGTCGCCCACCTTGACCGCCTGGGCCAGGGCAAGCAGCTCGGCGCACAAGGACTCGTAGATGCTTTCATGCACATAGAGCCGCTTCAGGCAGGCACAGGTCTGGCCATTGTTATGGAAGGCTGCAGCAAACAACTTCGGGGCCACGGCCTTGACCTCGACGTCGGGCAACACGATGCCGGCATCGTTGCCGCCCAGCTCGAGGGTCAGCCGCTTCAGGGTAGCGGCGGCATTGCCCATGATCTTGCGGCCGGTCGCCGTCGAGCCGGTAAAAACGATCTTGTCGATACCGGGATGGATCGTCATCGCCGGACCAACCTCGGACCCCGCCGCACCTGTCACCAGATTGAGCACGCCCGGTGGCAGCACGGCATTGGCCAGTTCGACGAAGCGCGCCGTCGTCACCGGCGTCAGCTCGGAGGGTTTGAGCACCACGGTATTGCCGGCCCGCAAGGCCGGCATGATGTGCCAGATGGCGATCATCAGCGGCCAGTTCCAGGGTGTGATCGACGCGACCACGCCAAGCGGCTTGCGATGCACCTCGACCCGTGCTTCGGCATTGTCCTGGATGACCTCGACCGGCAGATCGAGCTGGCTGGTGACCTGGGTCCAGGCGATGGCGCCG
>DAIMCQ010000371.1:0-3681 GCA_036726285.1 Azonexus sp.
CGCCGCCAGTTCGGCGGCAACCCGGCGGCCGAAATCCGGATGGGTGTTGAGGCCGGTGCCGACGGCGGTGCCGCCGACCGCCAATGGATAGAGCGAAGCCAGGCCAGTGCTGATGCCGCTTTCGGCTTGCCGCAGTTGCGCCACATAGCCGGAAAATTCCTGGCCGAGCGAGAGCGGGGTGGCATCCTGCAAGTGGGTACGGCCGATCTTGACGATATCGGCAAAGGCGGCGGCCTTGCTCTCGAAGCTGGCGATCAACTGGCGCAGCGCCGGCAGCAGTGCATGGGCGATGCCAAGGCCGGCGGCGAGATGGATGGCGGTCGGGAAAATATCGTTCGACGATTGCCCGAGATTGACCGCGTCGTTGGGGTGGATCAGGCGCGGGGTACCGCGTTCGCCGCCAAGCAATTCCGAAGCGCGATTGGCCAGCACTTCGTTCATGTTCATGTTGGTTTGCGTGCCGGAGCCGGTTTGCCAGACCGAAAGCGGGAATTCCGCGGCATGCCCGCCACTGGCCACTTCCTGTGCGGCGCCGATGATGGCGGCAGCCTGCTCGGCCGGGAGCAGGCCGAGGCTGGCATTGACCTTGGCGGCAGCCAGCTTGACCTCGGCCAGCGCACGAATCAGCTCATCCGGCATGCGTTCGCATGAGATGGCGAAATGCGCCAGCGAACGTTGCGTCTGCGCACCCCACAGGCGCGCCGCTTCGACTTCGATCTCGCCGAAGCTGTCCTTCTCCAGTCGGCTCATCGCGTCCCGGCCTTAATGCCGGGTATGCAGCTCGGCATTCAGCTCGTCGGCGACTTCAGCCCAGTCGGCATCCTGCAGGATGGCCTCGCGCAGGAAGCTGGCCTGGGCCGGCGTCCAGAAAGGGGCTTCGTGCAGTTGCATGCTTTCGGGTAGCGGCCGATGGGTTTCGATGAAACGGGCAATCGCCGCGTCATCGCTGGCCTGGCCGAGTTGGGCGAAGAGGTTGCTCATGCTGTGCTGATGCTTTTCCATTGCGAACTCCTGCGGCGTTGTCGATGCGGGTTGGATCGGCTTTCGCCCGGCAAGTTCGATGCGATCTGCAAATCAGGCCGGCCGGCCCGGCGCGCAGCGGGTTTAACCGGCGGATGGGGCGACCGGAGTCTTGGTTTTGAGCAACCAGTCGTTTATTTTCTGATAGAGCAATTCGGGGTTGGTCGGCTTGGCCACGAAATCGTCCATGCCGGCGTTCAGGCAGCGCTCCCGGTCCTCGTTGAAGGCGTTGGCGGTCAAGGCAATGATTGGAATGTTCTGGCCGGCCGGCAGTCGGCGAATCTGCCGGGTCGCTTCGAGGCCGTCCAGTCTGGGCATTTGCATGTCCATCAGCACGAGGCCGTACGGGCTTTTTTCGATTCCGGAAAACGCTTCGATGGCGAGAATGCCATCCTCGACGATATCGACGACCAGACCGGCGCTTTCCAGCAATTCGCGGGCGACCTCCTGGTTGATCGGGTCGTCTTCGACCAGCAGCACGCGGGTTCCGCGAAAGGTGCTGCGCAGGGATTGCTCGAAATTGCTGCTCCCCGTCGCATCGGCCGTCGGCTCGTCCGGGGCCGCATCTGTTTTCCCCAGCCGGGCTGTAAACCAGAAGGTACTGCCGGCGCCCGGCGTACTCTCCACCCCCGCTTCACCGCCCATCAGCTCGGCCAGGCGACGGGTGATGGCCAATCCCAGTCCGGTGCCGCCGAAATTGCGGGTGGTCGAGCCGTCCGCTTGCTCGAAGGGCTTGAACAGCCTGGGCAGAATGTCCGGGGCAATGCCGATGCCTGTATCGCGGACTTCGAAACGTACCCAGATGTGATGCGCCGTTTCTTTTTGCTTCGATGGTTTCAGACTGACGAAGCCGCGTTCGGTGAATTTGACTGCATTGTTGGCCAGGTTAAGAAAGGCCTGGGTCAGCCGTGTCGGGTCGCCGAGCACATGTCCGATATCCTCGGCGTTCTCGACCCGCAATTCGATACCTTTTTCCTCGGCGACTTCGGTCAGCATCGAGGCAATATTGCTCGCCAGCGTGCGCGGGTCGAGTTCGCGCTCTTCGAGTTCGAGCTTGCCGGCTTCGATTTTCGAGAAATCGAGAATGTCGTTGATGATCGTCAGCAGGTGATTGCCTGCCTTTGAGATCTTGTCCAGGCGGTCGAGATGTTCGGGATTGTCGAGCTGCCGGCTGAGTATCCTGGAGAGGCCGAGAATGGCATTCATCGGGGTGCGGATTTCATGACTCATGTTGGCCAGGAATTCGGATTTCGTCCGCGCTGCAATTTCGGCGGCTTCCTTGGCCTTGCGCAGGATATTCAGGGTTTCGCGTTCGACCGTGATGTCTTCGATGACGGCGATCGCGCCCTGCCACGGCTTGTTGGGGTCGAGCAACTGGCCGCGCAGGCGGGCCCAGAAGAGCGCCCCGTTCTTGCGGATCAATTGCTGCTCGCGGGTGTGCACTTCACCGCGGGCCATCTGGGCATAGACTTCGTCGCCGCCAATCAGGTAATCGTTGTCGTCGATGTACCAGAGACGGGTCGATTGACCATCGAACTCGCCGATCCCGTAGCCGAAGATGTTTTCCAGTTTGCGATTGCAGCGCTGCATGACGCGGTCGCGAATCAGCACGATGCCGATACTGGCCGAGTTGAAAATGGCGCGCTGTTCGTCATTGGCGTTGCGCAATTCGATTTCCAGCGTCTTTTGTCCTGTGATGTCGGTGTGGGTGCCGACGGCGCGGGTCGGGCGAGCATTGCGGTCGCGGCCGACCACCTTGCCCCGGCTCAGGATCCAGCGGTAATCGCCGCTGGCCGTTCGCATGCGGAATTCCAGCTCGTAATGCCCGGCGCATTCAAGTTGTTCATTCGCCTGCCTGAGCGTGGCAACCTGGTCATCCGGATGCAAGAGATTGACCCAGCGACTCTGCACCGAATTATCGAAGTCAGCGGGGTCGTGGCCGAGCATCCGGAAATAGGCCGGTGAGCAATAGCAATCGTTGGTTTCGATATTCCAGTCCCACAAGCCATCGCTCGATGCGTCCATGGCAAAGGACAGGCGCTCTTCGCTTTGCCGGAGCTTGTCCTCGAGATGGTGGTAGCCCGTCAGGTCGGTAAAGGTGGCGAGCAGGCCATCGCCGATCAGGCGGCCGCCGATCAACATCGGAACTTGGCGGCCATCCTTGCGGGTGACGTGGTATTCCAGGGCCTCGATGATGCCGTCACCGCGTTTGGCCTGGTCAACGGCGCCAAGCCAGGTCGCCTGCACCCACTGTCGATAGGTTGGGTCGGGATAGGCGCGCAGCCACCATTCGTCAAGGGTGGCCAATTCCTCGGCACCGTAACCGAAAGCTTCGCGAAAACGCTGGTTGAAGAACTGGATGCGTTCCGCATCGAGAAAAACCATCGGTACCGGTGCGGCGTCGAACAGTTCGCGCACTTCCCGATCGTTCTCGGCGTTGAGGGCGTTTTCCTTGGCTTGAGCGAGCTCCTTCTCGGCCGCGAGGCGTTGCGTAATATCGCGCGACAGCACCAGAAAATGCGTTTGCTGGTTATGGCTTGTCTGCTTTCGGGTCGCCGACAATTCGAACCAGCGTTCTTCACCCTCGCCCGGAATGTTGATGATCCGCCCGTAGTCGGCTCCCCGGATGCCTGCGGCAGACAAGGCCAGCATCACCTGCTC
>DAIMCQ010000372.1:0-3680 GCA_036726285.1 Azonexus sp.
GATGGAAGTGGTCCGCGACAAGGCGGACAACTGCATCATCATCTGCTCGATCGAAAATCTCGATCCGATGGGCGTCCATACCGGCGACTCGATCACCGTCGCCCCGGCCCAGACGCTGACCGACAAGGAATACCAGATCCTGCGCAACGCCTCGATTGCCGTGCTGCGCGAGATCGGCGTCGATACCGGCGGTTCCAATGTGCAGTTCTCGATCAACCCGAAGGACGGTCGGATGATCGTCATCGAGATGAACCCGCGCGTTTCGCGTTCGTCGGCACTGGCCTCCAAGGCGACCGGCTTCCCGATCGCCAAGATCGCCGCCAAGCTGTCGGTCGGCTACACGCTGGACGAGTTGTCCAACGACATCACCGGCGGCAAGACGCCGGCTTCGTTCGAGCCGTCGATCGACTACGTCGTCACCAAGGTGCCGCGTTTCGCCTTCGAGAAATTCCCGCAGGCTGATTCGACGCTGACCACGCAGATGAAGTCGGTCGGCGAAGTGATGGCCATCGGTCGCACCTTCCAGGAGTCCCTGCAGAAAGCCCTGCGCGGCCTGGAAGTTGGCGTCGACGGCTTCAATTTGAAGTCGGTCGATCCGGAAACCATCGACGAACAGTTGGCGCGTCCGTCGCCCGATCGCCTGTGGTACGTGGCCGATGCCTTTGGTGTTGGCATGACGGTCGAGAAGGTTTTCGACCTGACCAAGATCGACCCGTGGTTCCTGGTTCAGATCAAGGAAATCGTCGATCTCGAATTGCAGATCGAGAAGCGTGAACTGGCCTCCTTCAGTGCCGAAGAGTTGCGTTATCTGAAGCGCAAGGGCTTTGCCGACCGTCGTCTGGCGCATTTGACCAAGACGAGCGAAACGGCCGTCCGCGAACGCCGGCACGAACTCAAGGTGCGTCCGGTTTACAAGCGTGTCGATACCTGTGCCGCCGAATTCTCGACCGGCACCGCCTACATGTACTCGACTTACGAGGACGAGTGCGAGGCCTATCCGACCGACAAGAAAAAGATCATGGTCCTCGGTGGCGGTCCGAACCGTATCGGCCAGGGTATCGAGTTCGATTACTGTTGCGTGCACGCCGCCATGGCCATGCGCGAAGACGGTTACGAAACCATCATGGTCAACTGCAATCCGGAAACCGTGTCGACCGACTATGACACGTCGGATCGCCTGTATTTCGAGCCGCTGACGCTGGAAGACGTGCTGGAAATCGTCGCCATTGAAAAACCGGTTGGCGTCATTGTCCAGTACGGCGGGCAAACTCCGCTCAAGCTTGCGCTGGCTCTCGAGGCCAACGGCGTGCCGATCATCGGCACGACGCCGGAGTCGATCGACATCGCCGAAGACCGCGAGCGCTTCCAGAAATTGCTGCACGATCTCGGCCTGAAGCAGCCGCCGAACCGTACGGCCCGTACCGAAGAAGATGCGCTGCGTCTGGCTCAGGAAATCGGTTATCCGCTGGTCGTTCGTCCGTCCTACGTGCTGGGTGGCCGCGCCATGGAAATCGTCCATGAGCAGAAGGATCTCGAGCGTTACATGCGTGAAGCCGTCAAGGTTTCCAACGATTCGCCGGTGCTGCTCGATCGCTTCCTGAACGATGCTGTCGAGTGTGACGTCGATGCCTTGTCCGATGGTGACGAAGTGATCATCGGTGGCGTGATGGAGCATATCGAACAGGCCGGCGTCCATTCCGGCGACTCGGCTTGCTCGTTGCCGCCGTATTCGCTGTCGGCAAGCGTCCAGGACGAACTGCGTCGGCAGACCAAGTTGATGGCTAAGGCGCTGAATGTCTGTGGTCTGATGAACGTGCAGTTCGCCATCAAGGACAACGACGTCTATGTACTTGAAGTCAATCCGCGTGCCTCGCGTACCGTGCCTTTCGTCTCGAAGGCAACCGGTCTGCAACTGGCCAAGATCGCCGCGCGCTGCATGTCGGGGCGCAGCCTGAAGGATCAGGGCGTCACGGCGGAGGTTGTGCCGCCTTACTACTCGGTCAAGGAAGCGGTTTTCCCCTTCGTCAAGTTCCCTGGTGTCGATACCATTCTCGGCCCGGAAATGAAGTCTACTGGCGAGGTCATGGGGGTGGGCAAGACGTTTGCCGAGGCTTTCGTCAAGTCGCAACTCGCTGCCAGCGTCAAGCTGCCGGCAGCCGGCAAGGTTTTCCTGTCGGTAAAGGACAGCGACAAAGTCAAGGCTGTCGAAATTGCCCGCCATTTGCACGAGAGCGGCTTCCAATTGGTTGCCACGCGCGGTACGGCGCATGCCATCGAGGCCGCCGGCCTGCCGGTCCAGGCAGTAAACAAGGTTACCGAAGGTCGTCCGCATATCGTTGATATGATCAAGAACAACGAAATTTCCTTGATCATCAACACGGTTGAAGAAAAGCGTTTGGCAATCAACGATTCGCGTTCGATTCGCACCTCGGGCCTGCAGGCCCGGGTGACGATGTATACGACGATCTGGGGGGCTGAGGCTGCGGCGGAAGGTATTCGCAATCTGAGCGAGTTGGTGGTGTATCCGATTCAGGCGCTGCACGAGCAGCTTCACTAAAACAAACCCGAAGCCGCCGGGTTGTCCCATTTATTGGGCGCCGGCGGTTTTGCTTTTGCTGGAATAAATGATGATTAAAGTTCCATTGACTGTGGCCGGCGCGGAAAAACTTCGCGAAGAGCTGCATCGCCTGAAGACCATCGAGCGTCCGTCGGTTATTGCGGCAATTGCCGAAGCTCGTTCGCACGGTGATTTGTCCGAAAATGCCGAGTACGACGCTGCAAAGGAGCGCCAGGGCTTCGTCGAAGGGCGCATCCAGGAGGTCGAGGGCAAGTTGTCGAATGCCCAGATCATCGACCCCAAAATGCTTGATGCCGATGGTCGTTGCGTTTTCGGCGCCACCGTTGAGCTGGAGGATCAGGATACCTCGGCCGTGGTGACCTATCAGATCGTCGGTGAGGATGAAGCCGACATCAAGCAGGGCAAAATTTCGGTCAGTTCGCCGATGGCGCGCGCCCTGATCGGCAAGTACACGGGCGATGTGGCCCAGGTGCAGGCGCCTGGCGGTCTCCGCGAGTACGAAGTGATCGACGTTCGGTACGAATAAGCCATTCGTGCGCAAAATATCCGAAGCGCTTTACCTCTTTGCCATCACCCTCTGGGTGGGCGGCATGTGGACTATCGGCTACGTGGTCGCACCGGTTCTCTTTTCCAGTCTGGGGGATCGCCAATTGGCCGGTGCGGTTGCCGGGCGGTTGTTCTCGTTGATTGGCTGGATTGGTCTGGGCAGTGCAGCGTATCTGCTGATATTTCTATTGGGGCATTGGAAAGGTGGGTTTTTCCGCTCCGGTGTGTTCTGGCTCGTGGCGTTGATGGCTGTTTTAGTCGCTGCTAGCCAGTTCGGCATTCAACCCCTGATAGCACAATTGAAAGCTGATGCCTTGCCGCGCGAAGTCATGGAAAGCGTTTTGCGCGATCGTTTCGCGACTTGGCATGGCATTTCCAGCATCCTCTATCTAGTGCAGAGTTTGCTGGGAGCCTGTTTGGTGATTTGGAGCGGTCGCGGGCTGAAGTGATCAGCCCTGGAAGCTGCGCTTGGTTTTGCGTGGCTGGGCTGTCGGGCGCTGTGCGTTGGCCTTTTTTGCAGCAAGTTTTGCATACATCTCAACCTTTTCGTAATTCC
>DAIMCQ010000373.1:0-3675 GCA_036726285.1 Azonexus sp.
GTAGAACCATGCTTTCAATATAGTTCGCTTCTACAGCTAATTCAGACAGAGCCTTTCATAAAGCGCGCTTGCAGCCCCCGGGGCGCTCGATGCCGGGCGAGCGACCCGGTTCAGCGCGGCGATCAGTTCGCTGCGGTTGATCGGCTTGGTCAGATAAGCATCAACCCCCACTTGCAGCCCCTGCGCCTTGTCCTCCGGCAAGGCCGCCGCCGACAAGGCGTAGATCGGAATAGGCGCCATGCCGCTGCCGGCTTCGTGCCGGCGGATCAGCTCAGTGGCTTCCAGGCCACCCATTTCCGGCATCTGCATGTCCATCAGGATGACGTCGAAGCGCTCGGCCAGGTAGCGATCGACGGCGATCCGGCCGTTCTCGGCAATGCACACGCGGTGCCCCAGCTTGCCCAGCAAGGCATCGATCAAGCGCTGATTGACCAGATTGTCTTCGGCGACCAGGATATTCAGGCTGCTTGGGTTTTCCTTCGGCGAAGGCCGGGTCACCAGCGATCCAGCCGGGGCCTGGGCCGACTTCGCAGCTTGCCCGAATGCCGCCTGGACGGCTTCGAGCAGTTCTTCCCGATCGACCGGCTTCGGCAGATAGGCTGAAATCTGCAGTTCGCGGCAGCGCGCCCCTTGTCCGGGGACCGTGACCGAGGACAACATGACGATCTTTTCGTCGCCGAGCAGCTGCTGCTGGCGCAAGGCGGCGACCAGCTCGAAACCGTCCATGCCCGGCATGTGGAAATTGACCACCAGCAGGTCGAAAGGCTGCGCCTTGAATGTCGGCGCCAGGGCCAGAACGGCCGCGCCATCGGCGACTTCATCGACGACCAGGCCCCAGCGCCGCAGCATCTCGCCCAGCACCCGGCGATTGACTGCGTTGTCGTCGACCACCAGCACGCGCTTGCCAGCCATCACCCGGTCGGTTTTTTCTTCCGACTCGGTGCAGCCGGTCGCAAACGGCAACAGCAGCTGAAAATGACTGCCCTGCCCCGCTTCGCTTTCGAGCTCAATCCGGCCGCCCATCAACTCGGCCAAGCGGCTGGAAATGGTCAGCCCCAGGCCGGTTCCGCCGAAACGGCGGGTCGTCGAGCTATCTTCCTGCGAAAAGGCTTCGAAAATCGCCCGCTGCTTGTCGAGCGGAATCCCGATACCCGTGTCACGCACCGAGAAGCGAATCGACGGCACGCCGGCCTCGTCCGCCGCGTTGCAGGCCACCAGCAACTCGACTTCGCCGGACTCGGTGAACTTGATGGCGTTGTTGAGCAGGTTGATCAGGATTTGCTGCAAACGCCCCGGGTCGCCAACGACATGGCGCGGCACGTCGGCATGGATATCGCACAGCAATTCAAGCCCCTTCTCTTCGGCGCGAATCGCCAGCGGCTTCAACAGGCTGGAAATCAGGCTGTAGAGATTGAAGTCGATGCGTTCGACATCGAGCTTGCCGGCCTCGATCTTCGAGAAGTCGAGAATGTCGTTGATGATGGTAAGCAGGCCATCGGCCGATGACCTGACAATACCGAGATACTCGCGCTGCTCATCGGTGAGGCGGGTATCGAGCGCCAGGTCGGCCATACCGATGATGCCGTTCATCGGCGTCCGGATTTCATGACTCATCGTCGCCAGGAATTCCGACTTGGCGCGGCTGGCATGCTGCGCGGCATCGCGGGCCTGTTCCATCTCGTGGCGACTGGCTTCGCGTTCGTTGACCAGGCGACTGATCGCCGTGGTCAACGCCTCGATGTCGTCGGGCCTGCTGGCAGCGGCCGCTTCGGGCATGGCATTCAGCCCGAGCAGGACTTCCCGTAGCGAAACCAGGGCTTTCTCGCGTGCCGCCAGCTCGTCGCCGAGACGGAGCGCGTTCTGCTCCAGCACTTCGAACATCGGACGAAACTCAAGCGGCAAGTCGGCAATGAACGCCTTGGCATCGGACGGTTGCAGGCGGCTTGCCCCGGCGCCGAAGATACGCGCCTGGTCCAGCGCCCCCAACCAGCGTTTGAGCGGAAACCAGATCAGCGCCAGGCCTACCGACAAGCCCAACACGGTAAACAACAGGGCGTTGCGACAGAGGCGCCACAGGTCTCCTGCCATCGATTCGACATCGAATTCGAGACGCAGCACGCCGTAATCGCGCCCACCGACGCCGATCACTCGATTGACATCGAATAATTGCTCGGCCAGAAACCCGCGCAACCAGGCCGGCGCGGGCACTGCCGGCGACGTCCGGTTCTCGCTGCGGATCACGCCTCGACTCAGATCGATAAATGAGGCCGCCGCAAACTGCGAACCCAGGATCGACTTGTCCAGCGTGCGCTGAATGGTGTCGTAATCGCCAATCACCGCACTGTCGGAAATCGTCTGCGCCGTCACCTCGATCAGCATCGTCGCCGACTGCTGGGCCGACTCCAGTTCCTGCGCGAACTGGTACTTGAAGAACAAGCCCAGGCCGAACACCACGAACAGCAACATGGCGACCATGTACAGCGTGTAGATCCGCGCCACCAGGGAGCGCGGCAGGAGTCGGGAAAGTTTCAGCAAGGATTCAAATCAATCGATCAGCGCAGTGCGACCGGCGCGGATTGGTAAAACTTGCGATACGCCGCGTAGTCCACACCGCTGGCGGGGATGAAATAGGCATCGACGCCCAAGCCAACTTCCTGCGAGGCCTTGTGCAGGACCTCCTTGCCTTTAGCCTCCTTGTGCATCGCCAGGAAAGCCGCCTCGACGGCCTTGAAGTCCTTCTCCGGCACTTTGGACGAGGCCATCAGCGCCAGATCGTGAAACCCCTCCGAGGTCCACAGGATGCGGAATTTCTTGCCTTCGCGATTGGCATAGCCCTCGATCAGCATCGAATTGCTGCCCACCGCCTTGGCCTTGCCGGCGAACATCTGGGCAATCGCCGCATTCTGGTTGCCGCCAAAGACCACCTTGACCGGAACCCCCTTGGACAGCAGATAGGCGTACGGCACCTTGTAGCCGATAAAGGCTTCCGGTCCGGCGAAAGCGATTTCCTGGTCCTTCAGATCCTCGATTTTCGTGATCGGCGAATCGGCCGGCACCGCAATCTGGCCTTGAAGATGCGGCGTATTCCGGCGACCGAACACCTTCCAGCCCAGGCCTTCGCGTTCGGGACTGAACATGTGATTTGAAAAGATGAACTCGACTTCCTGCGCCAGCACATAGCTGGTGGTATCGGCTGAGGTCCGGCCGATTTTCAGTTGCAGCTTGACGCCGCTCTTTTCGGAAACGTACTGGATGATCGGATTCCAGTACGCCGCCGTTTTATTGATATCCCATTGATTGACCGGCGAAAAACGGTAGGTAACTTCCTGGGCCGATAGCGAAGTGGCAAGCAGGGCGGCAAGGCAAATGGCGACTAGGCGGGCGAACATTGTGCAGTCCTCGATTGATCAACCGCCATTATGATACAAATGATTTATTTATCAAAAATATTATATTCGACAGACTGACTCAATCATTGGCCTTCACATCGAAGGCATCCCCGGTCGAAAAGAACTGGCCGCCGGCCACGTAGTGAATACTGCGCCGCGCGTCGTCCGGGAAATGCCAGCGCCCTTCGCTGAATACCGCCGGATCGGCCCAGGCGGCAAGCACTTCGCCAACATAAAGATCGTACACCTGCTGGTTACGCGGCTCGGGAAGGATTCGACACTCCAG
>DAIMCQ010000374.1:0-3621 GCA_036726285.1 Azonexus sp.
GAGGATGGCGCGGAGTCATCGGCCGCCTCCTTGTTGCTCAAGGCTGAGCAGCGTTTGGTGGTGGCTTTGCAGGCAGGCGGTAATCGGGTGGTCAGCCGCGATTTCAGCAAATCGGTTGTGACTGAACAGGATGTTGCTCGTGTGCTGGATCAATTGATCATGTTACTGGCGGATATCTCACCGGACATGATGGCCGCGCAGTTGGGGCGCCTGGGGCTGAGCGTCATGCCAGTGCTGCAACAGCTGGAGCGTACCTACCATTTCGGCCTGCCGCTGGATGAAATGGAGCAGCAACTCAAAGCTGAAGTGGGTGCGAAGGACGAGGTGACTGCAGCTTCGGCCTGACCAACCGTGCCGGCAGTTCTGGCCGTCGAAAGCCCTCTGTCTTCTGAAGTGGCCCGAAAGAAGCGCCTCGCGACCATTGCGAGGCGCAGTTGTTTTAGGCTGTGGTAGTGGTGATGGAAACGACTGTTCCGGCCTGCCGTGGGACAGGGCTGGGCAGGATGCCGGTCTCCTGGTTGGCGTTTTTGGCCGGCATCGCCCTGGCTATTTCGCCGCGGCCCCCTCAGGCCTCTGAGCAGGAGGAGGGCGTTGCCAAAAACGTGCTTGAGCCTGCTCGAAGACGGCTTCCGTTTTTCCTTGTGCTAACTTCATAAACAACAATGCCTGTCATCTCTTGATGACAGGCATTGTCATTGTTCGGCCACGTGTCAAACCGATTTTACCTGGTCTGAGTTGCCGGCATATTAACGGCAGGTTGGCTCAGGCTTAAGCGGAGACAGGGATCTTGCCGATCTTGATCTGCCATTCCTTCGGGCCGGTGTTGTGCACACTGGTGCCGGAAGAGTCGACTGCTACGGTAACCGGCATGTTTTCGACGTCGAATTCATAGATCGCTTCCATACCCAGGTCGGCAAAGCCGACGACCTTGGCCGACTTGATTGCCTTGGCCACCAGGTAGGCAGCGCCGCCGACGGCCATCAGGTAGGCCGACTTGTTGTCCTTGATCGCCTCGATGGCAACCGGGCCGCGCTCGGATTTACCGATCATCGAGATCAGGCCGGTCTGTTCCAGCATCATGCGGGTGAATTTGTCCATGCGGGTACCGGTGGTCGGGCCGGCCGGGCCAACGACTTCGTCACGCACCGGATCGACCGGGCCGACGTAGTAAATGACGCGGTTGGTGAAATCGACCGGCAGTTTTTCGCCCTTGGCCAGCATGTCGGCGATCCGCTTGTGGGCGGCATCGCGGCCGGTCAGCATCTTACCGTTGAGGAGCAGTTTCTGGCCCGGTTTCCAGGCGGCGACTTCTTCCTTGGTCAGCGTATTGAGGTTGACCTGGGTTGCCGCCTTGAGATCCGGTGTCCAGGTGACGGCCGGCCAGTCTTCCAGCTTCGGCGGTTCGAGCTTGGCCGGGCCGGAGCCATCGAGATGGAAATGGCAGTGACGGGTTGCGGCACAGTTCGGGACCAGCGCGACCGGCAGGTTGGCGGCGTGGCAGGGGTAGTCCAGCACCTTGACGTCAAGCACCGTGGTCAGGCCGCCGAGGCCCTGGGCGCCGACGCCGAGGGCATTGATCTTTTCCATCAGCTCGAGGCGCAGTTCTTCTGGACGGGTCAGCTTGGCGCCGGTGGCGGCCTTGGCCTTCAGTTCGTGGATGTCGACCGGTGCCATGATCGATTCCTTGGCCAGCAGCATGGCTTTTTCCGGCGTGCCGCCGATGCCGATGCCGATGATGCCGGGCGGACACCAGCCGGCACCCATTTCCGGGATCTTCTTCAGGACCCAATCGACCAGATCGTCGGACGGGTTGAGCATGGCGAACTTGGACTTGGCTTCCGAGCCGCCACCCTTGGCCGCGCAGATGACTTCGACATGGTGGCCTTCGACGATTTCAAAGTGCACCACGGCTGGCGTGTTGTCCTTGGTGTTCTTGCGGGCACCCGCCGGGTCGGCCAGCACCGAAGCGCGCAGCGGGTTGTCGGGGTTGCCGTAGGCGCGCCGAACGCCTTCGTTAATCATTTCCTGGATGCTCATCGTCGCATCCGGCCAGGTGACGTGCATGCCGACCTTGATGAAGACCATGCCGATGCCGGTGTCCTGGCAGATCGGGCGGTGGCCTTCTGCCGACATCCGGGAGTTGGTCAGGATCTGGGCGATGGCGTCCTTGGCGGCGGGGCTTTCCTCGCGGTCATAGGCTTCGCCGAGTGCCTTGATGTAGTCCAGCGGGTGGTAGTAGCTGATGTACTGGAAAGCATCGGCGACGGACTGGATCAGGTCTTCCTGTTTGATGGCGGTCATGCACAACTCCGGGTCAGTGGTTTTTCTGGTGTTGAAGGGCGAGGGTCTGGGTCATGGTCTTGTCGACCAAGGCCATGGCCAGGGCGGAGAAAAGGAATACGACATGAATGATTACCTGCCACATCAAGGTATGTTCGGACAGGTTGGCGGCATTGATGAAGCTCTTCAGCAGGTGGATCGACGAAATGCCGATGATGGCCGTCGACAGCTTGATCTTGAGGACGCCGGCATTGACGTGCGACAGCCATTCCGGCTGGTCGGGATGGTCGTCCAGGTCGAGGCGGGAGACGAAGGTTTCGTAGCCGCCGACGATAACCATGACCAGCAGATTGGCGATCATCACCACGTCGATCAGGCCGAGGACGACCAGCATGACTTCGGTTTCACTGAAGTTGGCGGCATCGAAAGCGTTATGGACCAGGTGGCCCAGTTCGACCATGAACAGCCAGCAATAAACCACCTGGGCGATGATCAGGCCGAGATAGAGCGGTGCCTGGATCCAGCGGCTGGCAAAGATGAAGGATTCGAGGTGCTTGATTGGGGTACGCATCGTCGTTCTGGGCGTTGTGGGAGGCAGGAGTTTATCACGGGGCTGGCAGTGCTCCGGGATATGCCGAAATGCTGCGGCGCAGCGTGATTTCGTAAGTCCTTTGTAAGATTATCAAGGTCTAATGCCGCCTCAACGCTGGCGCGGAGAAGCAGAGGAGTTCTCCAGCTTGCGCGGCTTTACCTGTCCCGGGGCAAACCCGAGATCCGATCGGTTGTTTCAACATAAATGCGAAGTACCGCAGAGGAGAAGAATATGTCGAATGAGTCCGTGCAGCTAATTTATCCGTCTGACGAAATCGTCAAGAACGCGGCGGTTTCCGGGATGGACGCCTACAAGGCGCTGTGCGCGGAAGCTGAGGCCGACTACGAAGGTTTCTGGGCCAAGCGCGCCCGCGACCTGATCACCTGGAAGCAACCCTTCACCCAGGTTCTCGATGAGTCCAATGCTCCCTTCTTCAAATGGTTTGCCGACGGCAAGCTGAACGTTTCCTACAACTGCCTGGATCGCCAGGTCGAAGCCGGTCTGGGCGACAAGGTCGCGATCATTTTCGAAGCCGATAACGGCGAAGTCACCAAGGTCACCTACAAGGAACTGCTGGTCAAGGTCTGCAAGATGGCCAACCTGCTCAAGTCCAAGGGCGTCAAGAAGGGCGATCGCGTCGTCATCTATTTGCCGATGACTGTCGAAGGCATCGTCGCCATGCAAGCTTGTGCCCGTATCGGTGCCACGCACTCCATCGTTTTCGGCGGCTTCTCCGCCCAGTCGCTGCG
>DAIMCQ010000375.1:0-3621 GCA_036726285.1 Azonexus sp.
ACCAGCTTGTTGATCGCTGCGAGCTTGTTGTCGCTGTCTTCCGCTGCCAGCTGCTTGACCGTGGCCGCGTCAAGGGCCTGCGCCGCCGGCGCCATGCCCAGCAACCACAGCATGGCCAGCAATATCGTCCACCCATTGCTTCGGTTCATTGGAGATTCACACGTTGATGGCGGTCGTCCACCGCCCGGGGCATCCCTGAAAACAGTGGTGCCGGCAGCGCATGCTGCCGGCACCTGCTTCACACAGCGTTACTTCTTCTCCGGTTCGTCTTTCTTCTTGTCGTTACCCGGAATGTACGGGCTCCACGGCTTGGCCTGGATCGGGCCGGGGGTCTTCCACACGACGTTGAACTGGCCGTCGGCCTTCACTTCGCCGATGAACACCGGCTTGTGCAGGTGGTGGTTCTTTTCGTCCATGGTGGCGACGAAGCCGGACGGTGCCTTGAAGGTCTGGCCGGCCATGGCGGCGATGACCTTGTCGGTGTCGGTCGACTTGGCCTTCTCGACAGCCTGTGCCCACATGTGGATGCCGATGTAGGTGGCTTCCATCGGGTCGTTGGTGACGACGGTGGCAGCGTTCGGCAACTTCTTCTTGGCCGCCCAGTCCTTGTACATCTTGATGAACTTGGTGTTCTCGGCGTTCTTCAGGGACTGGAAGTAGTTCCAGGCAGCCAGGTGGCCGACCAGCGGCTTGGTATCGACGCCGCGCAGTTCTTCTTCACCCACCGAGAAGGCGACAACCGGCACGTCGGTAGCCTTCAGGCCGGCATTGCCCAGTTCCTTGTAGAAGGGCACGTTGGAGTCGCCGTTGATGGTGGAAACGACGGCCGTCTTCTTGCCTTCGGAGGCGAACTTCTTGATCTTGGCGATGATGGTCTGGTAATCGCTGTGACCGAACGGCGTGTAGTCTTCCATGATGTCGGCGTCAGCCACGCCCTTGGACTTCAGGAAAGCGCGCAGGATCTTGTTGGTGGTACGCGGATAGACGTAGTCGGTGCCGAGCAGCACGAAGCGCTTGGCTTCGCCGCCATCCTTGGACATCAGGTATTCGACGGCCGGGATGGCTTGCTGGTTGGGCGCGGCGCCGGTGTAGAAGACGTTCTTCTCAAGCTCTTCACCTTCGTACTGGACCGGGTAGAAGAGCAGGCCGTTCAGTTCCTTGTAAACCGGCAGCACCGACTTGCGCGACACCGAGGTCCAGCAGCCGAAGGTGACGGCAACCTTGTCCTTGGTCAGCAGCTGGCGGGCCTTTTCGGCGAACAGCGGCCAGTTGGAAGCCGGGTCGACGACGACCGGTTCGAGTTTCTTGCCCAGCACGCCGCCGGCCTTGTTGATTTCCTCGATGGTCATCAGCACGGTTTCCTTGAGCGCGGTCTCGGAAATGGCCATGGTGCCGGAGAGGGAGTGCAGCACGCCAACCTTGATGGTGTCGGCGGCATGGGCGGCCATGCCAATGGAAGACAGCGCGGCGGCCAGGACAGTGGCCTTGATGAAGTTGCGGCGATTGCTCATGGAAGCTCCTCGGTTTGGGTAATCTGGTCAAACTGCGTTGTTGCAGTGCAGCGCCAGATTAAGGAGCCGGCCGCCTACCGTGAATACGTCAGATTGCGTAGTGGGGGATGGCGGGATATTGCATCCGCCGCCTGGCGTTCAATCGGCGAGCGAAAACGCCGGCGCCGCGTCCAGATCGTCGATTTCGACGCGGTTGCGCCCACGGTGCTTGGCCCGGTACATCGCCCGGTCCGCCCCCTGGATCAGCAGGTCCGGCGTCGTGCCGTGGCCGGGGTAAACCGAGATGCCGATCGACAGCGTGGTTTGCAGGCGAAAATTGGCAAAGGGGACGACCGCACTGGCGAAGCCGACGCGCAGTTCTTCGGCCCGACGGTGGGCCGTTTCCAGGTCCATGGTCGGCATCAAGAGCAGGAATTCCTCGCCGCCGTAGCGGCAGGTGATATCGGCCGCCCGTGCCATGTCGTGCAGTGTCGAGGCAAGGTGGATCAGCATCGCGTCGCCGGCCTGGTGGCCGTAGGTGTCGTTGATTTTCTTGAAGTGGTCGATGTCGATCATGATCAGCGCCAGCGACTGGCCCTCGCGCTTGCAGCGGGCCAGTTCCCTGGCCAGCGTGCTGTCCAGGTAGCGGCGGTTGTAGAGATTGGTCAGCGGATCGCGGTTGGCTTGCTCGATCAGTTGCGCCTGCAGTTGATCGATTTCCCGGATGTTTTCCTGCAGGGCATGGTTCGCGGTCAGCAGGTCGGATTCGCGCTGCTTCAGGGTTTCGCGGGTTTGGCGCAGTTGCTGGTTGCGCTCGAAGCCGATGTTGCCCATCGCCATCAGGTAGCCGGTCAGGCCGGCAATGCAGAACAAGGTGGCCGGCCATTCGGTTTGCGGTGTGAGATGCAGGCCGAAGATCGCCACGCCAGCGGCCATGCCGCCGCCCAGCGCCAGCAGGGCCGGAAAAACGCCGCGCCAGCCCTTGTTGGCGGCATTGTTGCTCAAGGTGCCGATGGCGCCTGAAAAGGCCAGCCAGAGCGAGAAGCCGACGCCGGCGATATACACCCCGAGGAGCAGCGAATCGACCAGCAGGTTGGTCATTTCGGCTCGTACCGGATTGGCCGACCAGCAGGCGCGGCAGTACTGCAGATGGGGGTAGAGCAGGAAGAGCCCGACCAGCAAGCCCCAGCCGAGTGGGCCGTAGTCTTGGTTGGTGATATTCAGGGCGGTCGCCACGAACATCATGGCAAACGAAATACTTCGCATGCGATGGTGCATGCGAATCAGCCAGGGGCGTCTTCGGCTTGAGTTCATCGTGTTGGGGCTCCGTCGGGGTAGGGCCGGGATAATTTTTTTTGCCTATCCTAACTGCAGGACGCTGCTTTTTAGCGTGATATTTGCAACGCCCGACAGGTTCCGCCCGGGGCATGCGGCGTGTGCCGCCCCCCCGGGGGCCTCGTGCTTGAGCTTACTTCAGCGCCGCAGCGTGGTGGCGCAGGTGATCGTCGATGAAGCTGGCGATGAAGAAATAGCTGTGGTCGTAACCGGCCTGCTGGCGCAGCGTCAGCGGATGGCCGGCGGCGCTGGCGGCGGCTTGCAGCGCCTCGGGCTTGAGCTGGACGGCGAGAAACTGGTCGCGGTCGCCCTGGTCGATCAGGATCGGCAGCTTTTCGCCGGCCGTGGCCAGCAACTGGCTGGCATCCCACTCGCGCCACAGCGCCCGGTCTTCGCCCAGGTAACGCGAGAAGGCTTTTTCGCCCCAGGGCACGGCCGCCGGATTGCAGATCGGCGCGAAAGCCGACAGGGACTGGTAGCGGCCCGGATTGCGCAGGGCGCAGACCAGCGCGCCGTGGCCGCCCATCGAATGGCCGAAAATGCCGCGCCGCTCGCCGACGGCGAAATTGGCTTCGATCAGGGCCGGTAGCTCCTGCACCACGTAGTCGTGCATGCGGTAGTGCGTCGCCCACGGGGCTTGCGTCGCGTTCAGGTAAAAGCCGGCACCGTGGCCGAAATCCCAGCCGCCATCCGGGTTGCCCGGCACCTCGGCGCCGCGTGGGCTGGTGTCGGGGGCGACGATGATCAGGCCGAGTTCGGCCGCCAGCCGGAAGGCGCCGGCTTTCTGCATGAAGTT
>DAIMCQ010000376.1:0-3612 GCA_036726285.1 Azonexus sp.
CAGATCTCCCGTTCTTCGTGTTTTTCGCGGCAGAACAGGATGGATTTGGGCTTCTTGCCGCCAACCAGCACGACGACGGCCTCGGGCTCCGGGAAGCCGGTCAGGTACCAGAAGTAGCTGTCGAAGCGGTAGAGGTGGTGCGCGTCGCGGTTGCGGACGACTTCCGGGGCGGTCGGCACGATGGCGACGCCGTCGCCGATGGTTTGCAGCAGGCGCTTGCGGCGGGCGATGAAGGGAGCGTGGCTCATGCGTTTCTCAGTTCCTGGTCCAGTTCCGCAAGACGTTGCGGTGTTCCTACATCGACCCAACGGCCGGCGAAGCGTTCCCCGCTGAGCGTGCCGGCAGCGATGGCGGCATCGAGCAGGGGGCGCAGTTTCATGATGCTGTGCGGGGGCACTTCGGCAAAGAAGGATGGCGAAAAAACGCCGATTCCGGCGTAGGTAAGCGTTTGCTCACCGTGGGCGGTGACGACCCGTTCGCCGTCCAGGCTGAAGTCGCCGCCCTGATGGTGTGCCGGGTTGGCCACCATCACCAGATGGGCGGTCTTGCCGCGGAGTTGGCGGGCGCGCTTGAAGTCCCAGTCGCAATAGACGTCGCCATTGACCACCAGGAAGGCCTCTTCGCCGAGCAGGGGCAGGGCGGTGGCGATGCCGCCGGCGGTTTCCAGTGCGCCCGGCGGTTCGGCCGAGTACTGGATGGCGAGGCCCCATTGCGCCCCGTCGCCCAGGGTGGCGACGATCTGCTCACCAAGGTGGGCGTGGTTGATCACGATGTCGCGAAAGCCTGCTGCGGCCAGTCTTTCCAGGTGCCAGACGATGAGCGGCTTGCCGCCAGCCGGGAGCAGCGGCTTGGGGGTGTGATCGGTGAGCGGCCGCATGCGTTCGCCGCGGCCGGCGGCCAGGATGAAGGCTTTCATCGGGCCGGGCTCAGCGCCGGTAGCCGATCTGCTCGGTATTGCCTTCCAGCGTGTCGAGCAGGTTGAGCAGGGGCTTGAGCGGGATGTAGCGGGCGGCGGTCTTGCGGGCGTAGTTCATGAAGCGCGGCAGGTCTTCGCTGTATTTCTCCTTGCCGTCGCGGTATTTCAGGCGGCAGAAGATGCCCAGCACTTTGAGGTGGCGTTGCAGGCCCATCAGTTCGTAGTCGCGCCAGAATTCGCCAAAATCGGCGCGCACCGGCAGGCCGGCGGCACGGGCCTTTTCCCAGTAGCGGACGACCCAGTCGATTTCCTGTTCTTCTTCCCAGGAGATGAAGGCGTCGCGGAACAGCGAGACGACGTCGTAGGTGATCGGGCCGCAAACCGCGTCCTGGAAGTCGATGATGCCCGGCGTCAGGCGAGCTTCGCTCTCGACCACCATCAGGTTGCGCGGCATGAAGTCGCGGTGGGTGAATACCTTGGGCTGGGCCAGCGCACTGTTGATCAGGTATTTGAAGGTACGGTCGAGCATGATTTTTTGCTCGTCGCTCAGCTCGACGCCGAGGTGGCGGCCGACGAACCATTCCGGGAACAGGTCGAGTTCGCGGCGCAGCAGCGTGGCGTCGTAGGGCGGCAGGGTGGCGGCAGTCGAGGCCTGTTGCCATTTGATCAGGGTGTCGAGGACCGGGCGCATCAGCTGGTCGGCCATGTCGAGGTCGGCGTTGAGGGCGTCGAGATAGCCGATGCGACCGAGGTCGGTGAGGACCAGGAAACCGTTGTCGAGATCCTTGTCGAGGACGCGCGGTGCGGCGAGGTCGGCCTTGGCCAGCAGGCCGGCGACGTGGATGAAGGGGGTGCAGTCCTCTTTTTCCGGTGGTGCGTCCATCAGGATGCGCGTGCTGCCATCCGGCCAGCTCAACCGAAAGTAGCGACGGAAGCTGGCATCGGCCGAGGCCGGGGTGATCTGGACGGATTGGCCGGGAAAGCGACTGGCAACCCAGTCTGTAACAAGTTGATCGCGCGACATCTGATGGGAGTGGGTTCGTTGTAAAATGGCGCGATTTTAACACTCGGGTTCCGGCCGTTCCGGTGTCGCCCCTCAACTGATTCTGCCAATGACCGGTTTCGCCCGCCGCCCGCTCGCTGTAGTTGTCTGCTGCCTTTTTGTCGGCACGCAGACCAGTCACGCCGCGACTGACGTAGAAAGACTGGCCTTGCCTGCCGGTAGCGGGGTGCCGTCGGTCGAGGCAGGCGAGCCGTTGCTGCTGGCAGCCAATGACCTGCCCGTTCGACTGCGCACCGAGCGCAAGTTCAACGTGATGGCTCGCAAGAAGACCGTCGAGGTGCCGCCGATCGTGCTCGATCCGGATGTTTCGCCGGTGGTCGAGAACAAGCCGGAAGAGGCCTATCCGCTGTTCATCATCGCCGATGCGCTGGAGGGGCGTACCGACGAGGTGACGGAGGCCGAGGGCAATGTCGAGTTGCGCAAAAAAGGCAGCCTGCTTTACGCCGATCATCTGCTCCATTGGCCGCTCGACGATGAAGTCGATGCCACCGGCAATGTCCGTCTGTTGCAGGAAGGGGCCGAGATCGAGACGCCGCATCTGCGAATGAAGTTGTCGGAGCAGATCGGCTATGCCGAGAAGGCCGATTTCCATATCGTCAAGGAAGTGCAGAGCAAGTTTTACCGTCAGCAGCAGACCGTCGTGACGGTGGCTTCGAGCAGCGCCAATTCGACCAGCGCGCCGATGATGCTGAATGTGCCGAACGGCTACGGCCTGCCGACTGTCGCACCGACCCGCCGTCCGTCGGTCGCCACCGGGCATGCCGAGCGGGCTGACTTCGAGGGCGAGAACCAGATCAATCTGACCAATGCCACTTATTCGACCTGCAAGCCGGGGGAGATGGAGTGGTATCTCGATTCGGCCTCGATGCACCTCGATTACGATCACGAGGTTGGGGAGAGCAAAAGTTCGACGCTCTATTTCAAGGATGTGCCGATTTTTTACACGCCGGTAGCTTCGTTCGCCCTCAATCACCAGCGTCGTTCCGGTTTTCTGAACCCCTATTACACGATGTCCACGACCAATGGCCTGGATATCGTGGCGCCCTATTACTGGGCAATCGCACCGAATTACGAAGCCACCTTCTACCCCCGCTTCATGGCCAAGCGTGGCGTCCAGTTGGGGATGGAGGCGCAGTATCTCGACTACAACTACCGGGGTGTGAACCGGGTCGAATACCTGCCGAACGACGAAATCGAAAATCGTCGGCGCTACGCCTACACCTTCCAGCACCAGCATCTGCTCGGGCAGGGGTTTGCGGCGCAAGTTAACTGGAACGGCGTTTCCGACGACAAATACTGGACGGACATGTCGTCCCGCCTGATGCAGACTTCCCAGACGCAGTTGCCCAAGCAACTGGTGCTGTCTTATTCGCCGGCGCCGTGGCTGCAGACCAGTTTGCAGACCCTGCGTTATCAAACCCTGCAGCCGGATCCGGCCAATCCGATTGCGCGGCCGTACTTCCTTGAACCGCAGCTCAATATCATCGGCTTCAAGCCGAACATCCTGGCGACCGACCTGACCCTGATCAGCCAGTATTCGCGCTTTACGCATCCGGACAAGGTCGATGGCGAGCGCTTCGTGTTCTACCCGCAGATCTCCCTGCCGATCGTCAGTCCGGCTTTCCAGATCACG
>DAIMCQ010000377.1:0-3611 GCA_036726285.1 Azonexus sp.
GGCCTGATCATGTGCGCCACCATCGCCTTCGGCATGGGTATCGACAAGCCCGACGTGCGTTTCGTCGCCCACCTCGACCTGCCGAAAAGCATCGAGGCCTATTACCAGGAAACCGGCCGCGCCGGCCGTGATGGCGAGGCGGCCGAAGCCTGGATGACCTACGGCATGCAGGACGTCGCGCTGCAGCACGCCCGGATTGCCGAATCCGGCGCCGGCGAGGGCCAGAAGATCCTCGAATCGCAACGCCTGACCGCCCTGCTCGCCTACTGCGAAGCGCCGCGTTGCCGGCGTCAGGTCTTGCTCAATTATTTCGGCGAAGAACGCCAGCCTTGCGGCAACTGCGATGTCTGCCAGGACCCGCCGGAACTGTGGGATGGCACGCAGGCGGCGCAAAAGGCGCTCTCCGCCATCTTCCGCACCGGCATGCGCTTCGGCGTCACCCATCTGACCGACGTGCTGCGCGGCAAGATGAACGAGCGCATGCAGCAATACGGTCACGACAAGCTGCCGACCTTCGGCGTCGGCAACGACCTCGACGACCACGCCTGGAAAAGCGTCTTCCGCCAGTTGGCTGCCGCCGGCCTGGTGCATGTCGACATGGCCGAACACGGCGCCCTGCAATTGACCGATGCCGCGCGCGAAGTGCTCAAGGGCCAGCGCAAGGTTGAATTGCGGCGGCCGGTGCGCCGCAAGACGGCTCCGGCCAGCAGAAGCAGCGCACCGCAAAGCGACCTCTCGCCGGCCGATGACGCACTCTTCCAGTTGCTGCGCAAATGGCGCGGCGACACGGCGCGCGAGCAGGGCGTGCCGGCCTACGTCATCCTGCACGACAAGACCCTGCGCGAACTGGCCGAAGTCCGCCCGGTCAGCCACGGCCTGCTGGCCGGCATCACCGGCATGGGCAGCGCCAAGATCGAGCATTACGGCGAAGAACTGCTCCACCTGATCCGCAACGAGGCCTGAGATGACCGCTCGCGCCCACCTCAACAGCGTACTGGCCGGCATCGTCATCGCCGCGCTGGTCGTTTCCGGCATCGCCCCCTTCGACCGGGCGACCTGGGTGATGGAAGTCGCCCCGGTGCTGATCGCCCTGCCGCTGCTCGCCGCCACCCGTCAGCGTTACCCGCTGACCGTGCTGCTCAGCGTGCTGATCGCCGCCCACATGCTGGTCCTGATCGGCGGTGGCGCCTACAGCTACGCCCGCGTCCCGCTCGGCTTCTGGCTGCAGGATGTCCTGGGCACGGTACGCAATCCCTATGACAAGATCGGCCACCTGATGCAGGGCTTCGTCCCCGCTCTGGTGGCGCGGGAAATCCTGCTCCGCGGCGGCTACGTGAATGGCCGCCGGATGGTCTCCTTCGTCTGCACCTGCATCGCGCTGGCGATCAGCGCCAGCTACGAGCTGATCGAATGGGCGGCGGCGCTGGCCATGGGTCAGGGCGCCGACGAATTCCTCGGCACCCAGGGCGACCCCTGGGATACCCAGTCAGACATGTTGATGGCCCTGATCGGTGCCGGCAGTGCCCTGGCCCTGCTCTCCGGCTGGCACGACCGCCAGCTGGCCCGTCTCAGCAACTGATCCGGATCGCGCCGGCCGCAGCCGGCGTGCCGCTCAGGCGGCCTCGCCTTCGGCCAGGAAGAGATTCGGACAGGCGCGGGCGTAGCCCTGCTCGCCAACCAGCACATCCAGCGCCAGCGACGCCAGATCGTCGGCTTGCGGATCGACCAGCGAATCCTTGTCCTGGAAGAAAGTCTTGATGTAGCCGTGACAGTGGTCGCAGCATTCGGCCTTGACCGCCTCGCTGCCCCCCTCGATACCCAGATAGCTGACCGGGCTACCGTCGGCGCAGATCGTGCAGCGAGCCCGCACCGCATTCCAGCGCGTCGCGCACAGGCTGCATTCGAGATAACGCAAACCCATCTTGCCCGGGCCGGTCATGACGATGGCACCGACCGGCGCGCTGCCGCAGCACGGACAAAAGCCATCGTCGCCGTGAACATCGGCCTCGGCCAAGGCCAGTTGCCGAGCCGCAGCGGTCCACGTCACCTGCAAGGCGGCCGCGACCAGAAAGTCGGCCAGGCTAGGTTCGCCCAAGGGCGCATGCCCGGCCGCCATGCCGAATACCTGCGTCGCGCTGGCCTGCAAAGCTGACGGCGACAATTCCGGCAGCGTCGGGTTGCCCGGCAGCCCCGCCAGGCTCGCCCGCAAGCCGGCGTAAACCGTCGGCCAGGTACGACTCAGAACGGGATGGTCCACCCGCAAGCCGCGTTGCCCCGCCTCGACATCGCCCATCGACACCCCCAACTCGGGCAGGGCGGCCAGTTGCTGCTGCTGGGCATCGCACAGTCCGGCCAGCCAGTTCAGCCACGGGGCCAGGCTGTGGCCGCCGGCAAGGTGGCGCAGTCGTGCCGCCCGGACGGCAAAGAGATCGGCTGCCGGCGTCAGCAGCAGGGATGGAGAAACGGAAGTAGGAACAAAGGCGTGGTCAAAACTCATGGCGGCGGTTTCGCTTCGAAAAGGGTTTACATCAGGGAACGCGGTCCGGCCGGGGCCAGATCGCGCTGCGCCAGACGGTCAATGCCGCTGTAGGCGACCAGTTGCTGGGCACGGGCGAAGCCGACCAGCAGGATGCCGGCGGCTTCGGCCTGACGAATCGCCAGGCCGGTCGGCGCGGAAACGGCGACCAGTGCGGAAATGCCGGCACTGGCGGCTTTCTGCACCATTTCGTAGGAGGCGCGGCTGGTCACCAGCGCAAAGCCGCTGGCTGTCGCGGTGGCCTGGCGGGCCAAGGCGCCGACCAGCTTGTCGAGCGCGTTGTGGCGGCCGACATCTTCGCGCAGGAACTGGATATTGCCGTCCAGATCGGCCCAGGCAGCGCCATGAGCCGCCCCGGTCTGCTCGCGCAGGGCCTGCCAATGCGGCAACTGACGCAAACCTTCGGCAATCGCCGCCGGCGACAGCTGCCAGGTCGGCGTCGCTAGCGGCGCAGCGGGCATGCGGGTCAGATTGGCCAGGCTGTCCACGCCGCACAGGCCGCAACCGGTACGTCCGGCCAGATTGCGCCGACGCTCCTTGAGGGCGGCAAAACGGGCCGGCGCGATGTCCATTTCGATGGCGATGCCATCGCAGGTGTTTTTCAATTCGAGATCGTAGATTTCGCGGCGCTGGGCAACGATGCCCTCGCTCAGGCTGAAACCGACGGCAAAGTCTTCCAGATCGCTCGGCGAAGCGAGCATCACGGCATGCGAAATGCCGTTATAGACCAGGGCGACCGGCACCTCTTCGATCACTTCGTCGTCGGCCTCGGCGAATGTGCCGCGCTGCAGGCGCAGCACCCGGTGCAGCGAACTCGCTGCCGGCAGCGGGTCGTCGTCCAATGCAAGCGAACGGTATTCCTGGGAAGAAGTACTCATGACGGGATTCCGTGACAACGTGGAAAACCGGGAGCGCGGCAACCACATGCCGCCACGCCCCCATTCAGACAAGCAATGCGCTTACTTGCCGGTGACCTGGCGATACCAGCCGCGATGGTGCTGCTTGGCCCAGGCGCGGGTCACCGTGCCGTACCACATGGCACGGACCGTTCCCTTGACCCAGATCGCGGCATAGA
>DAIMCQ010000378.1:0-3604 GCA_036726285.1 Azonexus sp.
TTTACGGCATCCAGAAGCTGGCTTTGCCCTCGACGTGCGTATCGGGGTGTTCGGCATCGCTCACCGTAAAGACGATCGGGTGCGGGCCACTGACCAGACTGCCGGCCGGCACGCTGACTTCGAGCGTGATGTCGCGCAGGGCGGCGGCCGGTACATCCACTTGCTCGCCGCCCTTGATCCGGATGCCGTCGATGCCGCTGGCGACGATGCGGAACTGGCGTGCCTGCTCGCTGGCGTTGGTGAGCTGGATCTGGAAGGTATTTTCGATGCCGCCGTCGTCGGCTTCGCGGTAGAGCACGGCCCGGTCCTTCTGGATGGCCAGCTTGAGCGGTGCCTTGGTGGCCAGCGACCAGGCGATGGCGCTGCTCAGGGCGAGGAAGGCGACCAGATAAAGCAGGGTGCGCGGCCGGAAGGCGCGGCGGAAAATCTCGCGGCGCGAGTAATGCATCTGCACCGCATTCTCGGTCGAATAGCGGATCAGGCCGCGGCTGTAGCCGACCTTGTCCATCACCTGGTCGCAGGCATCGATGCAGGCGGCGCAGCCGATGCATTCGAGTTGCAGGCCATCGCGGATGTCGATGCCGGTCGGGCAGACCTGGACGCAGATGCCGCAATCGACGCAATCGCCGAGGCCGAGCTGTTTCGGGTCTGCCTTCTTCGGCCGGCTGCCGCGCGGGTTGCCGCGCTCGGCGTCGTAGGCAACGATCAGCGTATCCGGGTCGAACATCACGAACTGGAATTGCGCGTAGGGGCAGATGTACTTGCACATGTGCTCGCGCAGGAAGCCCGCCATGCCGTAGGTGGCGAAGCCGTAGAACAGGACCCAGAAAATTTCCCAGGCGCCGGTGCTGCCCAGGCCGATGCCGGCGAGCAAGTCGCGAATTGGCGTGAAATAGCCGACGAAGGTCAGGCCGGTCCATAGCGCGATGAGCAGCCAGATAGCGTGCTTCAGGGTCTTCTTGCCAAGCTTGCGGGCCGAGGCGGGGGCGGCATCGAGCTTGATGCGGGCCGGGCGGTCGCCTTCGATCAGCTTTTCCACCCACAGGAAAATCTCCGTATAGACCGTCTGTGGGCAGGCATAGCCGCACCACAGGCGGCCGGCAACGGCGGTGAACAGGAAGAGGGCGAGGGCCGAGAGCAGCAACAACAGGGTCAGGTAAATGGTGTCCTGCGGCCAGAGCACGAAGTCGAAGAAATAGAAGCGGCGCAGGTCGAGATCGAACAGCACCGCCTGACGGCCATTCCACGGCAACCAGCAGAGGCCGTAGAAAACGATCTGGGTCAGCCAGACCATGATCACCCGCCAGTTCTGGAAGCGCCCCTTGATGGCGCGGGGATAAACCTTGGCGTTGGGGTCGGCAACCGGTTTGATTTCGATGATGCGTTTTTCTGGAGCGAGCTTTGCCATGAGACTTTGCGAGGAGTAGGGTATTGGCCGAATCTGGACAGATCTTTATAACATGTATAATTTATACATGTTTATAACAACAATCAAATCCGGCCAGGATTAAGGTCGGGGGGATGCAATGCGACTCAGCTCATTTTCCGATTACAGCCTGCGCGTGCTGATCTATCTCGGCGGGCAGCAGGACCGTCTGGCGACGATTGCCGAGATCGCCACGGTGTATGGCATTTCACAGAATCACCTGATGAAGGTGGTGCATTTGCTTGGCCGTCTCGGCTATGTCGAGACGGTGCGCGGCAAGAATGGCGGCATGCGCCTCGGACGGCCGGCGACGGCGATCGGCCTGGGCGAGGTAATCCGCCAGACCGAGAACGATTGGGCGTTGGTCGAGTGCTTTTCGACCGGGGCGCATTGCCAAATCCAGTCGAGTTGCGGGCTGCCCCCCATTCTCGATGCGGCCCTGGCGGCCATGTTTGCCGTACTCGATCGTTACACCCTGGCCGACCTGCTGCATTCGCCGGCGGCGGCCGAGCAAGTCATCCAGTGGCACCCCGCTGCACCGGCTTGACCGGCGTAACGGGGCGGGGGCCGGAAGTTCAGAAGCCGATCTTGCGGCTGCGCCCCATGCGGGCCTGTTCGAAATCCCGTCCTTCCAGCCAGTTGCGGCCTTCCAGCTTGGCGGTGCCAAAAGCGGCGAGCAGGCGCTTGCGCATGTCGCGCGGCGGTAGCGCGCCGAGGCGTTCGAGCACGCTGTCCTCGGCTTCCGGCGGGAAGCCCCAGTCGTGCTGTGCGACGATCTCGCGATACAGCGCGGCGGCAATGCTGATCGCCGCATCGTGGTCGGGACGGGGGATTTCGTAGACATTCATCCGGTTGAGGATGGGTTCGGGAATCGAGCGTTCGTCGTTGGCCGTCGTCACCCACAGGATGTGCGAGGCATCGATGTCGATATCGATGAATTCGTCCTTGAAGGCACGGGCAGTGTCGTGTTCGAGCAGGCTGTACAGCGCGCCCATCGGGTCGTAGCGGCTGTCGCCGCCGGCCTTGTCGATCTCGTCGAGCACCACGATGGGGTTGGCGAAGTCGCCATGCACCAAAGTGTGCGCCACCTTGCCCGGCTTGGCGTTGTTCCACTGCGACGAGGCGCCTGACAGCACCCAGCCGGCAGTCAACGAACTCATCGAGATGAATTCGTGGCCGGTACCCAGCCGGGTAGCCAGTTCGCGGGCGAAATGGGTCTTGCCGATACCCGGCTCGCCGAGCAGCAGGATGGGCGTGAAGCTCATCGGCTCGTTGCCGGCTACCGAGAGCGCGACGTACTTGCGCAGGTCGTCGATGACGTCGCTGAAATTTGGGCAGCTGTCGTAGAGGTCGTCGATCATGTCGGCGCCGGTCGGGCGGACCAGGAAGCGGCCGCCGCCACGCTGCTTCATCTTGTCGTAGAGACTGGCCAGCGCTTCGTTGCGATTGCCGGCGGCTTCTTCCATGGCGCGTTCGATGGCGCCCACGTCGTAGATGGTGCGCTCTTCAGCGACCGAGAGACGAATTTCGCTGTGTGCCATGATGACTTCCTCCTGAGCTGCATGACCCCTTATGCGGGGCCGGGATGCACATATTGGGATGCCGTGTTGCGCTTTCTTCCAAGCATTTCCCGTTCCAGTTTTTTTGCTTCATCCGGCCGGCGCGGCCGATAGAATGGCGACATTGTTGTGGAGGAGCCTGACCGATGGAGCGTTTTACCATTTCGCTGGACGAGTCGCTGGCCAGCCAGTTCGACCAACTGATCGCGGCCCGCGGTTACCGCAACCGTTCGGAAGCGGTGCGCGACCTGATTCGCGGCGCCATCGAGGGTGACCGCCAGCGCGACCCGCCTTCCGGCTATTGCGTCGCCAATCTGTCCTATATCTACAACCACCATGAACGCGAACTGGCCGAGCGCATCACCGGCCTTCAGCACGACCACCACGACCTGACCGTGGCGGCGATGCACAGCCATCTCGATCACGACAATTGTCTGGAAACCGTCATTCTGAAAGGGGCGACGGCTGAAGTCCGACAATTCGCCGATGCGCTGATGGCAGAGAGCGGCGTGCGATGATCGAACGTGAACAGATAGGACGAGCCGAAGAACCGGTGCTCCCAGTTGCCGACGAGTTTGGTCCGTTCCGTCGGATTCCACTGTACGCCCGCGCCGTAGAT
>DAIMCQ010000379.1:0-3557 GCA_036726285.1 Azonexus sp.
CCAAAAGAAAGTAGCCAAAGAAAAGGCGACCCCTGGGTCGGCGCCGGGCGTTGCCCGGTGCCCTGCGCGACTCACCCGGCGCGGGGGCTGCGCAACTCGGGCTGCGCCCTCAAACAGTGCTCGCCCTCTTCCCGCGCCGGGCTGCGTTGCTCGGCGCCTCTCAAGGGGGTAAGGGGGGCTCGGTTTGAACCGCTTGCCAGTCGTCGAGCCTGCTTCCTGTTTTCAACTGGAAAAGCTTGTTTGATGACGGCGGTGCTCGGTTTGATCGTGTCGTCGCGGCGAGATTGTGTAGGCATGGGGACAGAGCCCATTTCCCGTGGAAGGCGCCGAGCAATGCAGGCAGGGGCGGAGAAAGGGCGAGCACTGTCTGAGGGCCAGGGGCCCGAGTTGCGCAGCCCCCGCTCCTGCCGAATCGCGCAGGGCACCGGGCTCCGCCCGGCGCCGCCCTCGGGTCGCCTTCTTTTTGCTTACTTTTTCTTGGCGAAGCAAGAAAAAGTAAGGCGCGCGTCAGGCGCGAAAGCGGGCGTTGGGACGAAGGGCAAACTGCATGTTGTGGACCGGACAGTGGCTTCCTTCGGCTTGGCGTCATTCGCCGATGGGCAGCGGCCATGACCACCGGCCGCGTCCTCGCCTATGGCTTGCTCGGCCTGCCGCTGGCCTTTGCCGCCTTGCCGATCTATGTGCATGTACCGCGCTTTTATGCCGAGACGGCGGGCATGCAGTTGAGCCTGCTGGGCATGATTCTGCTCGGGGCGCGTTTGCTCGATGCCGGTGTCGATCCCTGGCTCGGCTGGCTGGCTGACCGGGTGCCGCGGCGCCGCATGCTGGCGCTGGCGCTGCTGCCCTTCGGCCTGGGTTTCGTCGCCTTGCTCAACCCGCCGGCCGGGGCAGCCGGGTGGTGGTTGCTCGCTTCGCTGGCGCTGACCTACCTCGGCTTTTCCGCTGCCACCGTGGCCTATCAGGCCTGGGGGGCGGATATCGGTGGCGATGCCGCGTTGCGTACCCGGCTGACGGCGGCGCGCGAAGGCTTCGGGCTGCTCGGCGTGGTGCTGGCGGCGGCCTTGCCGACCTGGCTGGCGCCTTCGCTGAGCGAAGGCATCGCCCGCTTGAGCTGGATCCTGCCGCCTTTGCTGCTGCTGGCCGCGGCGACGACTTTCGCCCGGGTCGGGGCCGGGCCGGCCTTGCCGGCATCGACCGAAGCGCTGTGGCCGAGTTTGCGTCGAGTGCTGGCCGACCCGCTGTTTCGCCGTCTATTGCTGGTCTTTGTCGCCAATGGCATTGCCGCGGCCTTGCCGGCGACGCTGTTCCTGTTTTTCGTTGCCGATGTGTTGCAAAGGCCATCGGCCAGTGGCGCCTTGCTGGCGCTGTATTTTGTCGCCGGGGCGGCCTCGCTGCCGGTCTGGGTCGCCCTGGCGGCGCGCTACGGCCGGGTCGCCGCCTGGCTGGCGGCCATGCTGCTTGCGATGCTGGCGTTTGCCGGGGCCAGCCTGCTGGGCAGCGGCGATCTCTGGCCGTTTGCGCTGATCTGCGTCGCCTCCGGCCTGGCGCTGGGGGCCGATCTCGCCTTGCCGGCGGCGCTCGCCGCCGATCTGGGCGAACGCCAGGGGCAGGCCGGGGCCTGCTTCGGGGTGTGGAATTTCGTTGCCAAACTCAATCTGGCGCTCGCCGCCGGTTTGTCGCTGCCCCTGCTGGCGACGCTCGGCTATGTGCCGGGCAGCACGCAGGGCCTGTCGGCGCTGTCCTTTGCCTATGCCTTGCTGCCGCTCGCCTTCAAGGCGCTGGCCGGGTGGCTGCTCTGGCGCTGGCGCCATTCTCTGGAGATTCGATGATGAAACTGCTTGCTGCTGCCTTGTTTTCCCTCGGCCTGACCGCCTGTGCCTCGACCGGTGTCGAACAGTACCGGGCCGAGCAACCGGCGCTCGATCTGCCAAGCTACCTGAACGGCCGGCTCGACGCCTGGGGCATGTTCCAGGGCCGTTCCGGCGAGGTCCAGAAACGTTTCCACGTCGTCATCGATGCTCGTTGGGAGGGCGATACCGGTGTACTCGACGAGCAGTTCAAATGGTCCGACGGTTCGACCTCGCGTCGGGTGTGGACACTGAAAAAACAGCCTGATGGCAGTTTCCGCGGCACCGCCGACGATGTCGTCGGCGAGGCGATCGGCGAGGTTGCCGGCAATGCCTTGCGCTGGCGCTACGTGCTGGCGCTGCCGGTCGATGGCAAGGTCTACAACGTCGATTTCGACGACTGGATGTTCCTGATCGACGACAAGGTGATGCTGAATCGCTCCTACATGTCGAAGTGGGGTTTCCGGCTGGGTGAAGTGACCTTGAGCTTCAGCAAGCCATGAATCCGAAGATCACCGTCTGGGGCGGCAAGCGGGTCTGGCTGATCGGTGCCTCGACCGGCATCGGCGCCGCCCTGGCGCGTGAGCTGGGGCGCCGCGGCGCCTGGCTGGCGCTCTCCGGGCGCAGCGTCGAAAAGTTGAAGGCGCTGGATTTGGCCGATGCCTTGCTGTTGCCTTGCGATGCCACCGACAGCGCCGCCCTGGCCGGCTCCCGCAAGGCGCTGATCTCGGCCTGGGGTGGTGTCGACCTGGTGGTTTATCTGGCCGGCGATTACGTGCCGATGCGCGCCGACAGTTTCGACCTGCAAGAGGCCGAGCGGGTGGTGGCGGTCAATTTCAACGGTGCCATGCGCCTGGCGGCGACCGTCCTGCCCGATCTCCAGGCAGGCGGCGGCATTGCGTTCGTGGCCAGCGTGGCGGGCTATCGCGGCCTGCCCAAGGCCTTGTGCTACGGGCCGGGCAAGGCGGCGTTGATCCATTTCGCCGAATGCCTGCACCTTGATCTGCTGCCGCGTGGCATTGGTGTCTGGCTGGTCAATCCCGGCTTTGTCGCAACGCCGCTGACGGCGCAGAACGATTTCGCCATGCCGGCGCTGCAAACACCGGAGCAGGCCGCCCTGGCCATGGTCGACGGCTTCGCGGCGGGGCGTTTCGAGATTCATTTTCCCAAGCGTTTCACCCGGCTGATGAAAGGGCTCGCCGTGCTGCCCTACGCCTGGTATTTCCCGCTGATTCGTCGCCTGACCGGAGCTTGAGATGACTTTGGACGAACTGATCCGTTTCTATAACGAGTTCACACCGGAAAGCATTGCCCGCTTTCCCCAGTTTTATACCGAGGTCGCCTACTTCAAGGATCCCTTCAACGAGGTGCGGGGCATTGCCGGGATCCAGCGGATTTTCAGCCACATGTTCGGGCAGGTTGCCGAGCCGCGCTTCGTCGTCACCGACAAGGTGGTCGATGCCCAGGGCGCCATGCTGGTCTGGGAGTTCTCGTTCCGGGTGCGCCTGTGGGGCAAGGGCGAGACCCAGGTCATGCGCGGTGTCTCGCATCTGCGCTTCGCGGCCGATGGCCGGGTCAATTACCACCGCGATTACTGGGATACGGCCGAGGAGTTGTACATGAAACTGCCGGCCATCGGTACCCTGATGCGCGGCCTGCGTCGGGTGCTGGCGGCCTGAAGCGGCCGCCCGGTGTGGTCCCGGGCGGCCG
>DAIMCQ010000380.1:0-3547 GCA_036726285.1 Azonexus sp.
TGGATCGCCTCGGCGCCGGCATCCTTGGAACGCTTCAGTGCCGCCGACAGATCGGCAGAACCCAGCTTGAAGCCTTCGATGGCGACGGGCTTCAAGTTGCGCTGAGCCAATTGCTCCAGCAATTGTTCGCGCCCCTGCTCGCCGTAGGCGGTGGTGTCGTGGAAGATCGCCAGCTTGCTGAAATGACGGCGTTCGCTGGCTTCGCGAACGATCATGGCCGACTGGATGGTGTCGCTGGCCGAGTTGCGGAACAGGTAGCTTTCAGGAAAATCCGGGGCTTTGAACTGGTCGACAATATGGGCGCCGGTGGCGACGTTGTTGATGACCGGGATGTGGGCTGCCTGGTAGAGGCGTTGGGCAGCCAGGGCGACGCCGGTATTGACGAAGCCGAGGCCGGCTACCACTTTGTCCTTGGCGATGACTTCCTGAACGACCTTTTTCCCGGTTTCCGGGTCGGCCTTGTCGTCGCGCTCGACGAGTTCGATGCGACGCCCGAAAATGCCCCCGCCAAGATTGATTTCTTCTACCGCAATGCGGACTCCGGAGAGCATCGACAGGCCCATCGGCGCCGATGGGCCGGTAAACGGCCCGGTCACTGCGATACGGATCGGTTCGGCACTGGCTGCGCCGAGGCTAAGGGCGCCGAGCAAACCGAGCGCCAGGTGGCGGATGTTCATCATTTTCTCTCCCTCGTTTTTGGTGTGACACTAAACTGCGTTCGAGCTGCGCGCTATAGGGGGTTTCACCAACTGGCAGCGGGCGACTGGCCGATCAACTGGCGTGCCGCCCGCAAGCCGCTGCGTACGGCGCCTTCCAGCGTCGACGGGTATTCGGCAAAGGTGTAGTCGCCGGCCAGCATGACCTGTCGATGGGCGGTGATTTCGCCGGGCCGGTGAATGCCCGGCCGGCAGGAGAAGGTGGCGCGCTTCTCGCGGATAACCTTGTACCAGGTGGCTTGGCCATCGAGTTGGAGTTCGCGCTGCAGGGCGGTGGCCAGCCCGGCGTCGTCGAGATGCTCCCAGTCGCCATGCCCGCTGAGGACGCAGGCAAGCAGTCCGTCGCCACGATCCACGACCCATTGGCCGAATGGGCCATCGAGGTTGAGCAGGGGAAAGTCGAGCCGGGTGTGCCGATCGAACTGCAGGTATACGGTGGCAATCGGTTCGAAGTCGTAGCGTGCCGACATGTCCGGCCAGAGTCGTGTGGTGTGTTGTGGCGCGGTGGCGATGATCGCGGCATCGAACGGCTCGTCATCGATGTCGACGCCGGACGGTGTCGGCTGCAGCGTTTCAACCCGTCGGCCGAGGCGTATGTCGGCGCCGTGTGCCGCCAGCCAGGCGAGGGCGGGTTCCGGCAGCAACTGGCCGAAATCGACCTTGGGTATCAGCAGGTCGGTGTCGGCGCGACGCGGACTGCCGAGGCTGTCGCGCAGCACGTAGGCGAAGCGCTGTGCCGAGGCGAGATGGGCCGGGGTGTTGAGCGCAGCCAGGCAGAGCGGCTCCCAGAGATGCCGACGCAAGCGGCCGGTCTGGCCGGCGGCGTCGAGCCACTGGCTGACCGTAACGTCGGCATCCAATTGAAAGCGCAGGGCCTTGATGCCTTCCATCCACCAGGCGGTGCGTAGTTTTTCCGCCAGGCCGACGCCTTTGGCGGCAAATAGGCCCCAGGCAACATGGAGCGGCGCCGGCAGGCGGGGCAGGGCGAGGCGGAAGCCGCTGCGGTCGATGATCTGTAGGGGGCGACGGTCGAAAAGGCGGTCCGGATCGGCCCCGACCCGGCGCATCAGGGCGAGGGTTTCGCGATAGGCGCCGAGCAGGATGTGTTGCCCGTTGTCGAGCCGGCGGCCATCGACATCGACGCTGCGGGCGCGGCCGCCAGCAACCCGGCCGGCTTCGAACAGCGTTGTTTGATGCCCGGCTGCCGTCAGTTCAACGGCGGCGGCAAGGCCAGCCCAGCCGCCGCCGATGACGGCCGTTTTCATGCAAAGGCCCAGGTCTTCCAGGCGATCCAGATCTTGCGAACCGGCGTCAGGGCGATGCGCTGATGCAGCACCTGGTAGTTCTCGCGCTTGATTTCATCGAGCAGGGTGCGGTAGATCGCCGCCATGATCAGGCCGGGGCGCTGGCTCTTGCGGTCAATGGCCGGCAGCTGGGCGATGGCCTGGGCGTAGTATTTCTCGGCCCGTTCGGTCTGGAACTGCATCAAGGCGGTGAAATTGTCCGAGTATTTGGCGTTGAGGATGTCGGCGGCCGGCACGTTGAACTGCTTCAACTCATCCATCGGGATGTAGATGCGGCCGCGACGGGCGTCTTCGCCGATGTCGCGGATGATGTTGGTGAGCTGGAAGGCCATGCCCAGGTCGTGGGCGTATTTCTGGGTCTGGCGGTCCTGGAAACCGAATATTTCGGCGGCGAGCAGGCCGACCACGCTGGCTACCCGGTAGCAGTAGAGCGAGAGCCCCTTGAAGTCGAGATAGCGCGACTGCTGCAGGTCCATCTCCATGCCGTCGATGATTTCGAGCAGTTGTTCCTTGGGCAGGTTGAATTGCCCGCTGACCGCCTTCAGGGCGTGGCCTACCGGGTGCTGCGGCTGGCCTTCGGCAACCCGTTCGATTTCCTGGCGCCACCAAGTGAGCTTGGTCGAGGCGATCGAAATATCGTTGCATTCATCGACCACGTCATCGACTTCGCGGCAGAAGGCGTAGAGCGCCATGATGGCGCGCCGTCGTTCCTGGGGCAGGAAGAGGAAGCTGTAATAGAAGGACGAGCCGCTGGCGGCACACTTTTCTTGGCAATATTGTTCGGGACTCATGGCCTACATTCTAAAGGAACGGCCGATCAGCACGAGCCAGTCCCGCTTGCCGAGCCTGGGCCGGCGGTTGAAGACATCGCCGCGGACCTGGCGCAGTTTTTCCAGGATGCGCAGGCCGCCGAGGATGGTCAGGCGGATTTCCCAGCCGAGCCGGCCGGGCAGGACGTGAATCAGCGGCAGGCCTCGCCGCATCAAGGCTTCGGCGCGGTCGATCTCGAAATCCATCAAGGCCGCCCATTGGGGCGACCATTGCCCGGCGGCAATCGCCGCCTCGCTCAGCTTGAAATGCGGGAAATCGGTCTGCGGGATGTAGACGCGATCCTTTTGCCAGTCGATGGCAACGTCCTGCCAGAAATTGATTAATTGCAGGGCGGTGCAGATGCAGTCGGATTGCTCCAGGTGTTCCGGCTCGATGCGCCCGAACAGATGCAGCACCAGGCGGCCGACCGGGTTGGCCGAGCGCCGGCAGTAATCCTGCAGTTCCGGGTAATCGGCGTAGCGCTTCTTGACCACGTCCTGGGCGAAGGCATCGAGCAGGTCGCGAAAGAGCTGGACCGGCAGGGCGTGTTGCCGAATGACTTCGGTCAGTGCGATGAACAGGGCGGTGTGCGGTGTTTGTCCGGCGGCTATCCGGTCCAGTTCGTCCTGGTAGGCAGCCAGCCCGGCCAGCCGTTCGGCGGCAGAGGCCTCGCCTTCATCGGCGATGTCGTCGGCGCTACGCGCGAAGCGGTAGATG
>DAIMCQ010000381.1:0-3541 GCA_036726285.1 Azonexus sp.
GGCGGCGACGACCGGCATGGTTTTGATGGCCCCTTGCAGCACCACCAGCGAGTCGCTCTCGCCGGTTGCTTCGTTGGCCTCCATCAGGCGGTCGGGATACTTCTTGGAATCCTTGAATTTCAGGCTATCGACCGGCACGACTTCGGCACCGATTTCGAAACGGCCTTCGCTATCGAGCAGCAGATCAAGGCGCTGACGGGAATTCAGGCGATTGTGATGGCCGCACTTCGGGCACACATTCAGGTTCTTTTCCAGATCCGTCGCATACAGTACCGCCTCGCAGGACGGACACTTGCTCCACAACCCTTCCGGCAAACTCGCACGGCGTTGTCCGCCTTGCTCGCGCTTGATTTTCGGGGGTAACAGCTTGGTCAACCAACTCATTGTTTTACCTCATCAACACCACGACGAATATCCGCCACCAACGCCTTGACGTTGGCACAGGCATTTTCCGCCGTTGATTTTTCAATTTCTTCAATGATCCGGCTACCGACCACCACCGCGTCGGCAATGCCCGCAATACGGGCCGCCGTCGTCGCATCGCGAATGCCGAAACCGACGCCGACCGGCAAGCCGGTCTTTTCGCGAATCAAGGGCAGGCGTTCGGCCACGGCATCGACATTCAGGGCCCCGGAGCCGGTTACCCCGGCCAGGGAAACGTAATAGACATAACCACTGGCGATCTCGGCAACCTGGGCAATACGCTCGGCATTCGAGGTCGGCGCCAGCAGGAAAATCGGATCCATGCCCTGGGCCTTCATGGCCGCACCAAAGGCGGCGGCCTCTTCCGGCGGGTAATCGACGACCAGAACGCCATCGACACCGGCCTGTGCGGCAGCCTCGGCAAACTTGTCCAGCCCCATGGCTTCGATCGGATTGGCGTAGCCCATCAGCACGATCGGCGTTCTGGCATCGGTTTTGCGGAAATCGACCACCAGTTGCAGCACTTTGCGCAGCGTCATGCCCTTGGCCAGGGCACGCTCGGAAGCGCGCTGGATGGTCGGACCATCGGCCATCGGGTCGGAGAACGGCACGCCCAGCTCGATGACATCGGCGCCGGCTTCAACCAGCGTGTGCAGCAGCGGCAGGGTCAGCGCGGCATCCGGGTCACCGGCCGTGATGAAGGGAATCAGCGCCTTGCGGCCTTCGCCATTGAGGCGCTCGAAAGCGTGTTGAATGCGCGACATCAGAAAACGATCCCCGACTTTTCGGCCACGGTATGCATGTCCTTGTCACCCCGGCCGGAGAGGTTGACCAGCAGAATCTTGTCCTTGGCGAGCGTCGGCGCCAGCTTGGCGGCATAGGCCAGGGCATGGCTCGACTCGAGCGCCGGGATGATGCCTTCCAGACGACACAGGTTGTGGAAGGCGGCGAGCGCTTCGGCATCGTTGATCGGCACATACTCGGCACGGCCGAGATCCTTGAGCCAGGCGTGCTCCGGGCCGACACCGGGATAATCGAGGCCGGCCGAAATCGAATGGGTTTCGATGATCTGACCGTCCTCATCCTGCAGCAGGTAGGTGCGATTGCCGTGCAGCACGCCGGGCACGCCGGCGGTCAGCGAGGCTGCATGGCGACCGGTCTCGACGCCGTCACCCGCTGCTTCGACGCCGATCAGGCGGACGTTTTCTTGGTTGATGTAGGGATAGAAGATGCCCATCGCGTTCGAACCACCGCCCACTGCGGCGATCACCGCATCCGGCTGGCGACCGGCCATTTCCGGCATTTGCGTCAGGCATTCCTCGCCGATGATCTTCTGGAAGTCACGGACCAGCATCGGATAAGGATGCGGACCAGCCACTGTACCGATGATGTAGAAGGTGTTGTGGATGTTGGTCACCCAGTCGCGCATCGCTTCGTTGAGCGCATCCTTGAGCGTCTTCGAGCCGGATTCGACCGGCACGACCTTGGCGCCGAGCAGTTTCATGCGATAGACGTTGGCGGCCTGACGGCGCACATCCTCGCTGCCCATGTACACCACACATTCCATGCCATAGCGGGCAGCCACCGTGGCGGTGGCAACACCGTGCTGACCGGCACCGGTTTCGGCGATAACACGCGGCTTGCCCATGCGTTTGGCGAGCATGGCCTGACCGATGCAGTTATTCACCTTATGGGCACCGGTGTGATTCAGGTCCTCACGCTTGAGATAGATCTGCGCCCCGCCCAGCAGGTCGGACCAGCGCTTGGCGTGATAGATCGGGGACGGCCGACCGACGAAATGCTTGAGTTCGTATTCGTATTCGGCACGAAAAGCGGGATCGGCCTGCGCCGCGGCGTAGGCATCCTTCAGTTCATTGAGCGCACCGAACAGGGTTTCGGCAACAAAGACGCCGCCATAGGGGCCAAAATGGCCGCGGGCATCGGGAAAGTCATAGGGGGTGTGGGACATGGGAAACTCCTTGATAAAAGTGGACGAAGAAGAAGAACCGTCCGTCTTCAAGGATGATTTGCCAGATAGTGCCGCCAACAGGTTCGGGTGATCCCACCCGCCGATTCCCGCATAGTTCTTACCCTTCAATGACTGCCCGGTCCGCCGCACGCACGGCGTCGACGAAGGCAGCGATTTTCGCGTGATCCTTGATGCCCTTGCCCATTTCCACGCCCGATGAAACATCCACGGCCATCGGCTGAACGCGCCTTACGGCATCGCCGACATTCCCCGCGTTCAAGCCGCCGGAGAGTATCAGGAAGCCGGGCAACGCCGGCGGAATCAGCGTCCAGTCAAAAACATGGCCGCCTCCCCCATAGCCTTCGACAAAGGCATCCAGCAACAAACCCCGGGCATCGGGAAACGAGCGGGCGAATTCTACCAGATCAAGCCCCGGCCTCACCCGGGCGGCCCGCAGGTAAGGCCGGCCAAACTGTCGGCAATACGCCGCATCCTCATCACCATGAAACTGCAAGACGTTGATCGGCAGGGCATTACAGGCGGCCAGCACGGTCTCTGGCGCTTCGTTGACGAACAAGCCGACCACATCGACAAAAGGTGGAATCAGCCGGACCAGCTCAGCCGCCCGTTGCGGAGGGATATAACGCGGACTGGGCGGATAGAAAACAAAACCGATCGCATCCGCCCCCGCCGCCACGGCGGCTTTGACATCCTCTTCACGCGTCAGGCCGCAAATCTTGATACGTGTCTTCACCGGAACACCCCATCGAGAAAGTCGTCTTCGGGATCAGGCAACCCCCAGTGCGGCTCGTAAATTGGCCCGCGGAAATACAGCCCGTCCGGCGAAAAGGTCGGCGCCGCCGCCGTGCGATCCCGGGCCATCAGCAACTCGTCAACCCAGGCCGCCGGCTGATTGCCTTTACCGACATAAACCAGGCTCCCCACCAGATTGCGCACCATATGATGCAGGAAGGCGGTAGCCTCGAAATCGAAGACCAGCAGGCTGCCAAAACGCCGCACCTCAGCTCGCGTCATGGTTTTGACCGGCGACTTGGCCTGGCAACTGGCGGCACGAAACGCCGAGAAATCATGCTCGCCCAACAAACGGACCGCAGCATCCTGCATTGCCGCCAGGTCGAGCGGCAGCTG
>DAIMCQ010000382.1:0-3535 GCA_036726285.1 Azonexus sp.
CCAGGGACCTACGGATTAACAGTCCGGCGCTCTACCGACTGAGCTATCGAGGAACTACGCACCGATCAGTGACTGACCAGCAACAGGGCGCGAATTATATACATAACTTCGGAAAAGACCTAGCACTCTGCATCTCGCCCGAAAAGTCGCGAAAAATCAGACCTCTTCCGGCGGCGTTGCCGGCATTTCGGCCAGCTGCCTGGCCCGTTCGGCACGCAGGGTTGGCGTTTCCAGGCTGATCCGGCCCAGCGCCCCGGAGCGGTAATCGACCAGCAGGATGGCTGCCGCCTTTTCCAGATCCAGTTCGCCGCCCCGCCCTTTGAGGATGCAGCCACGCTTTTTGGCGACGCCTTCAAGCACGGCCACGGCATCCATGTCGGCCGTGGCAAAACCGTAACGCGCCGTCAGCAAGGCCGGGTAATGATCGAGCAGGAAACCGGCGAGGAAGGTCGCCACCTCCTCGTCGATATAGGCATTGACGCCGACCGCATGGCTGGCGGCGAGCATCAGGCCGTCGATCGGATGGTCGATCTTCGGCCAGAGCATGCCCGGCGTGTCGTAGATGGTCAGCCGCGAACTGATGTCGATACGCTGCTGGCTCTTGGTGACTGCCGGCTGGTCGCCGACCGCCGCCACCTTCTTTTTGACCAGGGCATTCATCAGCGTCGATTTGCCGACATTGGGGATGCCCATGATCATCAACCGCAGCGGCTTCACCGCATCGCAGCGATGCGGCGCCAGCTTCTGCGCCAGGCTCGGGATGCGCGCCACGTCGCTGGCCTTCTTGCAGGAAATCGCCACCGCCTTGACGCCCGGCTGCTGCTCGAAATACTCCATCCACGCCTTGGTCGCCACCGGGTCGGCCAGGTCGGCCTTGTTCAGCAGTTTCAGGCAGGGGCGCTGACGGAAGGTGCGCAGCTCGTGAATCATCGGGTTGCTGCTCGCCTGCGGCAGGCGAGCATCGAGCACCTCGACCACGACGTCGGCCATGGCCAGCGTCTCGCCTGCCTTCTTGCGGGCCGAGGTCATGTGGCCGGGATACCATTGGATTGCCATTGTTTTTCCTTGTTAGCCGCCGGTCACCGGCGGAAAGAAGGCGATCTCGTCGCCCTCCCGGACGGCAGCATCAAGGCCGGCCATATCCTGATTGACTGCGCAGCGCAGATTTTTCGCGCTGGCCAGTTTATCGCGCCCCTGGCTGACCAGCCAGTCGCGCAGTGCGCCCACCGTCGCCACGCCAGGCGGCAAGTCGACCGATTCGCTGCCCATGCCGAGCGCTTCCTTGAGGCTGGCGAAATAGAGCACCTTGACGCTCATGACAGCAACGCCGAGAACGGGATGAACGCGACACGATCGCCCTTCGCCACGGTCTTCCCCGGGGCATTGACGATCAGGCCGTCACCCCAGCACAGCGAATTGACCACGGCCGACCCCTGGTTGCGATAGAGCTCGACGGCCCCGGCCTCGTTGATCCGGCCGCGCAGGAATTCGGTCCGCGCCTCGCTGCGCAACCATTCGAAATCGGCCGGCAGGCTGAAAACCTGCGGCGTGACCCGGGCAACGCCTTGCAGGCGCAGCACGAAGGGACGAACCATGATCAGGAAGGTGATGAAGGCCGCCACCGGATTGCCCGGCAAGCCGAGGAACCAGGCTGTTCCGTTTTCCTTGCGCACCTCGCCGAAAGCCAGCGGCTTGCCCGGCTTGATGGCGATTTTCCACATATCGAGCCGGCCTTCGGCTTCGACCGCCGGCTTGACGTGATCCTCTTCACCAACCGAAACGCCGCCGCTGGTCAGGATCAGGTCGTTGTCGGCCGCTGCCTGGCGCAGGGCCTGACGGGTGGCCTCGAGATTGTCGGGCACAGTGCCGAGATCGCGCACCTCGCAGCCCAGCCCTTCAAGCAGCGAGCGCAGCGCATAGCGGTTGGAGTTGTAGATGGCGCCCGGCGGCAACGGTTCGCCCGGCTGCACCAGCTCGTCGCCGGTAAAAAAGACCCCGACCCGCAGCCGGCGAAACACCGGCAACTCGGGCAGCCCGGCCGAAGCGGCCAGGGCGATTTCCTGCGGCCGCAGCTTGGTGCCGGCGGCAAGAATCTCGGCGCCGGCAGCGATATCCTCGCCGGCCCGGCGAATATTCTCACCGGCCCGCGGCAAATGGTTGATCACCACCCCCGCTTCGCCCTGCTCGCAACGTTCCTGCATGATTACCGCATCGGCGCCAACCGGCACCGGCGCACCGGTAAAGATGCGGGCGGCGGTGCCCGCTTGCAGCGGCGTGCCGACCGTGCCGGCCGGAATCCGCTGACTGACCGGCAGACAGGTACCGACCGCCGGCAGGTCGGCCAGGCGCACCGCATAGCCATCCATGGCGGAATTGTCGAGCGGCGGCACCGAGACCGTCGAGCTCTGCGCCACGGCCAGCACGCGACCGCTGGCGGCGGTCAGCGGCACACGGCGGATTTCTTCGACCGGTTTGGCGGCGGCAAGCAACTTGCCCAGGGCTTCTTCAAAACTCAGCATTGACGTTCCTGCAATTGAAGATGGTTCATCACAAAATCGGCGATGGCCGAAATGTCGTTGAGCGGCAAATGCGGCAGATCGGTTTCCAGGGCGGCATCGCTGGCCACGGCAACGATGTCGCCGCGTTCCGGAAACAGCGGCGGCTTGCCGTTTTCCGGTCGGTAGACTTCGAGCTTGGGCACCGGTTCCTGCTTGAAACCTTCGATCAGCACCAGATCGCAGGGCGACAGGTGGCCGAGCAATTCGCCCAGCGTCGGCTCGGGCTCCTCGCGCCGTTCGTGCATCAGGGCCCAGCGACTGCCGCAGGAGAGCAAAACCTCGGTCGCCCCGGCTTCGCGATGGCGGTAGGAATCCTTGCCCGGGCGGTCGATATCGAAGCCATGGTGGGCATGCTTGATGACCGACACCTTGAGGCCACGATCGGTGAACTGGGGGATCAGTTTTTCCAGCAAGGTGGTCTTGCCGGAGCCGGAATAACCGGCAATGCCAAAAACTTTCATCGCGGTATTTTACGCTTTCAGGCTGCGAACACCGGGGCGAAACCGCCGCCGGGCGTCCGGAAATTCGTCGTTTGCCCCTGGTACAGGCGGGCCGCCACCAGTTGCAGGCGGGCGGCATAGACATAGCAGCGGACATCGAGCTTCATCGCCTGCGCACTACCATCGACGCTCACCGGCCACTCCGAAGGCGGAATGATCTGTTGCGCGATGTAGCCGCCCTGCAGGATCTCCTCGAAGACCCGCTTGGTCAGCTTGTCGCCACGATAGGTGGCGCGGCTGCCGTAACCGGCAGCCGGCTTGAAGAACCATTGCTTGCGCTCGCGCCAGAACGCTTCGGCCATCTCCGGCTGCACCGCAATCGTACGCGGGACGCCCGCCAACAGGCAACGGCGCACCGCCTCCGGTACGCCCAATTCATCCAGGAAGACGGGATCGGAGAGCAGCATCAGGTTGCGCTTGTCGGCATACAGCGCATGCGCCCGCGGATGCGGCGTGACGACCACGCCGCCGGCCGCG
>DAIMCQ010000383.1:0-3514 GCA_036726285.1 Azonexus sp.
TCTGCTTAGCCGAGGCTGCGGGACGTGCCATCAACAGCTAATTCCTACAGAGCCATAAACTTATGCCGCCGATGGCATAAGAAACAAAGAATATCTTTGTTTTTCAAGCTGCTAGCACCGATCAAAGTGCCGCCTGGAGCAATTTCGGCGAATACTGCCCCGGCATCGGCCCGGCAGATGTTGGTCGACCACACAAGGAGACCCTCATGCCCCTCAGCGATCTGATTCGCACCCTGAATGCGCCCTCCGCGGCCTTCCCCAAGCATTACGCGCGCAACGGACTGGACCAGCCTTTCGTCGCTGCCAATGGCCGCGTTTTCCTGCATTACGCCAATATCCGGCTGGAGTCGCAGTTCCTGCCGATTGCCGAAACCGCCAGCGGCCAGTTGCATGGCCACGCCGCCGGCATCCAGGCCTTCGGCCTGAGCAGCCGCGTCCCGATGACGCCGGAGTCGGTCTTCGTGCTGCCGACCGACGACGAGGAATTCGTTTATCTCGACCGCCTGGTGCGCACGCTACATGCGCTGAACTACCTGACCCGGCCGGCGCGCGGCAACCTGCTGCTCAAGGTGCACCCGCGCCATGTACTCAGCGTGCCGGCGCATCACGGCCTGGCCTTCGAGGAAATCCTCCGTCCCTGTGGCCTGTTCCCGGAGCAGGTGACGCTGGAAATCAACACCGACCAGATCGACGATACCGGGCACCTGATCCAGGCAGTCAACAACTACCAGTCGCGCGGCTACAGCATCGCGATCATCCATTTCGGCCGCAGCAGGCTCGACTTCGGCCTGTTGCGCGAATTGCGCCCGGACATCGTCAAGCTCGATCCCTTCCTGCTCGCCTCGACCCGCCCGCTGGCCCGCATCATCGATTGTCTGCACCAGTTGCCGAGCCAGGTTCTGATCGAAGGCGACGATACCCGCGTGCTGCGCAAATTCGCGCTGGCCAGCGAAGTCGACCTGGTCCAGGCCCATGCCCCGGCGCGCCGCCTGTTGCATGCCATTCCGGCCGGCAGCCCGCGCCTCTGGGAAGGCATCCGCGACGCCGCCTGATCGACGGCAATTTCCTCCGGCAAAAAGCCAGGGGCTGCAGATGCAGCCCCTTTTTCATGTCCGTAAAGCCGGTTTCGCTTCAAGCCGTCGTCGTCGCCAGCACCACTTCGTTCGACTTGAAGCTGGCCAGCACCTCGGCCCCCAGTTCCAGCGGCTGCTCGCTCAGTGAGCGGGTCAGCACGGTGGAGGTCAGCAAGCCGGCCGGGGTCAGGATACGGACCTCGGATAACACGCTGTCGACGATGATCTCGGTGATCCGTCCCTTGATCTGGTTGCGGTTGTTGAGCGCTTCGACCGTCATCAGGCGCTTGAGCACGCGGCTTTCCAGCTGCGCGAAGCCGGCCTCGCCGTGTTCGCGCGGCCGGCTCAGCGCCACCCGCTCGTCGAGCGTGATGCGGCCCTCTTCAACCAGCACGATGCGGTCGGCCAGTGCCACGGCTTCCGAGACGTCGTGCGTGACCAGCACGGCGGTAAAACGGTGTTGCCGCCAAATCTGCTCGATCAGGCGCTGCATTTCGATACGGGTCAGCGCATCAAGGGCGCCAAGCGGCTCGTCGAGCAGCAGCAGGCGCGGCCGGTGGATCAGCGCCCGGGCCAGGGCAACGCGCTGCCGTTGCCCGCCGGACAAGCGGTTCGGCCACTCGTCGGCACGGTCGGCCAGACCGACCTGGGCCAGCACTTCCAGCGCCCGGGCGCGAATCTCCTTGGCCGAGCCTTCGAGGCCGATGGCAACGTTCTGCACCACGGTCCGCCAGGGCAACAGGCGCGAATCCTGGAACATCATCCGGACATCGTCCTTGAGAGCGTCAGCCGGCTGCTGGTTGAGCACGATGTCGCCGCTGCTCACCGCATCCAGGCCGGCCAGCAGGCGCAGCAAGGTGCTCTTGCCGCAACCGCTGCGGCCGACGATGGCGATGAATTCACCCGCTTCGATATTGAGGTTCAGGCCATGCAGCACCTGCCGTTCGCCGAAGCGCTTGACCAGTTGCTTGACGCCGACGGCCAGCCCGGGATGCTCGGCAGCCGCGCTGACCGAACCGAGTTCGTGAAGATCGTTATTCATGCGTTGGCTTTCAGGCAGCATTGTAGGAAGTGTTCCACTTCAGCCAGCGCCGTTCGAGCAACCGGGCGAAGGCATCGGCCAGCTTGCCGAGCACGGCGTAGAGCAGGATGCCGAGCAGGACGACATCGGTCTGCAGGAACTCGCGGGCATTCATCGTCATGTAGCCGATGCCGGCCTGGGCGGAAATGGTTTCGGCGACGATCAGGATCACCCACATGAAACCCAGCGCATAGCGCACGCCGACCAGGATCGACGACAGCGCACCGGGCAGGATGATCTCGCGATACAGCCCCCAGCCCTTGAGGCCGTAGCTCTTGCCCATTTCGATCAGGGCCGGATCGACCGAGCGGATGCCGTGGAAAGTGTTGATGTAGACCGAGAAAAAGACGCCCAGCGAGATCAGGAACAGCTTGGCGATCTCGTCGATGCCGAACCACAGGATGACCAGCGGGATCAGCGCCAGCGGCGGGATGTTGCGGATCATCTGCAAGGTGGTGTCGAGCGCCAGCTCGGCCTTGCGGAATGAGCCGGTGATCAGGCCGAGGGCCAGCCCCAGGCCGCCGCCAATGGCAAAGCCGGAGAGCGCCCGCACCGCGCTGACCTTGACGTGCTGGAACAGCTCGCCGGATGCGGCGAGCGTGACGCCGGCCTTCAGCACCGCCAGCGGCTCGGGCAGGATGCGGCTGGACAACCAGCCGACGCGTGCCGCCAGTTGCCAGAAAAGCAGGATGCCGATCGGCACCAGCCAGGGAATCAGGCCGCTGCGCAGCCGGGCGGCCAGCGTGTTGGGGGTAGACATCGTTCTATCTCCTGTTTTCAGCCGTGACTCAGGCCGGCGGTTTCCACAAGGTCACCGCGATATTGACCTTCTTCGGCAACAGGCCTTCGCTGAAGAAGGCATCGGCGATGCGCTGCTGCTCGCCGAGCGAATCGTTGGCGACCAGGCGCACGTCGTAGCTGCGCCGGGCGTTGGCCGCCTCGACAGTTGCCGTATCCAGCCCCCAGAGCGGCGCCAGCAGGCCTGCTGCGGCGGCCGGATTCTGCTTGACCCAGCGGCCGCTCTTCTTCAATTCCTCGAAGAATACCGCCAGCAGATTGCCGTGCTCGTTGAGGAAAGTCTGCGAGGTCAGGTAGTAACGCTGATAGTCGGCCACACCCTTGCCATCGGCAATGACGCGCACCGGCGTCTGCCGTTGCACGGCAGCCAGGAAGGGGTCCCAGATCACCCAGGCATCGACGCTGCCGCGCTCGAAAGCGGCACGGCCGTCGGCCGGCGTCAGGTAGGCCGGCTCGATGTCCTTGAACTTGAGGCCGTTCTTTTCCAGCAGCGCGATCAGCAGGTAATGCGCCCCGGCCGCCTTGGCCACCGCCACCCGCTTGCCCTTGAGATCGGCCACCG
>DAIMCQ010000384.1:0-3496 GCA_036726285.1 Azonexus sp.
TCATGCTCGACCCAGCCCGGTTGCGGGTAATGCTGGGTGATTTCCTGCTGCGCGATGCCGTGAATGTCGCCTTGACGCGTGAAGAGAATGGCGCGGGCGCTGGTCGTACCCTGATCGAGCGCGAGGATGAACTGCTCGGCACTGGCATGCATGGCAAACTCCGGCGGACGGTGTCGTTCAAGTATAGCCGGCCGTGGCGCGGTGAATCGGAGGAATCAGGCGAGCTGCCGGCTTGGCGTGCCGCATGGGGTAAAAGCTGGCCGTTGCCGGCAAAAAGATCGATTCCTCATGCCGGAGGCGGCAAAATAATCCGTTCCCCCGGTCTCAGGTGGCCGTCGTTTGATTGCCCGTCAGGCTGCTGTAATGGCTGCTGATGAACGTCTCGATGGCATGCAGGTAGTCATTGCCCGACTGGGTTTTGGCCAGTTCCCTGGCCTTGTCCATGAAGGTCTGGGCCGGGATGCCGGCAGCTTCGGCCAGCGCCGGCCACATCGAGTCGGGGAAGTTGACGCTGACCTTGTCCGGCATGACGAGCCCTTCCTCTTGCCAGCGCTGCCGCCATTTGTCGGGAATCTTGCCGGCGAGTTGCTGCTCGAAATCGGCCATCGATGCCGCTTCTTTCGCCGCCTGTTCGCCCTCGGTCAGTGGCGGTATCGAGGGGTCGGGCGGGAGTCGGGACATGGCCTGGCTGATGTCGACTTCGCGTTGGGCATCTTCCATGGTCATCGGCGATTTCCAGCCTTCGGTCTGCACCGCCTGCATGAGCCGGACGTAAGGGGTGAGGTTGAACATGCCGTCAGGGCTTGCCGCACGGGCTTCCTGCATGTCGCTCCGGATTTTTGCCAGCAATGCCTGGTTTTCCGGCAGCAAGGGAAGATTGCCCATGCCCGGCGTCGCGCTGCTGCCGCCGATGCCCTCATTGGCCTGCTGCCGAGCCTGGGCTTCGGCGACGATGTCTGGCGGGAAAACCCGTGCCAGATCGTCCTGGGCTGCCTGGCGTATCGAATCCGGAAGCACCATCCGGGCATCGGCGCTGGCCGCTTGTCGCGCCTCGGCGGAGATGCTGACGCTGGTGCTCGAAGCCGGTGCGGTATCGCTGGCGGCATCGACGCTGCCCGCACTGGCGGCCTTGTATTGTGTCGTCGCAGTATTGATCCGGGAGATATTCCCGTAAAAGGACCCCAGCGCGGTAATGCTCATCCCTTGCCTCCGTTCAATACGGCGGGTTTGCCGTGGTCATGACAGAGCAGGTTTGATGCCAGCTGGGCGTGAGGCTTTCAGATGGCGATGTCGATGCCGCCGCTACCGACGCTGGTCGAAACCGCCGCGGCGCCGGCATCACCCACGCCGCCCGACGAGAGCGTTGCTGAAATCGATCCTGCCGACGAGCTGTCGGCGCTTGTCGCTTTGCTCAGGCTTTGGTCGAGGGCTTTCAGCTTGGTTTCGGCTTCCTCGATCTCCTTGCTCGCCTTTTTCGAGGATGCCATCTTGCTTTTCAGCATGCTGATCAGTTGGCGGAGTGCATTTCTGGCTTCGTTCAAGGCTTTCTTCAGCGCTTCGTTGGCCGCCTTTTCCTGTTCGCTTTTTGCCGTGCTTGCGCTGTCTTGTTCGCCGCCGGCCGCCTTTTGTGCTTCGTAGGCGGCGAGGCCGGTGCGCTGGCTGGGCGAGGCGGCGTTGCTGGCCGCCTTGTCGTCCGAACCGCCTGGCTGGTTGGCCTTTTCGCTTTCTGAAGCAAGCGTTGTCACGTCGCCTTCGGCGGTGGTGCTTTCTGCCGCAGCGGGCGCGCTCGCGCTGCTCTCGATACTCTCGCCGGTCGCTCCGGCATTGTCTGCCGACACGGCAGGCGAGCTGGTCGAAGCGGCGCTGCCGCTGTTGCCGCTGTTGCTGTTGCTGCTCGAAAGCAGCTTGCCCAACGAGGCCAGTTCGCTGGCGATGGCCTTGATCTGCGAAGCCAGCCCCTTGGCCTGTTCCGGGCTGAGGCCGATCAGCATTTGTTTCAGCATGTCCAGGCGTTGCTTGAGCAGTGCCGCCCGTTGAGCCGCGGCCTGCTTGGCCGAAGTTTTGGGAGAGGGCATGGACTGCAGTTGCTTGAGTGCCGCCTGCGTCTCCTGTTGCCGCTTAGCCTGCGCCTCCTGGGCTTTGCTCATCGGTGCGGCGGCTCCCGGATCGGCCGTGGCGGCTTTGGCGGACACGGCGTTACCCGGCATAGGCAGGGTTGTTGTGGCAAGGCGGTTCAGGCTATCGGTTTTCATTGAGCGGTTTGGTCGGTGGGTGCTTAGCTAAACGGCATTTACCGCCAAAACTTGAGGCGGTCTGTCGTTGGGCCAGTCCACTCGGTGCGTTTTCCGGTGGCAAAGACATGCGCCGCCTTGGCTTGGCCTTGTCCTCTGATGGCGCAGCCCGGCCTCGGGTATAATGCCGGCCTCTCCGCCTAACCAGACCCCACTCCCAATGGCCGATATTCTTTGCCTCAAGGGCGATCCCGCCTTTTCCGCCTTCCGTCTGCAACGCCTGCAAGCCCGCCTGGTGGCGGCCGTCTCGGATATCGAGTCGGTGGTGGCCGATTACTGGCATGTCGTGGCGCAAAAGCGCGCCCTGAATGCCGACGAGCGCGCCAAGCTGGCGACGCTGCTGGAAGAAAAGGCGGCAGGTTCCGCGGCGGGCGAACTGTTCCTGGTGGCGCCGCGTATCGGCACCATTTCGCCGTGGTCCTCCAAGGCCACCGACATTGCCTGGAATTGCGATCTCGACGCCATCGAGCGTATCGAGCGCGTCGTCGCCTTCCATGTCGTGACCAAGAACAATCGGCCGCTGACGGCGGATGAAAAGAAGATCGTGGCCGGGTTGCTGCACGACCGCATGACCGAGTCGGTGTTGTCCGGCTTCGAGGCGGCCGGCGAGCTGTTCCGCCATTTCGAGCCGAAGCCGCTCAATACGGTCGACGTGCTGGCCGGCGGCAAGCCGGCTCTGGTCGAGGCCAACGGTTCGCTGGGTCTGGCGCTGTCGGATGACGAAATCGATTACCTGCTCGACATCTTCAGCAAGGCCGGTCGCAACCCGACCGACGTCGAGCTGATGATGTTCGCCCAGGCCAATTCCGAGCACTGCCGCCACAAGATCTTCAACGCCTCCTGGGTGATCGACGGCGAGAAGAAGGACAAGACCCTGTTCGGCATGATCCGCGAAACGCATCAGGCCAATCCGCAAGGCACGGTCATGGCCTACGCCGACAACGCCTCGATCATCGAAGGCGCCACCATCCAGCGTTTCTACCCGGATGCCGACCGCGGCTATTCCTACAAGGAAGAGCTGACCCACATCCTGACCAAGGTCGAGACGCACAACCACCCGACCGCGATTTCGCCCTTCCCGGGCGCGTCGACCGGTAGCGGCGGCGAAATCCGCGACGAAGGCGCCACCGGCAAGGGCTCCAAGCCGAAGGCCGGCCTCTGCGGTTTCTCGGTCTCCAACCTGAATCTGCCCGATGCGCCGCAGC
>DAIMCQ010000385.1:0-3483 GCA_036726285.1 Azonexus sp.
GATCGACATGGCCTCGCCCAACATCAACCTGCGCGACCCGGCGATCTACCGCATCCGCCACGCCACCCACCACAACACCGGTGACAAATGGTGCGTTTATCCGATGTACACCTTCGCCCATCCGATCGAGGATGCGCTGGAGAACATCACGCATTCCATCTGCACGCTGGAGTTCGAGGATCAGCGCCCGTTCTACGACTGGCTACTCGAACGGCTGGCCGAAGGCGGCCTGCTGCAACGGCCGCTGCCGCAGCAGATCGAGTTCTCCCGGCTCAACCTGACTTACGTTGTGCTCTCCAAGCGCAAGCTGATCCAGCTGGTCGAGGAAAAACATGTCGACGGCTGGGACGACCCGCGCATGCCGACCCTGGTCGGCGCCCGCCGCCGTGGCTACTCGGCCGAAGGCTTCCGCCTGTTCGCCGAGCGCATCGGCGTCTCGAAAAACGATTCACTGATCGACTACGTGCTCTTCGAAGACGCCATGCGCGAAGTGATGAACGAGTCCGACCAGCGCCGTATCGCGGTGCTCGACCCGGTCAAGCTGATCATCGACAACTACCCCGAGGGCCAGGTCGAGGAGTGCTTTGCCCCGAACCACCCGCTGCACCCGGAACTCGGCCAACGCTCGATTCCCTTCAGCCGCGAACTGTGGATCGAAGGCGAGGACTTCATGGAAGTGCCGAGCAAGGGCTTCCGCCGCCTGTTCCCGGGCAACATGGCCCGCCTGCGCTACGGCTACGTGGTCGAGTGCACCGGCTGCGACAAGGATGAAAACGGCAAGGTCGTCGCCGTCCATTGCAACTACCTGCCCGACACCAAGTCCGGCACACCAGGCGCCGACAGCGTCAAGGTCAAGGGCAACCTGCACTGGGTCTCGGCCGCCCAATCCTACGAAGCGGAAATCCGCCTCTACGAGCGGCTGTTCAGCGTCCCCGCCCCCGGTGCCCGCCGCGAAGGCGACGCGCCGGACCTGGAGCGCGACTTCCTCGACGATCTCAATCCGAATTCGAAGCAGACCATCGTCGCCCAGCTCGAACCCAGCCTGCGCGACGCCAAGGCCGAAGAACGCTTCCAGTTCGAACGCCACGGCTATTTCGTCGCCGACCGCGTCGATTCGCAGCCCGGCAAGCCGGTCTTCAATCGCGCCCTCACCCTCAAGGACTCCTGGGGCAAGGCCGGCTGATGCCCAGCACCGCGCCGGCCGACGTCCTTGCCTTCTGGTTCGGCCTGCCTGGCGAACCGGACTTCGGCCAGCCGCGCCGCGAGTGGTTCGCCAAGGATGCCGCCTTTGACGAGCGCATCCGCAGCCGCTTCCAGGATAGCGTCGAAGCGGCGTTGGCCGGCCGCCTGGCCCACTGGATGGGCTCCCCGGAAGGCGTTCTGGCCCTGCTCATCCTGCTCGACCAGTTCCCGCGCAACCTGTTCCGCAACCAGGCCAAGGCCTTTGCCGGCGACCAGCAGGCACGACTGCTGGCCGAAATGGCCCTCGACCAGGGCTGGGAAAAGCAATACGGCCGGCTTGAACGGGTCTTCCTTTACCTGCCTTTCGAACACAGCGAAAGGCTGGCCGACCAGGAACGCGCCGTCGCCCTGTTCTCGGCGCTGGCGGCGGAACACCCGGGCAACGACGGCTTTCTCGACTATGCCCGGCGGCATCACGAGGTCATCGCCCGTTTCGGCCGTTTTCCGCATCGCAACGCCGCGCTCGGCCGCGCCTCGACGCCGGACGAACTCGACTACCTCGCCCAGCCGGGTAGCGGCTTCTGAGCAAGATGGCGGCACGTAACGTCGAACAGCTCGGCCAGGTATTCACCCCGGCCAACGTGGTCGATTTCATGCTCGACCTGTGCCGCAACAGCGGCCGCATCCTCGAACCCTCGGCCGGCGACGGCGCCTTCTTCAGTCGCCTGCAGCAGCGCCAGGTGAACTGCGTCGGCATCGAGATCGATCGCCGCGTTGCCCCGGCCGGTGCCCGCGTCGAGGACTTTTTCGACTACCCGCTCAGCGAGCAGTTCGACAGCATCATCGGCAACCCGCCCTATGTCCGCTTCCAGGATGTCGCCGCCGACACCTGCAAGAAGCTCAAGTCGGACCTGTTCGACGGGCGCAGCAACCTGTTCCTGTTCTTCATCGAGAAGTGCATCCGCCACCTCAAACCCGGTGGCGAGCTGGTCTTCATCGTGCCGCGCGAATTCATCAAGCTGACCGCCGCCAAGAAGCTCAATGCCTGGCTCTATGCCCAGGGCAGCATCACCCACTTCTACGAGACCGGCGACGTGCGCGTCTTCGGCGGGCACACCCCGAACTGCGCCATCTTCCGTTTCGAGAAGGGGCGCCGCGACCGGCGCATGGAAGACGGCCGCCGCTTCACCGAGGTCGACGGCCAGCTGATGTTCCTGCGCGACGACTACAAGGTGCGCTTCGCCGACGTCTTCACCGTCAAGGTCGGCGCGGTTTCCGGGGCCGATCACATCTACAACCATCCGGCCGGCAACATGGAGTTCGTCTACTCAAAGACGGTCGATAGCGGCGAGACGCGGCGCATGCTCTACGGTATCAAGCACCCGCACCTCGACAAGCACAAGGACGAACTGCTCGGCCGCCGGGTGCGGACTTTCGACGAAAGCAACTGGTGGCAATGGGGCCGCGCCTTCCCGATCAGCGAACACCCGCGCATCTACGTCAATGGCCGGACGCGCAAGGCCGAACCTTTCTTCCTGCACGACTGCAACAGCTTCGACGGTTCGGTCCTCGCCCTGTTCACCAAGAACCAGCGTATCGCCCGCCGCGACCTGATCGAATGCGCGATGATGCTCAACAAGGAAGTCGACTGGCAGGAACTCGGCTTCGTCTGCGACGGTCGCTTCATCTTTACCCAGCGCAGCCTGCAGACCTGCCTGCTGCCCGACAAGTTTTCCCGCTATTTACCGTCTGAACGACACAAGGACGCCGCATGACCTTTACCCAAATGCTCGCCAATGCCTGGCAGAAGAACAATTCGCTGCTTTGCGTCGGCCTCGACCCCGATCCGGCCAAGTTTCCGACCCACCTGCACGGCCGCGACGATGCGATCTTCGCTTTCTGCGCCGACATCGTCGATGCCACGGCCGACCTGGTCTGCGCCTTCAAGCCGCAGATCGCCTACTTCGCGGCCCGCCGCGCCGAAGACCAGCTCGAAGCGCTGATCGCCCACATTCACCAGAACCATCCCGGCATCCCGGTCATCCTCGACGCCAAGCGCGGCGACATCGGCTCCACCGCCGAGCAGTACGCCATCGAAGCCTTCGAGCGCTTCAAGGCCGATGCCGTCACGGTCAATCCCTACATGGGCCGCGACTCGGTCGATCCCTACCTGGCCTACCCGGACAAGGGCGTCATCCTGCTCTGCCGCACCTCCAACCCTGGCGGCAGCGACCTGCAGTTCCTCGATGTGGGCGGTAAGAAGCTCTACGAACACGTCGCCGAACTCGTCGCCACGCAGTG
>DAIMCQ010000386.1:0-3481 GCA_036726285.1 Azonexus sp.
ATATTTTTCATTTCAGGGCAGCTGAGCGGAATGGCCCAACTGCCGCCGAACCAGTTGTACCCCTGGCCTTCCCTGTAGCCCTGCTTACTGCAGGTAGGCCGGGCGGGAATAGCCCTGGAAGTGCTTGTCGAGCACGGCCTTGTATTCCGGCGACTTGAAGGCGGCGACGATGTCCTGGGTCCAGGCCTTGTTCTGGTCTTCGGTCTTGACGGCAACGACGTTCAGGTAGTGGTCCGGGGTCTTTTCCAGCGAAATGGCTTCGCTCAGCTTGAGGCCGGAGGCGATGGCGAAGTTGCCGGGGACGACGACCAGGGCGGCATCATCCAGCGTGCGCGGCAGCTGGGCGGCTTCGATCGGGGTCAACTGCAGCTTGCGCGGGTTCTCGGCAACGTCCTTTTCGGTCGCCTTGAGGGCGTCGATGCCGGCCTTGACCTTGATCAGGCCGTTCTGCTCCAGGAAGTGCAGGGCGCGGGCCAGGTTGGACGGGTCGTTGGGCAGCGTGACACGTTCGCCACCCTTGAGATCGTTGAGATGCTTGATCTTCTTGGAGTACAGGCCCATCGGGGCGACCGGCACCTTGACCACGTCGGTCAGGTTGAGGCCCTTGTCGGCCGAGAATTTCTTCAGGTAGATGACGTGCTGGAAGACGTTGGCGTCGAGCGAACCTTGGGCCAGTGCCAGGTTCGGCTGGACGTAGTCATTGAATTCGACCAGCTTGACGGTGTAACCCTTCTTTTCGAGGATGGGCTTGATGCCCAGCTTGACCTGGTCGAAATTGGGGCCGGCGGTGGCGCCGATGGTCAGGGCCTTCTTTTCCTGGGCGGTGGCGCCGCCGACCAGGCCGAGGGCGAGGCTGGCGATGAACAGGGAACGGATCAGTTTCATGGTGTCGGGGACTCCGTGGGTGGAAATGGGGTTAGCGCTTGTCGACGCGGCGGGCGAGCCACTGGCCGAAGAACTGGATGCTCTGGACGAGGACGACGAGCAGCACGATGGTGATCAGCATGACGTCGGTCTGGAAACGGTAATAGCCGTAGCGGATCGCCAGGTCGCCGATGCCGCCGCCGCCGACCACGCCGGCCACGGCGGAGTAGGAGAGAAAGCTGACGGCGGTGATGGTGACGGCGAGGATCAGGCCGGAACGGGCTTCGACCAGCAAGACCTGGGTGACGATCTGCATGGGGGAAGCCCCCATCGCTTCGGCTGCTTCGATGACGCCGCGCGGCACATCGCGCAGGGTCTGCTCGATGATGCGGGCGAAGTAGAAGATGGCGGCCAGCGACAGCGGCACGCTGGCGGCCAGCGGCCCGATCGAGGTGCCGACGATGTGGCGGGTGAAGGGCGAGACGGCGACCAGCAGGATGATGAAGGGGAAGGAACGGAAAACGTTGATGAAACCGTTCGCCACCAGGTTGAAGCGGCGATAGCGGCCAAGTACCTGGCCGCTGCTGGTCAGGAAGACCAGGATGCCGAGGGCGCCGCCGATGATCACCGCGGCGGTCAGGCAGATGATCATCATCAGGCCGGTTTCGCCGGCCGCCTTGCCGATTTCCGGCAGCAGTTCGATGAAGGTGTCGAGGATGGAATCAAACATTGGGCACCTCTTCCAGATGGCTGCCGGTGGACTCGGGTCGTTCCGGGCTGGCACCGCCTTCGCCGAATTCGCGCAGCCATTGGGCCAGTTGCGATTCCGGCGGGATCCGGCCGTTGTCGATGGTCAGGCGTTCGACGATGCGGCCGGCTTCCATCACCGAGACGCGATGGCACAGGCGGCGGATGACGCCCATCTCATGACTGACCAGCAGGATGGTCACGCCGAGCCGGCGATTGACGTCGGCCAGCACTTCGAGCAGCGACTGGGTGGTGCGCGGGTCGAGTGCCGAGGTCGGTTCGTCGGCGAGCAGAACATGCGGTTCCGGCGCCAGGGCGCGGGCGATGGCGACGCGCTGCTTCTGGCCGCCGGAGAGCTGGGCCGGGTAGGCATCGGCCTTTTCGGAAAGGCCGACGAATTCGAGGCAGGTCTTCACCCGCTCGGCGATCCGCGTTTCGTCGGCGCCGCCGATGCGCAGTGGAAAGGCAACGTTGTCGGCGACAGTGCGGTTATGCAGCAGGTTGAAGTGCTGGAAGATCATGCCGATCCGCTGGCGGGCGGCGCGCAGCGCCTGCGGGCTCATCGTCATCAGGTCTTCGCCATGGACGATGACCTGGCCGCTGTCCGGCCGTTCCAGCAGATTGGCCAGGCGCAGCAGGGTCGATTTGCCGGCGCCGGAAAAGCCGATGATGCCGTGGATTTCGCCCGGCGCGACATCGAGGTCGGTGGCTTGCACCCCGACCTGCAGGCCATCCGGCGTCCGGAAGCTTTTACTGACACCGCGCAGCGCGATGGCCGGGATGTCCTGTTGTTGAGTTGTCATTATGGGAAAAACGCTGTTCTGTTCGAAGTGTGGCGCTCGGGCGGCGATACGCTGCCGTGCCGTAGACGCTGGCGGGCCGGGTCGGTTCCTTGCCGGCGGTCGGTACCGGGCGCTGGCACACCCGGAAACGTGCAAAGGCGGAACTTTAACGGCCGGACAACGTGATGGCAACCCGGACGGGCTTATGGATATCCCTGAATCGGCAAATCCGGCTCAAGCCAGGCAGCCAATTTAACCGAGGCCGGGCGGGGCGTGAAATAACGAATATCTCTTTCCTTATTCCGGAATGCTTTGTTTTTTGTTGTGCTTATATCGAAATCCGAATTTATTCGTTTTCCGGACCCGGTGCGGTCAACAGAATGGCGCCGTCTTTTACCCCTCGATAGATTGCCATGAACAAACTCAACAAGATTCGCCGCGCCCTGCTGCTGGCCGGTGCCGGCCTTCTGCTCAACAGCGCCGTCCAGGCCGCCGACCCCGTCGTCCTGCGCATCGGCGACCAGAACTACTACAACATCCGCGCCTCGGTCGAACTGTCCAAGGCGCTTGAAGGCGCGCCTTACAAGGTCGAATGGGCGCCGTTCCAGGCAGCTGCACCGCTGGCCGAGGCACTCGAAGCCGGCGCCATCGACATCGGCTTTCTCGGCGACTCCGGTTTCCTGTTCCTGGCAGCGAAAAGCCCGAATGCCAAACTGATCGGCATCACCCGCCAGAACCCCAAGACGGTGGCCTTGCTGGTGCCGAAGAACTCCACCGCGAAAACGATTGCCGACTTGAAGGGCAAGAAGGTCGCCTACTGGCCGGGGGCATGGAGCCAGCAACTGACTCTGGGCGCGCTCGACAAGGCCGGCCTGCCGACCAATCACGTCGATTTCGTCAAGCTGATGCCGCTTGATGCCGCCAATGCCCTTCCGGGCGGCAGCATCGATGCTTTCCCGGTCTGGGAGCCGTACATCTCGCAGCAAGTACTGAAGAACGGTGCCCGGGTGTTGTTCACCGCCGAAGGCATCATTCCGGCGCAGAGCGCGATTGCCGCCAATGCCGCTTCGGTGGTCAGCAAGCATGCC
>DAIMCQ010000387.1:0-3378 GCA_036726285.1 Azonexus sp.
CGATCAGCGCGAAACACTGACTGAAATTCTGTAACCCAGTCACGGGGCATGCCGGTCCATTCACCGCCATGCCCCGTTGGCCGGATCAATCCCCCGCCACCGCCGTCATTGCCGCTTCGTGCCGCTGATTTGTCGTCAACCAGTACAGCAGGGTCGAAAAGAGTTTTTCCGGCTCGAAAGGTTTGGCGATGTGCTCGTTCATGCCGGCCGCAATACAGCGCGCCCGGTCTTCGGCAAAGGCATTGGCGGTCATTGCGATGATCGGGACATGCCGGCCATTCGGCAGCTGGCGAATCCGCGTCGTCGCTTCCAGCCCATCCATGCGCGGCATCTGCATATCCATCAGGATCAGGCGATAGTCATTGCCGGCCAGCCTGGCGAGTGCCTCGACACCGTCTTCGGCAACATCCACGGCCAGGCCGACATCCTCCAGCAACTCGATGGCAACCAGACGGTTGATCTCGTCGTCTTCCACCACCAGAACGCGCTGCCCCGAAAAATCACGCCGCAACACGGTTTCGGCATCGCCCGCCTGCCCGGCCAGGAGTTCGTTTCCGTCGCGCCGGTGCTTCTTGAGCACCGCCGTGAACCAGAAGGTGCTGCCGACACCAGGCCGGCTATCGACGCCCGCCTCCCCGCCCATCAACTGAGCAAGTTTCCGGGTAATGGCCAGGCCCAGGCCGGTGCCGCCATATTTCCGGGTAATCGAGCTATCGGCTTGCTCGAAAACGCTGAACAACCGGGGCAGGATTTCGCTTTCGATGCCGATGCCCGTATCGGCGACTTCGAAGCGTATGCACGCCTCATTGGCGGTCTCGGCATCGAGGCGAATCCGCAATTCGACCTTGCCTGCCTGAGTGAACTTGATGGCGTTGGCCCCGTAGTTGAGAAACGCCTGCTGCAAGCGCGTGGTATCGCCGAGCAGTCCGGGCGGAAGCGGCTGGATATCGACGACCAGTTGCAGGTTCTTGGCCCGGGCCGCGTCGGAAAGGATGGAGGCAACATTGCGGCCAAGCGCCGCGACATCGACGGGCGCCTCATCGATCATGAATTTGCCGGCTTCGATCTTGGACAGATCGAGCACCGTATTGATGATTTCCAGCAAGTGCTGGCCAGCCGCATCGATCTTGTCCAGGCGCTCCTGTTGCGGCACCGTCACACCGGCCCGGCGCAACAGATGGGTCATGCCGATAATCGCATTCAAAGGCGTCCGGATCTCGTGGCTCATATTGGCCAGGAAGGCGCTTTTCGCAACATTGGCCGCCTCGGCGGCCTCCTTGGCGCGCAACAGATCCTGCTCAACCTCCTTGCGCCGGGAAATATCGGTAACGAAGGTAACGAACCGGGCCGGCAAGGCATCCCGCGCCGCCAAGGGATAAAGCGTCACCTCCACCGGAATCGGGCTTCCGGAACGCGTTACGTGCACCGTCTCGATCTGCGTGCTTCCCTGCAGACGAAACGATGCCGTGGCCTCCTTGAAGGACTCGCGCGGCACGGCAGGATTGATGTCGGACAGGCAAAGCCCGAGCAGAGCTTCATCGGAATAGCCCAGCATGGCGGCGGCAAAGCGGTTGGCGTAGATGATTCGCCCGGTATCCGCGTCGATCCAGTGAATGCCGATACCGGCGCGATCCATTGCGAACTGGGTATCCATCAGTTCCTGATTGACCGCCTGCAGCGCCGCAGTCCGTTCGGTAACCAGTTGTTCGAGCTGATTGCGGTGCCGTGCCAGTTCCTGTTGTGCCAGCGTGATTTCGGTGATGTCGCGCGTCACCGAGAGGATGCACGGGGTACCTTCGAACTCGACGGGAGCCGCGGACATCAACCCCCAGATGATCTCGCCGTTCTTGCGGCGAAAACGCGCCTGATAGTTTCGGACCTTGTTACCACAGGCCAATTGTTCAACCAGATACTGGCGATCGGCCGGATCGACCCAGATATTCAATTCGAGCGCGCCATAGCCGACTACCTCGTCGCGCCGATGCCCGGTGATGTCGAGAAATCCCTGATTGACATCCATATACCGACCATCGGTCATCCGGGTGATATTGACCGCATCTAGGCTGTACTGAAAAGCGACGCGATAGCGTTCCTCGCTGGTTTCAAGCGCCCGCTGAGCCTTGATCAACTCCGAAATATCGCGGAATGAACAATACAATCTGCCGTCATCCAGCAAGGTGGCATTGACTTCGACCGGCACGATGTCGCCATGGGCGGTGCGCATATCCAGGGCGACACGCAGTCGGCCGTCCCTGACCAGTTGATGGCGCAAGGTTTCGATCTGCGTTTCGGTCTTGGGCTGGATCAGGTCGAAAACCGAACAGCCGCGCAGTTCGGGCAAAGCCCGGCCGAGCATCTGTGCCGCTTCCTGGTTGGCATAGATAACCCGTTTGTTGACCGAGGTGATCAACACCGCATCCGCCGCCTGATCGACGACTGCCCGGATACCGGCATCGCTTTCCTGCTCGGTCCCGACATGCGCTTTCGGCAGGCGACGTTCGCCGAATAGACTGAAAAAAACGCCCGTCGCCAGGAAAACCAGCAGCGCAAGCAGGAAATGCTGTTTCTCCTCGAACGCCCAGGCAAACTGCGGCGCAAAGATTCCGTACCCGATAAGCAGGCTGGAAATCAGCGTAGCGGCAATGCCGCCGCGGATGCCGGAAACCAGTGCGGCCAGGAAGATCGCCGGGTAAAACAGCAAGAAGGCATGCGGCGCCATGTATTCCCATGACCACCATTCGACTGCAAAGGCAACGAAAGGAATGGCAAGCGCCAACAGGTAACGCAGTCGTGAATCCAAGATCAACCTTCAGGCCATTGCATAACGGCAAATTCTAATACGCGCGCTTCGTCGGATGGCTAACTTCTACGTCGGCAAGCGCTTCAACCGGGGCAATCAGGGAATAAATTGCGAAAATTGCAGCAAAACCTTCTTTGCCGGGAACCCCGTGCACCACTCGGCCTCTGAATATCGCCCGTACAAAACAAAGCCTGCGATGTCACCTCCCTGCGCCATTTCCACCATGCCGGCCGCCGATGCCCTTACCCGATCGGCTTGGGCAGCGGTCAGCCCCGTTGATCACCCCTTCCTCAACCGCGATTTCCTGGCCATCCTGGAGCGCCATCAGACGGCCGGCCCGGCCTGCGGCTGGAAGGCCGCGCATCGCGTAGCAACAACGGCAGCCGGAGAGCTTGCCGGCATCGTGCCGACCTATGTCCGCAATCACTCGCATGGCGACTTCGTTCGCGACTGGTCGTGGGCTGCGGCTTACGAGAAACTGGGCAAAACCTATTACCCGAAACTGCTCAGCGGCCTGCCCCACACGCCGGCGGCCGGCCCGCGCCTGCTGGTGGCTGACGGGCCGGGTGCGACCGCGA
>DAIMCQ010000388.1:0-3354 GCA_036726285.1 Azonexus sp.
GCCGCCGCGTCTGCATGTGTCGTCGTGGATCGAGCTGGCGGGCAGCGGCATCACGGAAGGCGGCGCGCGAGGGCAGCATGCCGCCGGGGAAGACGTATTGCTGGATGAAATCGGTGCTGCGCCGGTAGGTCGGGAAGATGTCGTCGCGAATGGTGATGCTCTGGATCACCACCTTGCCCCCCGGCTTCAGGGCCTGCGCCACGGTCTTGAAATAGCTCGGCCAGAAGCGTTCGCCGACGGCCTCGAACATCTCGATGGAGACCACATGGTCGAACTGCTCGCGGTTATCGCGATAATCCTGCAGCCGCAGGTCGGCGGCCGGCACCCGCTTTTGCGCCCAGGCGAGCTGGGCCGGTGACAAGGTCAGGCCGGTCACGTCCAACCCGGCCGCCACGGCCAGTTCGGCGAAACCGCCCCAGCCGCAGCCGATCTCCAGGACACGCTGGCCCGGTTCGGCCTTCAGGCGGTTCAGGATACGCCGGTACTTGGCATGCTGGGCGTCCTCCAAGGACGTCTGGACCGCCTCACCGTCGCCGTAGATCGCCGCCGAATAGCTCATGCTCGGGTCAAGCCAGAGCTGGTAGAAATCGTTGCCCAGATCGTAGTGGGCCATGATGTTGCGCTTGCTGCCGGTGCGACTGTTGCGGTTCAGCCAGTGCCGGACGCGCGCCACCAGCAGACCGCGCCAGGAACCGTAGACGGCTTTCTTCAAGGCTTCGCGGTTGCGGGCCAGCAGGGTGAGCAGGCCGGTGACATCGGGCGAATCCCAGTGCCCGTCGAGATAGGCCTCGGCCAGGCCGATATCGCCCCGGGCCAGGATCTGCCCGAACATCGCTTCGTCGTGAACCTGCAGGGTCACGCCGTGCTCGCCATCGCCGAACAGGGCGCTGGAACCGTCCGGCAGGCGGATTTCGAGCATGCCGCCGCTGATTTTTTCCAGCAGTTCGAAAACCAGTCGGGTGTCACGGGGCAGGCTTTCGCTGCCGCGCAGAATCAGGGTGTTGTTGTTCATTTTGGCGATTCCCGGAGGGGTTGAGGTACGTGGGCGCCACGGAAGGGCACCCCTTTCAGCCAGAGCTTCAAGGCTTGCCAGTGGATGCGGCACATCACGCCGGCGGTAAGGAAGGGCATGCGCAGGAAAGCGCCGAGCAGGGCCATCGCCGACCAGGCGCGGGGCTTGCCGGAAATCGAGGTAAGCAGCAGTTCGCCTTCTGCATCGTCGTAATCGATCCGGGCCAGCGGCACCGGCCGCTCGAGATGGAAGCGGAAACGGTAGCCGCCCTCGATCTCGTTGAAGGGCGAGACATGGAACAGCTTTTCGGCGCGCAGTTCCTGGCCGTCGCGCAAGGGGCTGCGGTCGGCGTTGTGCAGCAGGTAATTGTGACGGCCGCCGAAGGTGTTGTTGACCTCGGCCAGTACGGCGATCAGTTGCCCGGCCCGGTCGTGACAGAACCAGAAACTGACCGGGTTGAAGACATAGCCGAACAGGCGCGGAAAACATTGCAGCACGATCTCGCCATCGTCGGGCAGGCCGCGCTGGCGCAACTGCGCCTGGATCCAGGGCAGTAGCGGGCTGCCATCGCGCGCCCCGTGGTCCTTGCTGTAAAAACTCAGGACATTGCGCCGCTCGACCGAGAAGATGCCGCAGCCCGCCTCGTCCAGCCGGCGCAGCGGCAACTGCAGGTAGAACACCGGATAGACGAAGGCATTGACTGCCGGACGCAGCCGGCGGTGCATGACATGGCCGAGGAAGAGACGGGGCGCGGCGGACATCACGATCAGGCCGTTTCGGTTTCGCGCCGCAGTTCGGCAACGCCCTGCCAGGGCGCCCGGACGCCCATCGCATTGGCAACGCGCAGCGCCGATTTCAGGCCGTCTTCGTGGAAGCCGTAGCTGCCCCAGGCACCGGCCAGCCAGATGCCGTTCTCGCCCTGGACATCGGCCAGCTTCTGCTGGGCGGCGATGGCCGGCCCATCGAAGATCGGATGGGCGTAGTCGAACTCGGCCAGCACCTTGGCCGGGTCCGGCTCGCGGGCCGGGTTGAGGGTGACCACCACCGGCGTCGAGAAGGGCAAGGGCTGCAGCTTGTTGATCAGGTAGGAAACGCCGACCGGCTGCGCCCCCGGTTCGCCGCTGCCGGCAAAATAATTCCAGGCCGACCACAGCTTGCGATCACGCGGCAGCAGGGCCGGATCGGTATGCAGCACCGCCCGGTTGGGCTGGTAGCGAATGGCCGACAACACCTCGCGCTGGGCATCGCTGGCAGCAAAGCCAAGAATGGCCAGGGCCTGATCGCTGTGGCAGGCCATCACCACCTCGTCAAAATGTTCGCTGCCGCCGGCGTGACTGACCCGCAGGCCGGTGGCTTCCCGGCTGATTGCCGTCACCGGGCAATTGAGCCGGATGTCGTCCAGCTGGGAGGCAATTTTCTCGACGTACTGGCGACCGCCACCCAGCACCGTGCGCCACATCGGCCGGTCGAACACCTGCAGCAGGCCGTGGTTGTTGCAGAAGCGGATGAAGGTGGCGAGCGGCATGTCGCGCATCTGGCCGGTCGGGCAGGACCAGATGGCCGCCGCCATGGGCAGCAGGTACCAGTCGGCAAAGGCAGCCGAATAGCGCCCCTCGGTCAGGAAGTCCTGCAGGCAGCGCTGGTTGTCGGGATGCGCCGCCAGCCAGGCTGTGCTTTCGCGGTTGAAGCGCAGGATGTCGGAGAGCATCGACCAGAACGACGGCCGCAGCAGGTTGCGCTTCTGGCCGAAAACCGTGGCCAGACTGCTCCCCGCCCATTCCAGGTCGGGGTTTTCCAGGCTAACGGCGAAGGACATCTCGGTCTCGACACTGTCGACGCCGAGCAAGGCAAACAGCGCGATCAGGTTGGGATAGGTCTTTTCATTGAAGACCAGGAAGCCGGTATCGACCGGATGCGTCCGCCCTTCCAGCGTCACGTCGACGGTATTGGTGTGGCCGCCAAGATAGCTGCCGGCCTCGAACAGGGTCACGTCATAGTGCCGGCCGAGCAGCCAGGCGCTGGCCAGGCCGGAGATGCCGGCACCGACGACGGCGATACGTTGTTTGCGTTCCATGTCCATTCCCTTGTTGATGACCGGCAGTTGATTCGATGCGGCGCCCGGAAGCAGCGAGCGCCAAGCTGCTATTTGAGAAACTCGTCGATCTTCTTCAGCAGTGCCTTGTCATCCGGCTTGGTCATGCTGCCGAACGACAACACCTGCGTCGCATCGCGATTGATCAGATACTTGTGGAAATTCCACTTCGGCCGGCTGTCGGTCACTTCCGCCAGCTTCAGATAGAAGGGGTTGGCGTTCTTGCCGCGCACCACCGTCTTGCCGACCA
>DAIMCQ010000389.1:0-1390 GCA_036726285.1 Azonexus sp.
AAATCCCGCCAGGTTCCAACGTCACCGTCTCTTGGCGCTTTGATACATCGTCTTTTGGTAAATCGTATTCATGACCGAAGTCCGACTTTCCCGTCTTTTTGCCTACAAGCAATTCCTGTTCTTCTGGCTGGCCCGTCTGAGCGGCATGGTGGCCAACCAGATGTTGATGGTGGCGGTGGCCTGGCAGATGTACGACATCACCGGTAGCGCCTGGGATCTCGGCCTGGTCGGGCTGTTCCAGTTCGTGCCGGCCTTGCTGCTCACGCTGCCGGCCGGTCATCTGGTCGATCGCCTGCGGCGCGGCCTGATTTTCGCGCTGTGCATGTTCCTGCAGGCGCTGGTGGCGCTGCTGCTGGTCTGGGCGACGCTGGGCGATTTCGCGACCCGGGAACTGATCCTCGGCATCTCGATCCTGCTCGGTGCGGCACGGGCCTTCCTGATGCCGTCGCAGCAGGCGCTGATCCCGTTGCTCGTGCCGGTCGAGTTGCTCGAAAGAGCGGTGGCATTGAGTTCGACCGGTATCCAGGTCGCTTTCATCTGCGGCCCGGCACTGGGCGGCCTGCTCTACGTCGCCGGGGCGACGCATGTTTACATTACTTGTGCCGGCCTGTTGTTACTGTCATTCGTGCTGATGTTCGGCGTGCATGACCGGCACGTGCCTTCGACCGAGGAAACAAGCCTGAAGACGGTGCTGGCCGGGGTGGCTTTCGTCTGGCACAACAAGCTGCTGCTCGGCGCCGCCTCGCTCGACCTGTTTGCCGTGCTGCTCGGCGGCGCGGTGGCGCTGCTGCCGATCTACGCCCGCGACATCCTGCATATCGGTCCGCAGGGGCTGGGCTTGCTGCGGGCGGCGCCGGCCGTCGGGGCGTTGCTCATGTCGCTGGTCATGCTGCGCTGGCCGATGCAGCGCCGGGTCGGTTCGCGCCTGCTCATCGCGGTCGGGGTCTTCGGCATGGCCACGGTGGTGTTCGGCCTGTCCGAACACTTCATGCTGTCGCTGATCGCGCTGGCGATTACCGGCGCGGCGGACAACATCAGCGTCGTGATGCGCCTGACCCTGGCGCAGTTGGAGACGCCGAACGAGATTCGCGGTCGGGTGTCGGCGGTCAATTCGATCTTCATCGGCGCCTCGAACCAGTTGGGCGAGTTCGAATCGGGGGCGACGGCAGCACTCTTCGGGCCGGTCGGCTCGGTGGTATTCGGCGGCGTCGGCACCATGCTGATCGCGGCGTCCTGGTTCAAGCTCTTTCCGGCGCTGGCCCGGCGCGACCGGATGGTCGAAGCCTAGCCGGAGTCAGCTCAGCCAGAGCTTTTTCCAGCCTTCGTGGCCGAGCTTTTCCATGGTTTCGATGTTGCGCAGATATTGCCGCAGGTTGTCGCGATTTTCGGC
>DAIMCQ010000389.1:1400-3336 GCA_036726285.1 Azonexus sp.
GTTCGAAAATGTCAGCCGCATCGGGAAAGGCAGCCACTGCGCGGTCGATGCTGCTTTCCCGGAGCAGGTGCAGGGTCGGGTAGGGCGAGCGGTTGGTGAAATTGGCGATGTCGTCGGCTGCGCTGCCGGCAAACTCGTACTGCGGGTGCAGGCTGGCGATCTGGAAAACGCCGTCGAAGCCGAGCTTGCGATTGGCGGCATCGACCTCGGCGAGGAAAAAGTGGTAATCGAGAAAGTCGGTCATCGCCCCGGGGTGGATCAACAGGGTCGTGTCGAGTTCTTCGGGCGGCGTCGCGGCCAGCAGATTCAGCTCGTTTTCCAGTTCGGCCAGCAGTTCGTCAGCCGTGCTGGCGGCGCTCAGCGCATAGCGCACCTGCTTCTTGACGAAAACGCTCTTGGCGAACGGGCAGAGATTGAGGCCGATCACGGCCCGTTCGAGCCAGCGCCGGGTCTCGGCAAGGATGACTTCGCCGGCGGCGAGATCGGTATAGGGGATGAGTACCTGGGGCATGGCGGCAGACCGGTGGGGCTGAAAGCTGACCACCGCGCCAGGTCAGGACGTTGATTACGGCCTTGATCGCAGGCTGCACTCGGGCAATGCGAAATGTCCGGGGACGGAAATTTCGCGCGGCCCGCATTGTACCTCCCGACGGCATCTGCCGGCTCAGAGCAGTTCGTCGAGCGTTCTGGGCTTGATGCGCGTCGACAGCCCGTTCAGGGCGATCAGGTGCAGGATCTGGCTGACCGTCGTGGAGCAGTCGCCGATTACCTCGACCCGGTACGGATCGGCGGCGCGGGAGAGGGCGGTATGGGTGACGCAGTTCTGGGTCATCATGCCGCAGAGCAGCAGTTCGCTCACGCCCAGGCCGGCCAGCGTCGCTTCCAGCGTGGTCTGGTGAAAGGCGTCGGCAAAGCTTTTCCGGACAATCGGGGCGTCCGGCGCGGCGGCCAGGATGCGCGGATGAATCGCGACACCGACGCTGCCCTCGTTGAAGAAGGGCGAGGGGCCCTTGCTGGCATCGGCAACGTGCTGGATCAGGATGACCGGCAGGCCCTGGGCCTGCGCCCGGTGGATGGCGGTCTCGATCCGTGCCAGTGTCTCTTCGGCCTGCCAGAGTGGGAAAAGGCCGTCGGCGAAATAATCGTTCTGGATGTCGATGACGATCAGGGCGCGTTTTGGGGTCGGGTTCATAGGAATCTCCTCGGGGTGGGTGTGGCTGGATTATTCGCCTGGCCGTGTCGGGGCGTGAGTGGCCCGAATGACAAAAAGCGATAAGATCGGGCCACGATCGATTCTTCCGTGATGGTCCTGCCGATGCCTGCTCCCGTGATTGCCGTCCTCGCCTTCAATCGCATCAGCCCCTTTCATTTATCGGTGCCCTGCGTCGTTTTCGGCGACCACCATCCCGGCCTGCCGGCTTTCGATCTGCGGGTGTGTGCCGATGAGCCGGGGCCACTGAGCACGACCGCCGGTTTTGCCGTCGAGGTCGGCCACGGCCTGGAGGCGATGGCGGCAGCCGATACGGTGATCGTGCCGAGCTGGCGCGACCCGGCCGAGCGGCCCTCGGCGGCACTGCTCGATGCCTTGGCTGCGGCCCACCGGCGTGGCGCCCAGGTGGTCGGCCTGTGTCTCGGTGCTTACGTGCTGGCCGAAGCCGGCTTGCTCGACGGACGACGGGCGACGACGCATTGGGCCTTCGCCGACGATTTCGCCCGGCGTTATCCCGGCGTGCGGCTCGATCCCGACGTGTTGTACGTCGACGATGGCCGTGTCGTCACCTCGGCCGGGACGGCGGCCGGCATCGACTGCTGCCTGCACATGCTGCGCCAGCAATACGGGGCGGAAGCGGCCAATCGCGTGGCGCGCCGCTTGGTCGTGCCACCGCACCGGCAGGGCGGCCAGGCGCAATTCATTGAACAGCCGCTACCGGCCACC
>DAIMCQ010000390.1:0-3329 GCA_036726285.1 Azonexus sp.
GACGAGCCTTTCGGCGCGCTCGACGCCAAGGTGCGCAAGGAACTGCGGCGCTGGTTGCGGCAGTTGCACGACGAAATCCACGTCACCAGCGTGTTCGTCACGCACGACCAGGAGGAGGCGCTGGAAGTCTCCGACCGCGTCGTCCTGATGAACAAGGGCAAGGTCGAGCAGATCGGTACGCCGGACCAGGTCTATGACCACCCGGCAACGCCTTTCGTCGCCAGCTTCCTGGGCTCGGTGAACCTTTTTCACGGCCGGGTCGAAGGCCAGCATCTGCACGTTGGCGAGCATGCCCTGCATGTCGGCGACGGACATCAGCCGGGCGAGCAGGCGATCGGCTTCGTTCGCCCTCACGAATTCGATCTGCTGCCGGCCAATACCCCGGGCGAAGGCCTGCCGGCCAAGATCATCCGTGTCATCGCCATCGGTCCGCTGGCACAGGTCGAACTGACCCGCCTGGATGGCGAACTGATCGAGGTGTCGGTCCTGCGCGAAGCATTGAGCGCTTCCGGCCTGCAGGAAGGCGATCACGTATCGCTACGGCCGCGCGCCATCCGTGTCTTCCAGAACAATAATCCGCTGGCCGCTTAGGAGAAAAACAATGAATTTTCAGCAACTGCGCATCGTCCGCGAGACCATTCGCCAGGACTTCAATCTGACCGAGGTGGCCAACGCGCTCTACACCTCGCAGCCCGGGGTCAGCAAACACATCAAGGATCTTGAGGACGAACTGGGGATCGAAATCTTCATTCGCCGCGGCAAGCGCCTGCTCGGCCTGACCGAGCCGGGCAAGGAACTGGCCGAAGTAGTCGAGCGCATCCTGCTCGACACCCAGAACCTGCGCCGTATCGCCGACCAATTCGCCAGCCGCGAAACCGGCCATTTCGTCGTCGCCACCACCCATACCCAGGCGCGTTACGCCTTGCCGGCGATCATCAAGTGGTTCAAGTCCGACTACCCGAAAGTTCACCTGACGCTGCTGCAGGGCAGCCCGAAGGAAATCGGCGAACTGCTGGTTTCCGGGCAGGCCGACGTCGGCATTGCCACCGAAGGGTTGGCCAAAATACCGGAGGTGGCCTCCTTCCCGTTCTACTCCTGGCACCATGCGATCATCGTGCCGCAGGGGCATCCCTTGCTGCAGGCCGGTGAAATCACGCTGGAAACCCTCAGCGAATATCCGATCATCACGTACCACGAAGGCTTTACCGGTCGTGCCCACGTCGACCAGGCCTTTGCCGATGCCGGCATCGTTCCCGACATCGTGCTTTCCGCCATCGACGCCGACGTGATCAAGACCTACGTCAGCCTGGGCCTGGGGGTCGGCGTGGTCGCCTCGGTCGCCTACGATGCCGAACAGGATCGCAACCTGGAACTGATCCCGGTACCGCACCTGTTCCCGGCCAACACCACCCGCCTGGGCGTGCGCCGCGGCACCTACTTGCGCAGCTACGCGCACGCCTTTATCGAAAAGGTCTGCCCGGATCTGGGCGAAGAAGCGCTCAAGGCGGCGCTCAAGCCACAAAACGGGGTCGAGGTCTGATTTCTTCGGCGGGCGCTGGGCGAGGGCGGGGCGGCTGAGGTAGGCTTGCAGCCTTGTGGATCGATCCCTCCATCTTCCGGCGCCCCATGGATAAATTTACCAATCAACTGCAACGCCTGTTTTTCCTGCCTGGGCAGCATGCCATCGACCTCGGCGCTCCGCGCCAGCGCTGCCTGCTGATCGACTTCTCGCGCTCGGCCGACTGGCCCGCCCTGGCGGAGCTCTACGAGGCGGTGCAGCGCGACCTGGATTTACCGGCGCCGGCGGTATCGGTTTCCGCCAGCCACGGTTTCCGTCTGTGGTTCTCGCTTGCCGACGGCGTCCCGGTGGAACAAGCCGAGCGCTTCCTGCTCGCGCTTTACCGGCGCTATCTGAGCACGGTGCCGGAAAAGCATGTCAGCCTGTTTCCCGGGCTGGCCACGGCGCTCGTCGAGCATATCGACATCCCGCCCTACCACGATGCCGGGGCCGACAAATGGTCGGCTTTCATCGACCCCAGCCTGGGCAGCATGTTCGCCGACGAGGCCGGGCTCGACATGGCGCCGGGCATGGACAAGCAGGCCGCCTTGCTGGCCGCTTGTGCCTGCATGCCGAACGATGCCTTTGAACAGGCCCTGGTGCACTTGCTCGCGGGTGGCGAGTTCGGCGCGGCGAGCCAGGCAGAGCAAGCAGGCACGCCGCAAACCGTGAGCCTCGGCGGCGATTTTGCCGACCCTTACAGCTTCCTGCTGGCGCTGATGAATGACCGGAGCGCAACGGTCGAGCACCGCATGGAGGCTGCCAAGGCGTTGTTGCCCTATTCCCGGCAATGCGTAAAACAGCAATGAGTTGAAGCGATATCCTGAACTCGATGATCCGGCGAAATGGATCGTCGGCTTAGCCAATCCTTGGAATGGGCGCCAGGCGCGCTACATCGACCCCGCTGCTTCCGTGTCGCCCGGGCCTGCTTCGCTCGCCCGCCGCAGGCGCTCGCGACTGTTGCTGAGATGCATGCGCATGCCGGCCCGGGCGCTCTCCGAGTCCTGGCGGGCAATTGCTTCCAGGATGAATTGATGCTCCTGGTTGGTCTGCTGGAGATAAAGCTGTCCGGTGGCTTCGGCAAAGCGAGCGGTATCAAGGCGGGCACGCGGAATGGTCGTCGTGCCGAGATGACGATAGAAATCCTCGAAATACTTGTTGCCGGTCGCCAGGGCGATTTGCAGGTGAAAGTTGAAATCGGCATCGACGGCCGACTCGCCCTTGGCGATGTTTTCTTCGAAACTGTTGAGCGCCTGGCGCATCAGTTCAAGCTGCGCCTCGCTGCGGCGCAATGCCGCCAGGCCGGCCGCCTCGGTCTCCAGGCTGATCCGCAGTTCGAGCATGGCCAGCACGTCGCGAATGGTTTCGACGGTGAGGAAATCGAGTGCTGAAACCGTCTTGGGGGCCGGCGGCAGGACGAAGGTGCCGACGCCGTGCCGGGTCTCGACCAGCCCGGCCGCTTGCAGCCGGGATATCGCCTCGCGAATGACCGTGCGGCTGACGCCCTGTTGGCTCATCAATGCCGGCTCGGTCGGCAATTTGTCACCCGGCTGGAAAAGGCCGGCTTCGATTTTTGCCCGAAGATCGTTCATCACTTCCTCCCCCAGGCTGCGAGGACGTTTGCGGGGCAGGGTGACAGCGGGAGCAGGATTCATGGAACCTATCGGGAGAATGTCGGGTGGACGGTTTGGGCAGAGCCGGCCGTCGATTATATCGTTCGCGCCGGACAAGGTGAGACGTACGATGTCGCAATCGATGCCGTTACGAAGCG
>DAIMCQ010000391.1:0-3323 GCA_036726285.1 Azonexus sp.
GCGCCGGAGTAGTCGAATTCGCAGGCCTGACCGATGATGATCGGGCCGGCGCCAATAATCAAAACACTTTTTATGTCTGTACGTTTCGGCATGTTGTTTCTCGCTTGTTTCGCCGTTTATTGCGCGTGATTCAGCGCAGCAACACCGCGCGTCATGGTGTCAAGGAAGCGGTCGAACAGGTAGGCCACGTCATGCGGACCGGGGCTGGCTTCCGGATGCCCCTGGAAGGAAAAGGCCGGCACATCGGTACGGGCAATCCCTTGCAGCGAACCATCAAAAAGGGAGACGTGGGTCGCGCGCAAATTGGCCGGCAAGGAATCGCCGTCCACCGCGAACCCGTGGTTCTGGCTGGTGATCAGCACCTGACCGGTATCCATGTCCTTGACCGGATGATTGGCACCATGGTGCCCGAACTTCATCTTCAAGGTCTTGGCACCGGAAGCCAGGGCCAGCAATTGATGCCCCAGACAGATACCGAAGGTAGGGATGCCGCGCGCCAGAAACTCGCGAATGGCCGCAATGGCGTAGTCGCAAGGTTCCGGGTCGCCCGGCCCGTTGGACAGGAAAACACCATCCGGATTCAGGGCCAGCACATCGGCCGCCGGCGTCTGGGCCGGCACGACGGTCAGCTTGACGCCCCGCTGAGCCAGCATGCGCAGAATGTTTTTCTTGACGCCGAAGTCATAGGCCACCACGTGGAAGCGTGGCGAGGGCCCCGACTGATAGCCGGAAAGCGTCCATTCACCTTCCGTCCAGCCGTAGCTCTCCTTGGCGGAAACCACCTTGGCCAGATCCATGCCAGCCAAACCGGGGAATGCCTTGGCCATGGCCTGCGCTTTGGCCTCATCGACCTCTCCGGCCAGGATGCAGCCAGCTTGAGCGCCCTTTTCGCGCAAGATACGAGTCAGCTTGCGGGTATCGATCCCGGCAATGGCCACGATGCCATGCTTCTTCAGATAGGACGACAAATCGTCCTGCATCCGCCAGTTCGAGGCACGCAAGGGCAGGTCGCGAATGACCAGGCCGGCGGCGTAATTGGCATTGGATTCAAAATCTTCCGCATTGCAACCGGTGTTGCCGATATGCGGATAGGTCAGCGTAACGATCTGGCGGCAATAGGAAGGATCGGTCAGGATTTCCTGATAACCCGACATGGCAGTGTTGAACACCACCTCACCGCTAGTAACACCATCTGCGCCGATGGATTGGCCCTTGAAAACCGTTCCGTCGGCGAGGGCGAGAATGGCGGGGGTAAATGAGGGCAGCAACGACACGACCGGCTCTCCTAGAATTTTCTGCTTATTCATGTGCCAAGCGGGAAGGCTTGCGCCTCCCCGCTTGAGCTTTTTTAACCTTGCTATTTTAGCCGAAAACCGCCTTTTCAGGCAAATTCAAGGGATTACACGAGTCTCGACGAAGCGCTCAAGTATCGGTCGAATCACGGCCATCTCTTCCTGCAGCGCCGAACACATTCCCTGACACGCCCCCCAATCGACATGTTCGACCGACACGACAGCATGCTCGAGCGCCATTGCCTGCCGCCGCCCCACTTCACAATGGAACATGGCAAGCAGGCTCTTCAAAGTATGGGCATGCATCCGCAACTCATGTGGATCATGCGCTGCCAGCGCCTTGCTCACCCGACTCAGGTGCTCATCCCATTCTGCAACGAACATACCGGCCATGGTTACGAACAACTCCCCGTCACCAATGTCCTTCTGCGCCCGCGCCAGATCAAGATGCACCACACCGCCCAAGACAGCCAAGCTCGTCTCGGCAAAACTCTCGACCGTAGCAGATTGCCCGCAAGCCCGATCCAGGGCAGCAAAGAGCTCTTCGGGCCGCAACGGCTTGGCAACGTAATCGCTCATTCCGGCATTGAGGCACATATCCCGGTCGCTAGACATTACATTGGCCGTCATTGCGATGATATAGACCGGCTGAAAAGCATTCGAGACCACCCAGCTTCGGCGCATTTCACGGGAACGAATGGCCTCGGTCGCCTCAATCCCGCCCATGACGGGCATTTGCACATCCATCAGGATGACGTCGAAACGTCGACTGTCGAATTGCTCGACCGCCTCTGCGCCATTATTGGCCAAAACAACCCGGTGATTACGCCGCTCCAGGATACGCAAAGCCAACTCCTGATTGACCGGATTATCCTCAACCAAAAGGATGTCGAGCCCCTTTCCACCGGACACCCTCTCCTCATCCAACTGAAAGGCCTCCAGCTCTAGATCGCTAGCGACATGACCCGCCTCGCCGACCAATTCGAGCGCATCGAGCAAATCACCCGGACCGACCGGCTTGACCAGGTGGGCGGAAACCTCCAACTGCCGCAGGTGGACCAGATCGTGCCGCTGATTCTCGGTCGTCAGCATCATCAACAGCTTTTCTACCTTACCGGCGGCCTGCCAGCTTTCCGCAAACGCAAAGCCAACCGGCGACGCCATGCCAGCATCGGCCAGAATGAAGTCGTACGGAAAATTCAAGGCCCGCGACCGCTCGACGGCAGCAACGGCCGCCCCCCCATCCGAGACCATTGAAGCCTGAATGCCGAACGACTCAAGCAACTGGACCAGATGAACCCCGGCAACCTGGTTGTCCTCAATCACCAGCGCCCGACACCCCTGGAAACGCCGCACCGGAAGCGCGCACTCGGCAACACTCTCATCAATACCGAAGCGGGCGGTAAAGCTGAAAACAGAGCCCTTTCCGGCCACACTTTCCAACCAGATTTTTCCATCCATCAACTGCACCAACCGAGCCGAGATCGCCAACCCCAAGCCGGTTCCGCCAAAACGGCGCGTCGTTGAAACATCGGCTTGCGAAAAAGCTTCGAATATCGCCTGCTGCTTGTCTGGCGGCACGCCAATACCGGTATCCCGAATGGAAAAACGAACAAACATCGAGCCCGGCGTAGTCTGCTCAACCGAAACCGTTAAAACGACTTCGCCCTGCTCGGTGAACTTGATGGCGTTGCCGATCAGGTTGATCACCACCTGGCGCAAGCGCGTTGGATCCCCCACCGCACGCGAAGGAACGCCGGGCCGCACATCGACGATCAACTCCAGGCCCTTCTTGTGCGCACTGACCGCCAGAACCCGGGCCGCTTCAAGCACAACATCCTGCACTGAAAAAGCCAGCGCCTCAAAACGCATCTTGCCAGCCTCGATTTTGGAAAAGTCGAGGATGTCATTGACGATCGTCAGCAAGGACTCGGCCGACGACTTCACCGTACGCAGATAGTGGCGCTGTTCGGCATCCAGATCGGTATCGAGCGCCAATTCGGTCATGCCAATGATGCCGTTCATTGGCGT
>DAIMCQ010000392.1:0-3315 GCA_036726285.1 Azonexus sp.
AAGCGCTCGACTTCGTCACCATCCTGCGCACTGCGCTCAACGAGGCGGCCGAGGAGCATGACGACGGCAGCCACCTGCTGGTCATCGCGGCGCAATGCCGCGACAGCCTGCAACGCATCCGCAAGCGGGCGCTCACGGTCGGCACCAGCCTGCACCTGTCCTACCTGCTCAAGCGCGGCGAGCAGAGCCTCGACCGCCTGACCGAACTGGTCGATATCCTGACCGCCACCCGCACCGCCTCGGCCCGGCGCGGCGCCGTCGAGGCCTGGGGCGCCTTTGCCCGCGAATCCTTCCTGGCCGAGAACCGCCGCAACAGTCTGCCCTTCTACATGACGCAACTGTCCCGGCTGCTCGCCGTGCGCGTCACCGAGAACGCCGCCCGCTCCGGCGAGCACTACATCTGCGAAACCCCGGCCGATTACGGCCACATGTGGCGTTCCGCAGCCGGTGCCGGCGTGCTGATCGGCGTCATGGCCCTGCTCAAGATCAAGGTGGCGGCGCTGCACACCCCGCTTTTCGTCGAAGCCTTCCTGTTCAGCATGATCTACGGCCTCGGCTTCGTCCTCATCTACCTGTTCGGGATGACCGTCGCCACCAAGCAGCCGGCAATGACGGCGCAAACCCTGGCCAGCCTGCTCGGCGACCTCAACCCGCGGCGCAGCATCGATCTCGAACGCCTGGTCGATGTCATCGCCGCGGTCTGCCGCAGCCAGCTGGCGGCGATCGCCGGCAACGTCATGGTGGCGCTGCCGGTGGCCATCACCATCGGTTACGGCATCAGCCGGCTGTCCGGCAAGGCCGCCATCGAAGTCGGCAAAGGGGCCCACTTGCTGGCCGATCTCGACATCCTCGGCTGGGCGCTGCCGCATGCCGCGATTGCCGGCTTCTACCTGTTCCTCTCCGGCCTGATCACCGGCTATTTCGACAACCGCGCCGCCTATTCCGAAGTCGCCGCCCGCATCGGCCGCCTGCGCTGGCTGCAGCGCCTGGCCGGCAAGCATCGGGCGCTGGGCGTCGGCCAGTACATCCAGGACCGCCTGGGCGGCATTATGGGCAACCTGCTGTTCGGCTGCATGCTCGGCTCGACCGGCATCATCGGCATCCTGCTCGGCCTGCCGCTCGACATCCGGCACATCGCCTTCGCCTCCGCCAACCTCGGCTACGCCCTGACCGCCTTCGACTTCTCGCTGGCCTTCAAGGCCATCGCCTGGGCCGGCCTCGGCGTCGCCTTGATCGGCCTGACCAATCTCGCCGTCAGCTTCACGCTGGCGCTGCGCACCGCCCTCGGCGCCCGACGCATCCAGTTCGAGCACTGGGGACCGTTGCTGGCGGCGATCTGGCAACGCTTCCGCCGCCAGCCACGCAGTTTCCTGCTGCCGCCACGCGCCACGGCGAGCCGCGACGCGGGCAGTTAAAATGCCCCTGTGCTGAATCCATCGACCGCCCTGCGCCGCCTGCCCACGCTCTTGCTGCTCGCCCTTGCCGCCCCGCTGGCGGCCGGCGAGCTGGCGCTGCAGGCGCCGGAGGAAATCGTCGACCTGCTGCAGCCCTACCTGCCGGAAAGCGCCGGCAGCCCGCGCAAGACGCAGGGGCTGGTGAGCGAGATCCTGGCTACCGAAGGCTATTTCTCGCCGGTGTTCGACTTTACCGAAGCCGATGATGGCGACCTGCATCTCAAGCTCGATCCGGGCCCGCGTACCCGGATCGAGCAGGTCGATATCGTCATCGACGGCGCCCTGAGCCCGGCCCGCCGGGCCGAACTGAGCGCCGACTGGCAACTGCCGGTCGGCCAGCCGTTTCGCCAGGCAGACTGGAACGATGCCAAGCAGCAGGTCCTGAGCCAGTTGCTGGCCGGCGAGCATGCCGCCGCCCGGCTGCTCGACAGCAGTGCCGAAATCGACACCGCCCGGCAGCGCGCCGATTTGCACGTCCATTACGACGCCGGGCCGCGCTATCGCTTCGGCGAATTGCGCATCGACGGCCTGCACCGCTACAACCCGGAACTGGTCGGCCGCTACAACCGCAGTGCGCTACCCGGCGAGGCCTACAGCGAGGACCGGCTGAACGCCCTGCAAGCAAGCCTGCAGGCTTCGCCCTATTTTTCCTCGGTGCAGGCGGCGCTCGACATGGATGCCGAACCGGCTGCCGATGGCACGGTGACCGCCCCGGTGCGCCTCAGCCTGCGCGAGCGCGCCGCCCATCGCGTCGCCTTCGGGGCCGGCGCCAGTTCCAACACCGGGGGGCGCGTCGAGTTCAACTACAACACCCCGGACATGTTCAACCAGGCCTGGGAGCTCGACAGCGGCCTGCGCCTGGAACAAAAGAAACAGACCGCCTACGCCGACGTCTTCCTGCCGCCGGACGACAAGAATCGCCGCCACAGCACCGGCCTGATGCTGGAAAACACCGACATCCAGGGCCTGCAGACCTCGCGCCTGGCGCTCGGCGCGCAAAGCGTGCAGCAGCGCGGCAGCATCGAGCAGCGGCTGTCGCTCAACTGGCAGGAGGAAAGGCGCGAGGCGGACGGTACCCAGGCCACCACCAGCCGGGCCCTAGTCCCCAACGTGATGTGGACCTGGCGCAAGGTGGACAGCCTGCTCAATCCGCATCGCGGCATCGTCGTCCAGGCCCAGGTCGGCGGCGGCGCCAAGGCGGCGCTCTCCGACCAGAATTTCCTTCGCCTGCATTCGCGGGTGCAGTGGTACCTGCCGCTCGGCCAGGTCGATACGCTTACCCTGCGCGGCGAAATCGGCTACACGCTGGCCGACTCCCGCCAGCATATTCCGCAGGACTACCTGTTCCGCACCGGCGGTACCGGCAGCGTGCGCGGCTATGCCTACCAGAGCCTCGGCATCCGGGAAGGCTCGGCCACCGTCGGCGGCCGCTACCTCGGCGTCGCCAGCGCCGAAGCCACCCACTGGCTGAACGAGAGTTGGGGCATCGCCGCCTTCGTCGATGCCGGCGATGCCGTCGACGCCCGCCAGAACATCAAGCTGGCCGTCGGCTACGGCCTCGGCGCCCGCTGGCGCAGCCCGGCCGGCCCGATCGGCGCCGATCTCGCCTACGGCCAGCGCACCGGCGATATCCAGCTGCATTTCTCGCTGGCCATTCCCTTCTGACATGCTGCGCCGCACCCTTACCCTGACCTCGCTGATCCTGCTCGCCGCCCTGCTCGGCGGCACCGCCTGGCTGCTCGGCAGCGCCAGCGGCCTGAAGAACCTGGCCGCCCTGGCCGGCCTGTTCACCCGGGGGCAACTGCAGATCGAACAGGCCAGCGGCCGTCTGCTCGGCCCACTGCAGATCGGCCAACTCCGC
>DAIMCQ010000393.1:0-3304 GCA_036726285.1 Azonexus sp.
CGGCGAGAGCTTCCCGGCCACCGAACACCCGGTCGTCGCCCGCCATCCGCTGACCGGTCGCAAGTTCCTCTACGTCAACGCCGCCTTCACTTCGCATATCGTGCAACTCACCCGCGCCGAAAGCGATGCACTGCTGCAACTGCTCTTCCGCCACATCGAGAAGCATCTATCCTTCCAGACCCAGGTGCGCTGGACGCCGAACACCCTGGTTTTCTGGGACAACTGGGCCACCCAGCACCACGCCATCTGGGATTACTACCCCTTCGAACGCTGGGGCGAACGGGTCTCGGCCTTCATCGGCCACGGACCGCAGAAGGCCTGAGGCTGCACATGCCGACCATACAATGGTCGGCATCGTGGTATCAGCGGTGAGCTGCCCCAAGTATCCGCTTCGGCATCGGACAAACCTGGAGCATTCGACACTGGTCGCCGAATTCGGCATGCATGACAATGTCGCAGAAACAAGGGATCTCCAGATTCTCCTGCAGGCGGCCAATCTCCCCCAACATCGGCTGGGATTACTGCCGGCATTGACTTATCACTGGCGCTGATAGCGAAGGATCTCGGAGGGCCTGTCGCAAAGCAGATCGCCTGCATACCGGTGGTCAATTACCGTCGCAATGGATGACAGTCCCAGTTCTCGACTTTACTCGACATCCCCAAGGCGGACGGCCGCTTCGCCGCTTCGTTTGGCAGGATCAGGGAACAGCTTGGCATAACCGACTAAATAGTCTTTACAAAAGCACTAAGCCTTATTGCGAAACGGGTTTGCCGATTTCCGCTGGCGAACCATCCTTGAAGTGCTGGAGCAATGGCGAATTCAGTCAGCACTACAAGCCATTCAATTGGTCGTTCTTCAGATAGGAAAGAAAAACCCGCACGGTTTGTAGATCACGCGCCTCATTTGAGCACAGCGCCCATGTCCGCCTCACTACCGGCTGCCCATCAGGCCAGAACAGGGGTTGGGTAAAGAGCGAATTATCCTTGGCCAAGCCAATCGACGGCAGAATGGTCCAGCCCAAACCGTGCAATACCAACTGCCGGGCCGTATCCATCGTTGTTACTTCCATTGTTGTTTTCGGCTGGGCATTGAAATTCTTTTTCCACCAGTCTTCCATCATCTTCTGCAAAGACGAGTCCGTTCCGTAACGAATATGCGGCTTGTGAAGCAACTCGCCAAGATCGAGATTTTCTCTTGAGACCAGGCATACGGGTTCTTCTTTGAGCAGAATCCGCTCCTTGCCCCAGTCGTGGTCGCCGCGAACGATTGCCACCGTGATTTCTTGGTCCTCGAGCATTTTCACCACCTGATAGCTCAACCCGGTTTTAAGCAAGATATCGACGTCGGGATAAAGTTCTAAAAATCCTTTCAGGATATTGGGTAGATGGTAATTGGCGAATACCGTGGAAGCCCCCAGGCGCAGCGCCCCTTGCACGGTGTTTTCCATATTTTTGACTTGCTCTTTGACTTGGCCCAGCTTTCGTAGCATCTCATTTGCATACGACAGCAAATAGTCGCCTTGTGGCGTCAAGGTCACGCCATTCGGGCCTCTCGACACGACCCGAATATCGAACTCTTCTTCGATTTTTTTCAGGCGATAGGTCAGTGCCGGCTGAGAAATGAAGAGGCGCCCAGCCGCCTTCGTGATGTTTTTTTCTTCCGCGATCGTTTTCAGGATTCGCCAGTCCTTGTCGTCCATCCCCCCCCCCTTAAATACAGCCGATTTCTTTTAATACAGTCAGTTGCAGGATTTTTCTTAAAGCAAATTAAAACTGCAGCAATAAAAATATTTTATGTTCAACAATAGAAATAAGTCATTTTATTTATCAAAAAAGGATTCGGATAATAAGCCTCGAGCATCTGGCACTCAATTCAGCGGATCGAATTGGACATGCGAATTTGCAGCCTCTTGCATGCAGAGAAGGACTATCGAAGCCTTCCATAACCAACACAACAACAGAGAAATCCGAAAGCCCGATGGAATTCAAGCCCGGGCACGAAGGTTAGTGACGCATATCGTCCTTCTTGAGGAGTTAGTTCATGTTGAGTCGTCGTAGTTTTTGTATCAATAGCGTGGCAACCGTTGCCGCTACGCTCGCTTTAACCTCCCATGCCGAGGCTAAAGAAGGCCTCCCGGCAAACAAGGTCAATGGAGAAAAGCCACTCGGTATCGACAGCATCCCCATGGATGAAGCCAAAAGCACATCCTTGATATTTGCTGATTATCGCAAGCATGTTGCCGAACGAGCCGAGCTGGGCATTCCGCCGCTCCCGCTTAATCCGGTACAGACTGCTGCAGTAGCGTTCTTGCTGCGCAATCCCCCAAAAGGGGAAGAGGCATTTCTGCTCGACTTGATAACCAATCGGGTTCCACCAGGCGTCGATCCGTCGGCAAGCGTAAAAGCCGACTTCCTGGCCGGCATTGCCCAGGGAAAGATTCGCTCGCCATTGATTTCTCGGCTTAACGCCACCGAACTCCTGGGAACCATGCAAGGCGGGTACAACGTCAAAACCCTGATAGCCTTGCTGGGTGACTCGAATCTCGGCACGACCGCCGCCGAGGGCTTGAAAAAAACCTTACTGGTTTTCGGTGCCATCAAGGATGTGCAGGCCCTTGCCGCCAAGGGCAATGCCAATGCGAAAGCGGTTTTGCGTTCCTGGGCAGAAGGAGAGTGGTTCACCTCCCGCCCCGAATTACCTCAAAGCATCAAACTGACGGTCTTCAAGGTCAATGGTGAGACCAATACAGGGGACTTGTCTCCGGACCCGGATGCGAATACCCGGCCGGATATTCCGCTACACGCCCTGGCCATCCTGAAATTTCCCCGCCCAGGTCTTACCCCGGATATTCCAGGCAAGCGTGGCCCGCTGAAACAGTTGGAAGCCATCAAGGCCAAGGGCAATCCCGTTGTCTATGTCGGCGATGTCGTTGGCACCGGCTCGTCGCGGAAATCCGCGACGAATTCAGTTCTGTGGTGGACGGGCAAGGACATCCCCTACACGCCGAACAAACATTTTGGTGGCTTCGTCTTCGCCGGCAAGATCGCACCGATCTTCTACAACACCATGCAAGACTCGGGCGCACTCCCGATCGAGATGGATGTCAGCAAGCTTGAGATGGGCGACGTGATCGAACTGCGTCCCTATGAAGGGAAGGTTCTGAAAAATGGCGAAGTGGTTGCGCAATTCAAGCTGAAAACAGATGTTCTGCTCGATAGCGTACGAGTTGGCGGCCGCATTCCGTTGATCATCGGCCGTAATCTGACGGCGGAAGCGCGCAAGCTTCTGGGGATGGCGCCGATT
>DAIMCQ010000394.1:0-3265 GCA_036726285.1 Azonexus sp.
GAGGTCTTTTCGATCGATCTGCGCATCGGCCAGGGCGTCACGGTTGCTGAGCGGGTGAGCAAGATTGCTCAGGAATTGAGCAATGTGCATCCCTCATTCGCCATCAATGCCCAGGATACTTTTGCGCTGGTTTTCTGCGATGGCTTGTCGGCATCGGAAGGCTTCCTGATGCGCGCCTGGTACGAGAGCCAGCGCTTTCCCTGTTTGGCCATCGGTGGCTCGGCCGGCGGCAAGCTCGATTTCTCGGCGACCTACATCCATGACGGGCAGCGCGTCCTCAGTGGCCGGGCGATGCTGGTCTTTTGCAAGGTCCGCAAAGGCATTCGCTTCTCGCCCTTCAAAACGCAGAATTTCGTCCCGGCCGGCAAAAGCTGGCTGGTTGCCGAGGCCGACCCGATTGCCCGGACCGTCAGCAGCGTTTTCGGGCGCGATGGCCAGACGGTTGGCTTCCTGTCGGCCTTGGCGGCGCATTTTGGTTGTGCCGAACATGAAGTCGAGAAAAAGCTGGTCGGCCATACCTTTGCCGTTTCAGTCAACGACGAGATGTTCATTCGCTCGGTCGCCACGCTGGGGGCCGATAAGACGGCCTTCTTCTGCGACATCGAGTTCGGCGATTGCCTGCATCTGCTCAAGATGACCGACTTCATCGAGACCACGCAGCGCGACTGGCAACAGTTCCTCTCCGGCAAGGGCGAGCCTTTGGCCATGTTGCTCAACGACTGCGTCTTGCGCCGGCTCGGTAATCCGACTCTGCTCGGGCGGGCCAGGTTCTTTGCCGATACGCCGGCCGCCGGCTTTTCCACCTTTGGCGAAATCCTCGGCATCCCGATCAACCAGACCCTTTCGGCCCTGGTCTTCTTCCGCGAAAGCGAACAGTACAAGGATGCTTTCATGAGCGCCTTCCCGGTGCAGTACGCCGGGTTCTCGACGCATTACACGCAGCGCGCCCTGCAGCGCTGGATCACCCTGAACGACATGCAGCGCGGCATGGTCGAGCAGGTGGTGAACTATGAACGGACGGTCGAGCCGGTGGTCGCCACGCTGCCTTCGTTGGCCAACGGCTTCCGCCAGCAGGCCGAGACCTTGAATCAGGCGATGTCGCTGATGACCGACGTCGGCGCCTCGGCCAAGTCCTCGCAAAGCTCGCAGGCCAGCCTGGGGGCCGGGCTGGACGATCTGGAGCGGCTGTCCAAGGCCATCGGCTCGATTACCGGCGGCATCAGCGCGATTGCCGATCAGACCAACCTGCTGGCCCTCAATGCCGCCATCGAAGCGGCGCGTGCCGGCGAGGCGGGGCGCGGCTTCGCGGTGGTGGCCGACGAGGTGCGCAAACTCGCCCAGTCGGCCAAGAACCAGGCCGATGCGACGGCGTCGAGCATCCACGAGGCGGTCAGGACGATCACCGATATCCGCCAGATCGCCCAGCAAACCCTGAGTTCGATCAATCAGCTGATCGCCAAGAGCGAGCAGGCTTCGGAGCAGATCGCCCAGATGACGACCGATGCGGCGCGCGAGCATCAGCAGGTGACGCTGAGTTTGACCAATGTCGATGAATTGACCGAAGGTATGGCGACCCTGAACGCATTGCTCGGCCGCCTCGATCATTTGCAGGGGATGGCCGCCAAGCTTTAGCTTTCCCGACCTGACAGGCTTGCCGATCCGGGCTGCTTGCAGCAAGATCGGCATTCTTTTTTCAGCACCGGCAGCATGCAAACTCCTATCCAGATCGATTCGCGCTTCCCGAACATGGGAACCACCATTTTCACCGTGATGTCCCGCCTGGCTGCCGAATGCGGCGCCGTGAACCTGTCGCAGGGCTTCCCGGACTTTCAGGCCGCGCCGGTACTGTTCGACAGCCTGCACCGGCACATGCTGGCCGGCCGCAACCAGTACGCACCGATGGCCGGCATGCCGGAATTGCGCCAGGCCATCGTCGACAAGGTGGCGGCGCTGTACGGCACGCGCTTCGACGTCGAAGCGGAAGTGACGGTGACGGCCGGGGCGACCCAGGCCATCTTCACGGCGATTGCCGCCTTCGTCCGGCCGGGGGATGAGGTGATCATCTTCGAACCGGCCTACGACGCCTACGTGCCGGCGATCGAAACGGTCGGCGGCAAGGCGGTTTACGCCCAACTGCAGTTTCCCGATTACGCCCCGGACTGGGCGCAGGTGGCGCGCCTGATTTCGCCGAAGACGCGGATGATCATCGTCAATTCGCCCAACAATCCGACCGGCAGCCTGCTGCCGGCGGCTGACCTGGACAAGCTGGCCGAACTGATCCGCGGTACCGATATCGTCGTGCTTTCCGACGAGGTGTATGAGCACATCGTCTTCGACGGCGAGCCGCACGCCAGCCTGTCCGGGCATCCCGAACTGGCGGCGCGCAGTATCGTGGTCTCCAGCTTCGGCAAGACCTATCACATCACCGGCTGGAAGATCGGCTACGTGGTCGGGCCGGCCGCCTTGATGGCCGAGTTCCGCAAGGTGCACCAGTTCAATGTGTTCACCGTGCATGGCCCGTCGCAACTGGCCCTGGCCGAGTACATGCAGGATGCCTCGCGGCATCTCGGCCTGGCCGCCTTCTACCAGGAAAAGCGCGATTTCTTCCGCCGCCTGCTGGCCGAAACGCCGTTCAAGCTGCTGCCCTGTCGCGGTACCTATTTCCAGCTGGCCAGCTACGCCGGGCTGTCCGAGTTGCCGGACCGGGCCTTTGCCGAGTGGATGACGCGGGAAATCGGCGTCGCGGTGATTCCGGTTTCGGTTTTCTATGCCGATGGGCGCGACGACAAGGTGGTGCGCTTCTGCTTTGCCAAGAAGGAGGAAACCCTGCTGGCCGCGGCCGAGCGACTGCGTCGAGGCTTTTCCAAATAAGCCCGGGATATGAATATTGGCTTGACGCTGCTCGGCGGCGGCGCAAATAATCCGGCCATTCAATAACGTTCAACAGAGGAAAATCATGGGAATGATTCAGGAATTCAAGGAATTTGCCGTCAAGGGCAATGCGATGGATCTGGCGGTCGGCGTCATCATTGGTGGCGCCTTCGGCAAGATCGTCGATTCGATCGTCGGCGACCTGATCATGCCCGTGATCAGCCGTATCGTCGGCAAGCTGGATTTTTCCAACCTGTTCGTCGTGCTCGGCGATAACCCGAACAACCTGGCAACCCTGGCCGACTTGAAGAAAGCCGGCATCGCCGTTTTTGCCTACGGCTCTTTCCTGACCATCCTGGTCAATTTCATCATCCTGGCCTTCATCATCTTCATG
>DAIMCQ010000395.1:0-3242 GCA_036726285.1 Azonexus sp.
TACACGCGGGCGCTGTTCACTGCGGCCGGCGAGCGGGTGGATCTGGCGTGACCCCCGGTGAGCGTCGGCAACGGCTGGATGGCGCATTGCCGCTGTTTCACGACCTCTGGCATGCGCAACCATTTCGTGAGCCTCGCCCGGCATGGTCGGCGAGTTATCCGGCGCTTACACGGGCCTTGCTCGATCTCGAAGAGGCGGATGCGGATTATTTGGCGGACGATAGTGCGGCCGCACTGCAGTTGCTTGCCCGCCATCTGCCGGACGTTGCGGAATTGGCCGGCCTGATGGCGCTGCCTGTGCCGGTCGGGCCGGTGCAAGCGGTTCCCGGTGGGCGCTGGGCTTGGGAGATCCCCGGGCGCAAGCGCAGTCAGATCGAGGCTTTCGCTGCAGCGACCGGGCCAGTCAAGGCGCCGGTCATCGATTGGTGTGGCGGCAAGGGGCACTTGGGACGCTGGCTCGCTCTCGCCTGGGAGGTGCCGGTGCAGACCCTTGAAATTGACCCGGTGCTGTGTGCTGCCGGTCAGGCATTGGCCCAGCGGCTATCGCTGGCGCAGGATTTTCAGGTGGCCGATGCGCTGGCGGCCGAGGTGCCGTCCGATTGTCATGCCGTGGCATTGCATGCTTGCGGGGAGCTGCATCGGCATTTGATCGAACACGGCGCGAAAGCGGGCGTGTTGCGCTTTGATATCGCGCCTTGCTGCTACCACCGCGGTGTTGCGGAGGTGTACCAGGCGTTGTCTCCCGGAAGCCTGACTCGCCTGACCCGGGATGATACCCGGCTGGCAGTAACGGAGACCGTCACCGCATCGCCCCGACTGAGGCGGCAGCGTGATCGGGAAATGGCCTGGAAGCTGGGTTTCGATGCTTATCGCCGGGCCTGCACCGAAGGGGGCTACCGGTCCTTCAAGCCAATTCCTTCGGCTTGGTTCGGAACGGATTTTTCCGAATTCCTGCTGCGCATGACGCACCGTGAGGGGTTGCCGCCGCCCGGCCCGTCAGTGGGCTATTGGGAAAAGCAGGGCTGGACCCGCCAGCGCGAGGTCATGCGCCTGTCGATCGTGCGCCAGGCATTTCGTCGCCCGCTTGAACTGTGGCTGGCGCTCGATCTGGTGGCGTATCTCGAAACGCATGGCTACATCGCCAGGCTCGGCACGTTTTGCGAGCGTCGCTTGACGCCGCGTAATTTGCTTATTTCGGCCTGGCGTTGTTGAGCAGGTAGTCGAGCAGCGCTTGTGGGTGATCGATGATCAGGTCGGCCCCCCAGCTTTCAACCGGGCCGCTATCACCCAGATAACCATAGCTGGCAGCAACCGTCATGCAACCGGCTGCTTGGCCGGCAACGATGTCCCGCCGATCGTCGCCAACATAGATGGCTTTTTCCGGCGCACAACCGAGCAGTTTGCAGGCGTGCAGGATCGGCAGTGGCGAAGGCTTGGCTTCTGCCGTGGTATCGCCACTGACCACGCAAACGGTACGGTTCGAGAGTTGCAGCAGATCGACCAGCGGATCGGTAAAGCGCATCCGCTTGTTGGTGACGATGCCCCAGCCGAGCTTCATCGACTCGATGCCATCGAGCAAGTCGGTAATGCCCGAAAACAAGCTGGTGTCGTCGCACAGACGCGTGGCGTAAATCTCGAGAAAGCGCCGGCTGAGCCGGTCATAGTCGGGGTGCGTATTGTCGATCTCGAAAGCGACACGCAGCAGACCGCGAACGCCTTGCGATGTATATGGGCGCAGCACTTCCAGTGGTAGCGCTGTCCGGCCTTCCTCCTGCCGCAAGCGATTGGCGGCACCGCCCAGGTCCGGGGCGGTATCGGCCAGCGTGCCGTCGAGGTCGAAGAGGACTGCCTCAAACATGCCGGATGGCGCGCAGCAGGTAATTGACGCTGGTGTCCTGGCCCAGCGAGTATTGCTTGCTGAAGGGGTTGTAAGTCATCCCGATCAGCTCCTCCGGCTCCAGGCCCGCCAGTTTGTTCCAGCGAGCCAGTTCGGACGGTTTGATGAACTTGGCGTAGTCGTGTGTGCCTTTGGGCAGCATCTGCAGCACATATTCGGCACCGACCACTGCCAGCAGGTAGGATTTCGGGTTGCGATTCAGCGTCGAGAAAAACACCTGGCCGCCCGGCTTGACCAGTCGGGCGCAGGCGCTGACGACGCTTGAGGGATTGGGTACGTGTTCGAGCATTTCCAGGCAGGTGACCGCGTCAAAAGCGCCCGGCATTTCCTCGGCCAGGGCCTCGACGGCAATCTTGCGGTAATCGACCTTCTGGCCGCTTTCGAGTAAGTGGAGTTTGGCAACGCCGAGCGGCTTTTCCGAAAGATCGATGCCGGTAACGATCGCGCCCCGCGTCGCCATGCCTTCCGAGAGCAGGCCGCCGCCGCAACCGACGTCGAGTACGCGCTTGCCGGCCAAGCCGACGTGCTGGTCGATCCAGTCGAGGCGCAAGGGGTTGATTTCGTGCAGCGGCTTGAATTCGCTGTTCGGGTCCCACCAGCGATGGGCGAGGTCACCAAATTTTTCGAGTTCGGCCGGGTCGGCGTTGAGCATGCTAGCGGTCACTTTTGTTCCAGGAGTCAGAGCGGCAATGTTATCGAAAAGCCGGGGAAGGGCATGGTGCAGAATTTTGCAGAAAAGAAAAAGCCCCGCGGTGCGGGGCTTTTGGCTGAAGCTCGGCGGATTACTTGGTGCCGATGACTTCGATGTCGACGCGACGGTCCGGTTGCAGGCAGTCGATCAGGGCCTTGGTCTTGGCATTGCCCTTGCACTTGTCGCCGGTCACCGGCTGCTTCTTGCCCTTGCCTTCGGTGTAAACACGGTTGGCTTCGATGCCCTTGGCAACCAGGTATTCCTTGACTGCGGCAGCGCGCTTCTCGGACAGCTTCTGGTTGTAGGCGTCGCCACCGATACGGTCGGTATGGCCGACAGCCAGGATCACTTCCAGCTTGATGGCCTTGGCCTTGGAGACCAGTTCGTCGAGCTTGGCCTTGCCTTCGGCGCGCAGGACGGCCTTGTTGAAGTCGAACAGGGCGTCGGCAGCGACGGTTACCTTCACGCCAACAATGCTAGTTTTCTCGGCAGCAGCACCAGAGGTGGAGGCGCTAGCGGCCGTCTTCGGCTCGCAGGCTTCCTTCGGCAGCAGGTCCTTGTCGCACTCGCAACCGGCCTTGTCGGCGGCGGCGGCGGCCGGGGTCCAGTAGCCGGTGCGCCAGCACAGGCCGAAACCGCTCTTGGCGACGACGTC
>DAIMCQ010000396.1:0-3164 GCA_036726285.1 Azonexus sp.
CATGGCCAGCGCCCGGGCAATCGCCACGCGCTGCTGCTGGCCGCCGGAAAGCTGACCGGGGAACTTGTGGGCATGCGCCTTGAGGCCGACGCGATCGAGCAGCTTCAGGCCCTTTTCGACCGCTTCGTCCTGATTGCGGCCGAGTACCTTGACCTGGGCAATGGCCAGGTTCTGGGTGATGCTCATGTGCGGGAACAGTTCGAAGTTCTGGAACACCATGCCGACGCGGGCACGCAGCTTCGACAGGTTGGTCTTCGGATCGCCGACCGAAGTGCCGTCGACGGTGATGATGCCGGACTGGAAAGGCTCCAGGCCATTGACGCACTTGATCAGCGTCGATTTGCCCGAACCGGAGGGGCCGCAGACGACGATCACTTCGCCCTTGCTGACGCTGGTGCTGCAATCGGTGAGAACCTGGAAGCTGCCGTAATGCTTGCTGACGTTTTCAATCTTGATCATGGAATTTCTCCTTCAGGCTGGCGCTCAGGCCGGGGTGTATTTTTTCTGCAGACGCTTCACCAGTTGCGAGGCGGCGAAGCAGATGACGAAATAGACGACGCCGGCGAAGAGCAGCATTTCAACCAGACGGCCATCGCGGTCACCGACCTTGTAGGCGGCACCGAAGAAGTCGGCCAGTGCCGAGACGTAGACCAGCGAGGTATCCTGGAACAGGATGATCCCCTGGGTCAGCAGCAGCGGCACCATGTTGCGGAAAGCCTGCGGCAGGATGACCAGGCGCATCGCCTGCATGTAGGTCATGCCCAGCGCCGAGGCGGCGGAGATCTGCCCCTTCGGCACGCTCTGGATGCCGGCCCGGATGATTTCCGAATAGTAGGCCGACTCGAACAGGGCAAAACCGGCCATCGCCGAAGACAGGCGCAGATCGGTCCCCTTCGGGATATTGAAGAGTTGCCCGACGAATTCGGGCACGATCAGGAAGAACCAGAGCAGCACCATGACCAGCGGTACGGCGCGGAACAGGTTGACGTAGGCGGCAGCAAACCAGGAGAGCGGCTTGATCGACGACAAGCGCATCATGGCCAGCAAGGTCCCCCAGACGATGCCGATGACCACGGCCTGGGCGGTGATCTGGACGGTGATTTTCATGCCGTCCAAAAGGAAGGGCAAGGCGCCGGGGATGGAAGACCAGTCGAATTCGTACATGTCACTTTCCTCCGATGTAACCCGGCACCGCGATGCGCTTTTCAAACTTGTGCATCAGGGTCATGACGGTCACGTTGATGATGATGTAGGAGATCGTCACCGCGATAAACGATTCGAAAGGCTGGGCGGTGTAATCGACCAGCTGGCGGCCCTGGGCGGCCAGTTCGAGCAAACCGATGGTGGAACAGACGGCGGAATTCTTGAAAATGTTGAGGAATTCCGAGGTCAGCGGCGGCACGACCAGGCGGAAAGCCATCGGCAGCATGACGAAACGGTAGGTCTGCGGCAAGGTGAAACCGAGCGCCAGGCCGGCGTTCTTCTGGCCGCGCGGCAAGGAGTTGATCCCGGCCCGTACCTGTTCGGCCACCCGGGCACTGGTAAACAAGCCCAGGCACACCATGGAAGCGAGGAACTGCTGCAGCACCGGGTTCGACTGCTTGTAGGCATTGCCGATACTGGCCGGCAGCAGCTCGGGCAGAACGAAATACCAGATGAACAACTGCACCAGCAGCGGCACGTTGCGGAACATCTCGACATAAGCGGTGGCAAAACCGGCCAGCACCTTGTTCGGCACGGTACGCAACACGCCAACCAGGGCGCCGAGCAGCAGTGCGATCAACCACGCACTGAGCGACAGCCCGATGGTCATTTTGAAGCCGGCAAACATCCAGCCCAGATAGGTGTCGTCCCCTGTCGCACTCGGCTGCAGGAAGACGCCCCAGTTCCATTGATAGCCCATTGTTATTACCCCTTTGGATTGCGGTTTGGCTAACCGGACATGCCCGCCGTGGCGGGCATGTCGCCCTCTTCAACGCAAGCTCAATATTCCCAGAAAATGCGTTGCAGTTCCTTGCTGTCGTTCGTCTTGGTCAGGGCCACGGCGGCCAGGATGCGGGCCTTCTGCGGATTCAGGTCATGCGCCACCACCCAGTCGTACTGGTCGTCAGGCTGTTCGGCATTGCGCAGCACGAAGCCGCCGGCATTGACGTGCGAGGAACGGATGATTTGCACCCCCTTGCTGCGCAACTCGCGCAGACCCGGAACGACGCGGTTGGAGACCGAACCGTTGCCGGTACCGGCGTGGATGATCGCCTTGGCGCCCTTGTCGGCGAAGGCGCGGTAAGCGGTATCGGTGGTGTTGCCGTAGCCGTAGGCGATTTCAACCGGGGCCAGGGCATCGATCTTCTCGATGTCGAACTCGGAATTCATCGTATGGCGCTTGGCCGGCAGGCGGAACCAGTAGTTCTTGCCCTCGACGACCATGCCGAGCGGGCCCCACGGGCTCTTGAAGGCTTCGGTCTTGATATTGACCATCTTGGAGACGTCACGACCGCTGTTCAGCTCGTCGTTCATCGTCACCAGGACGCCCTTGCCGCGCGCATCCTGGCTGGCGGCGGTGCTGACCGCATTGAACAGGTTGAGCATGCCGTCGGCCGACATGGCGGTACCCGGACGCATCGAGCCGACCACGATGATCGGCTTGTCGGTATGCACGACCAGATTCAGGAAATAAGCCGTTTCTTCCAGCGTATCGGTACCGTGCGTCACCACGATGCCATCGACGTCGCCCTGCTTGGCCAGCGCGGCAACGCGCTTGCCCAGGGTGACCAGGTGCTCGTTGGTGAAGCTTTCGGAAGCGATCTGGAAGACCTGTTCGCCACGCACCTGGGCGACATCGCCCAGTGTCGGAATACCGGCGATCAATTTATCGACCGGCACTTTGGCGGCCTGGTAAGTGGCGCTCTTGGCGGCGTCGGCACCGGCGCCGGCAATCGTGCCGCCGGTCGCCAGGATGACGACGTTCGGCTTGTCGGCGAAGGCCGGCACGGCGGCGAGGAAACCTGCGGCAACCAGCAGGCAGTGAGACAGGAAGCGATTCAGCATAGCGGTTCTCCTTGGGGAAGGAGGCCATCGACCCGGCGGACCGATGGCCGTCGTCGATGATTATTCGAAAGCCTTGTCGTTCGGGGCCTTGTACAGCGCCTTCATGTCATCCGACA
>DAIMCQ010000397.1:0-3157 GCA_036726285.1 Azonexus sp.
AAGGCGCGGACGTCGACGCGGTTGCGCCAGGCATCGCCGGCAAAGCCTTCCCAGGGGTCCTGACGGGTGGCTACTTTGAAAAGTGCGTTCATTTTTAGCTCCTTGAAGTAATTCTGTTGCTGGCAGCCTGGTGCGGCGGGTTGTTCCGCCGTACCGGCGCCCTTCGCTAGCGCTGGACGGTCCGTTTCCCGGCGCCGCTTTCGGCTGCCCGGACCCTGTTGATAACGAAGATCCCGTAGATGCGGCAGGCGAAGGTCAGGGCGCAGACCGTGGCACCGATCAATGCGATTACGTGGTCCATCTTCATCTCCTCAATAGCCGCAGAAAAAACATTCACGAACTGGATATTAGGAGTGCGCCGGGGATCACTTCGAGATTTCCCGACAGAGGTAAAAAGCTAGAGTCGAGCGGTAAAAAAACGAGGTCGAGCGGAAAAGGGGCGACTTCGGCAAATACGACAAAGGAGCAGATGCAAGGGATCGAGCCGCCTTGCACGGTCGATCGGGACGACAGGCTGAAATAAAAAACGGGCTGGAATTCAGCCCGTTTTGATTCGCTCCGAAAGCGTCTTATTCGTCTTCGTCGTGCAACTGGAACTTGCTTGCCAGTTGCTGCTGGACATTGGGCGGCACCGCCGAGTAGCGGGCGAATTCGATGGTGTAGCTGCCCTGGCCACCGGTCAGCGATTTAAGGCGCGACTGGTAGTCGTTGAGTTCGGCCAGCGGCACTTCGCCACTGATTGCCGCCATGCCGTGACCGCGACCGTCGGTACCGGTGATGTGGCCGCGTCGGCCGGCGAGGTCGCCGGTCAGATCGCCGATGGCGGTTTCCGGCACGGTGATCTCGATATTGACGATGGGTTCGAGCACGATCGGTTTGGCGGCGCGAATGGCTTCGATCACCGCCTTGCGCCCGGCAACGACGAAGGCGACTTCCTTGCCATCGACGGCGTGGGTTTTGCCGTCGAACACCGTGACCTTGAGGTCGTCCACCGCGTAGCCGGCCACGACACCGCCTTCCAGCCCCTGGCGGACGCCCTTCTCCACCGCCGCCATAAAGACGCCGGGAATGACGCCGCCCTTGACCGCGTCGACGAACTCGAAGCCTTCGCCCCGGCCTTTCGGTTCGATGCGCAGATGCACTTCGCCGAACTGACCGGCGCCACCGCTCTGCTTCTTGTGGCGATGGATGCCTTCGGCTGCGGCGGTGATGGTTTCGCGATAGGGAATGCGCGGCGGCTTGGTGTCGACTTCCAGCTTGTACTGGCCGGCCATTTTTTCCAGCTTGGCCTTGAGATGGATCTCGCCCAGGCCGCGAATCACCGTTTCGTTGCTGCTCGGATGACGTTCGACGATGAAGGTCGGGTCTTCCATCGCCAGCTTGCCCAGGATGTCGAACAGGCGCTGCTCGTCGCCCTTCTTCCGGGTTTCGATGGCCAGCCCGGCCATCGGCTGCGGGAAAGCGAGCGGCACGAGGTGGATGTGGTCCTCGTCGTGCGAATCGTGCAGCACGCAGTCGAAATCGATTTCCTCGACCTTGGCGATGGCACCGATATCGCCCGGCAGCAGTTCATCGACCTCGATGCTGTCCTTGCCCTGCAACTGGTAGAGGTGGCCGACCTTGAACGGCCGCTTGCCGTCGCCGACGAAGAGTTGCATGTCCTTCTTCAGCGTGCCCTGATGCACGCGGAAGATGCCGATCTTGCCCATGTAGGGGTCGGCAACGACCTTGAAGACGTGGGCCAGCACATGCTTGCCGGCATCCGGCACGGCCTGGAAGGGCTCGCTCTTGTCGCCCGGCTCGCCCTTGTAGAACGGCGGCGGGTTGCCTTCGGCCGGATTGGGGGCCAGCGTCGCCAGCACATGCAGCAGTTCCTTGATGCCGGCACCAGTCTTGGCCGAGACGAACAGGATCGGGATCAGGTGGCCTTCGCGCAGCGCCTTTTCGAACGGCGCGTGCAGGGCCGAGGCACTGGGGTCGGCGCCATCTTCCAGGTATTGGGCGAGCAGGTCCTCGTCTTCTTCGACGATCTGGTCGATCAGCGCCCGGTGGGCGGCGGCGACGGATTCGAAATCGGCCTCGCCGGCATCGTGTTCCAGCACTTCGACGACGTCGGCAGCGCCGTGGGCCGGCAGGTCGAGCAGCATGCACTGCTTGCCGAAGCGTTCGCGAATGTCGGCGACCAGACCGGGCAGGTCGAGGTTGTCGGCATCGATCTTGTTGATGACGATCATCCGGCACAGCTTGCGCTCGGCGGCGTAGCGCATCATGCGCTCGGTCATCAGTTCGACGCCGGTCTGGGCATTGATCACGACCAGCGCGGTATCGACCCCGGCCAGCGCGGCAATCGAAGGACCGGCGAAATCCGGGTAGCCCGGGGTGTCGATCAGGTGGATGCGGGTCTCTTCGTAGCCAAAATTGACCACGGCAGAATTCAGGGAGTGGCCGGCTTCCTTCTCCTGGGCATCGAAATCGGCGACGGTGCTGCCTTTGTCGATACTGCCCTTGGCCGGGATGGTGCCGGTGGCGTAAAGCAGCGCTTCGGTCAGGCTGGTCTTGCCGGCTGCACCATGACCAACCAGTGCAATGGAACGAAGGGTCTCGGTTTTGTATTTGGACATCTTCTTCTCCCTGAGCTTATTGGAAACTACCTGTAAATCATTTTACGCCCGCCGCCATGCGATCGACGATCAGTGGACCGCCCTGGTAAAGAATGACTCCGGCAATCAGCAGGAGCAGCAAACCGGCCAGCAATTGCAGGCCGGGACGCTTGAATTCGGCGCGCTGCTGCCAGGCGAACCAGAGCGGGCCGATCAGTGGCAACAGCAGGGTCGGCCCCCAGGTTCGCCAGCCGAAGCCGAAGGAAGCCGGCAAGGTGCCGAGATAGCCGACCAGCACCAACGCCCCGCCGACCGCCACCAGGATGGCGATCAGGAAAACGAAGGCGGTAAAGCCGTAGTCGATCATTTCTTGATCTTCTCCGGCCGGGCCCAGCCGCTCAATGTCACCTGCTTGGCGCGCGACACGGTCAGCGCATCGGCCGGCGCATTCTTGGTCAGCGTCGTGCCGGCACCCAGCGTTGCGCCGCGCCCGACCGTCACCGGGGCGACCAGTTGGGTATCGGAGCCGATGAAGACATCGTCCTCGATGATCGTCT
>DAIMCQ010000398.1:0-3151 GCA_036726285.1 Azonexus sp.
CAACGGCTTCACCCCGATCTTCGCGCTGCAACGGCGGGGGCTGATGAAGGGCGCTGCCGAGCAGTTGCAGTACATCATGCGCGACGAGGTGCTGCACTGCGCCTTCGGCATCCGCGTCGTGCGCGAACTGCTCAAGGAAGAGGGCCTGACCCTCGACCCGCAGGCGCTGCGCGAACTGTGGGACGAGGCCGAGGCGGCCGAACGGGCCTACGCCGGCTACATCCTGCGTGAGCCGATTCTCGGCTACAACGCCGAACTGCACGTCCAGCAGTTCCGTTTCGTCGCCAACCGCCGGGCGCGCCAGGTCGGCGTCGCCGAACCCTTCCCGGGAGCCGAGAACGTCCTCCCCTGGCTCGACGAGCAGGCCAACCTGCGCAAGGAGAAAAACTTCTTCGAGACGCGGGTCACCGAATACCAGACGGGTGGGGCGCTGGCCTGGGATTGATCGGTTTATAGGCGCACGTACGTAAGGGCAATTCTTTGGTCAGATTTTGTGGTGCTTAAATCAGATCGTAACGGCCTAAATCTGGATTTGCATAAATCGACAATCTTGCGTTAATCAGCCGTTCAGAGCCTGATGCCCTTGAACGGCCGCTTCTTCATCTGATTGTTCTGCGGAAGATTGATACGTGGCTTTTCGTCTGAAAACGCAATGCTTGTTCAAGCCAGATTACGTCAAGGCAGCGATCAACCGCGGACGATGTTGTATTCTGCAGACACCAAATTAATAACAAAATTTCCGATGGCAGAATCCGCCAAGCGTACGAAGATCAAGCCGACATGGAGTGACGTCAAGGCGAAGGTCAGCGACTTCGATAAAGCTGGCCTTATCCAGTTGCTCGCCGAGCTTTACAGTTTCCACAAGGACAACCAATCCTTCCTTCATGCACGCTTCAGCCTCGGGCCGAACCCGCTCAACGACTACAGAAAGAAAATTGCCGTTGCGTTGGCTCCAGACCATCATGGGAAGCGCGATGGCAAAATATCTGTTGCCGAGGCCAAAAAGGCGATCTCGGCATACAGCAAAGCCGTTGGCGACCCAATGGGGATTCTCGACCTACGACTGTTCTGGTGCGAAATCGCTGTGCAATTTTCGATGGATTTCGGCTTTGCCGACGAAGCTTACTTTGACGCCCTGGTGCTCCAGTATCGAGAGGCTTGCCAGTTACTGTCGATTCTTGATGAGACTTTGCTGGAAAAGACCATTGAGCGCCTTTCCAATATTCGTGACGATGCCCAGATGGGATACGGCGTTGGGTGTGATATGGGAGACCTCCTTGGAGAGGCGCTTTCGAACCTGCCGACATCACAGATTGAAGCCCATATTCCTCAACTAGGCGATTCATAGTCATGGCATTCAATGACTTCGACCAGAAACGCATTGAAAAGGCCATGGATGTCTTTCTTGCGAAGCGCCGGCCACCGCCGCATATTCGTCCAGACTTGGATTTTGGGTACCGATTAACGGAACAGAGTGTCGAGATTCTTGAGATTCGTCCTCAATGGGATGACCGATCAATCATTCATGAGCGAGCAATAGCAAAGGCCACATTTGTTCGAACTCAGGGACTGTGGAAGGTTTTCTGTTAGATGGCTCCGTGCAGTTGGACAGAAAATCGGCTTTTTAGGTGAACGCTCAGCGAGTTAGGCAGCAGCGGCGAGCGGCGAAGATTTTGCGGAAAGACATGACCTGTCACCATGCCTCCTGATACTACCGGTATCAAATCACCACCCTCAGGAGTAGATCATGAAAACCTCTTCACAAATGCCATCCTTGAATCGTTTACCGACACCAGACGAACTGGCGCATGGCGCCATCCTGTTGCGCTCCATTGGCGAGGAGTTTCTTGCCAACCAGCTTGAAGCATGGTTACCGGATGATGGTGTTGCTTGCCAGGCTATTGTCGTGCGTGATTTCAAAGCAATTGGCGATACGCAGGTCTTGCTCGTGCCTGCTGGCGTTTATCAGACCAGCGCCGAACTTTTGGCTCAGTCATCGCGCTATATCATTGGCCTGCCATCGGAGACTTCCGATCATCCCGTGCTGTTGCTTGACGGGGAGGTGGTCGATATTTTCAATACCGATACGCTGGAGGCAACATCGCTTCGCAAGGTGTCCACCTTTAGCCGTTTTATCAACGTCACCTTCGATGCGCTGGAGCCTACTGTACTGGAGGTATATTTCAGTGACGATAAGCAGTTTTCCGACACATTTTTTGGTGTTGAATGGCGACCAAATACAGATGGCCTGAATATAGGCACCAACACGTTTTATCACGGCCGGAATTGGGTCGTGGCAGCTTATGGAAGCTATTGCCGGGGACGCAATGCCTTGGAAAAGGGATTGGACAGCGTTCACGAGGGCGCCATGAACACGATTGACAGGACATTCGGCTCGCTGCTCAAACTTGGGGGAAAAATTGATCGCTTTTTCAGTTAAGCAATTCGTCGTCCAGTTAGAGAGGCGTTGCCCGCAATAACCGGTTACACGGAGATATCGGGAAACTCTTCGAGTACCAGCAGATACAAAACCGCACGCGCACGGCTGGCACCGATATAAAGCCAGTCGGGATGTTTTGCGGCGTTGGCATCGACGCCGACCAGAATGACGACGTCGGCTTCCAGCCCCTTGAACCCCTGTATCGTACCGATGCGGATTTTTCCAGTTGAAGGAGTAGCCATATCGGAAGAGGTTTTGAATTGAGACAAGCCGGTTCGCCAGGCTGATTTCGCATTCTCTATCCGATAGGGGGAAAGAACGACGATTTGTTCCGGAGCAATATTTTCCTTCTGCGTCAGCTCATTCAATAGGGTTCTCAATTGCCCGGCCATGACGTTGAAATCCGCAGAGCGCAAGGTGATCGGCGGGGTTCCGCAGTGCACCCGGAATGCGGCTGGTGGCGGATAATGGGCGATATGGGCTGCAAACTCACCAATCGGCCGCGGGTTTCGCAAATTGGTTTCCAGTTGCATCGGCGCAGCAGGGAATGGTGCCTCCCAAGTGCTGCCATGTTGATAAATAGCCTGCTGCCTGTCGTAGAAACAGTACCAACCAAAATTGTCACGGCCTAATGCGGATAAGGCTATCCACCAGGTTGAGGCAAAGTCCATCGCCTCGTCGACGATCAAGGTGTCAAAACGGACAATCAAC
>DAIMCQ010000399.1:0-3121 GCA_036726285.1 Azonexus sp.
AGATGAACAGGACGTTGCTGCCCGATTGATATGCTTCCATGAAACCCCCGAATCAAATGACCGGACGACGAAAGCAAGCACCATTCCAGTGCATTAAATTTGTTTCAAATCAGTGCGTTAAATTCCGCGCAAAACGATTAAACGCACTATACAAGTGCGTTTAGTTTAGTTCGCGCCTTATCCTGGTGCAACCCTGCCTTACTTGGGTACAGCCTCGGGCGGCAGCAGCACCCACATCCTGCCGCTTTGTTTCATCCGCCCAGCCAACTCACCCGCCGCTTTGCCGAACCCCCAGAAGAAATCGGCCCGCACAGCCCCCTTGATGGCACCGCCCGTATCCTGGGCCAGCACCAGCCGATGTAAGGCCTGCCCCGAATTAGGGCGAGTCGTTGCCAGATAGACCGGCGCCCCAAGCGGAACGGAACGGGGATCGACGGCGATACTGCGCTCGGCGGTCAGCGGCACCCCCAAGGCGCCAACCGGGCCATCCTTGCTATTTGGCACTTCTCGGAAAAAGACGTAGCTCGGATTGGTATTGAGCAAATCGTCCAGGCGCGCCGGATTGGCTCGCGCCCAAGCCTGGATGCCCTGCATCGAAGCTTCTTCGAGTTTCAACTCGCCACGCTCGACCAGGACCCGGCCGATCGACTGGTAGGGATGGCCGTTTTGATCGGCATAATTGAGACGCACCATGCTGCCATCCGGCAGCCTGACCCGCCCCGACCCCTGCACCTGCAGGAAAAACAACTCGACCGCATCGTCGACATAGAGCAGCGTTTTGCCCGGCAGGCGATCGCCACGTGCGACAATTTCACCACGCGACCAATACGGCACCACCTTGTTGCCCTCCAGTCGTCCACGCACCCGTTTATCCTTCAACTCGGGGAAAATCGACGACAAGTCGATGGTCAGCAAATCATCCGGCACACCACGCACCGCTTGCTCGAAGCCCTTGGCGAGATGCCGGCTGCCCCGCAGCAGCGGCTCGTAATAGCCGGTAATCATGCCGCTGGCCACACCATCCGAAGAAAGCAGCGAGTAGGGAGTCAGATGGGTTTCGAAAAACTGGCGCGCCATCTGGGCACTCGGCGCCACGCCGCCGTTAAGCGCCCGCGCCGAATCACAAACCCGTTTCCAGGCTGGCCCCTGCGGCTTGCTGGCGAGGCCGCGACAGGATTGAAGAAACCCGCCCCAGGCCGCCGCATGGTCGTCATCCGCCCAGCCCGGCAGATCGCTCCACTTGGCGGCGACCAATTGCCGGGAGAATGGCGGCGTGACGGCCGCTGTCGGCGGCTGCGCCGGAGACGGGCAAGTCTGGCAGGTCGGACAGGGAGAGCAGGCGGGCATCGGCGGAACGGTCTCAAAGGTCGAGCAGGCCGACAAAAAAACGGAGACCAGGACAAAAGCAGCTTGGATTTTTCGCATGGGTTTCGCTAGAGTTCGCAACTTCGCCGCGAAGTATAAAGCCACCATGCCCAACACGCCCCAGTTAGAACGCCTGCTCGCCCGCGCCGAGGCCGTCCTCGGCCGCTTCGAAGCCAGCCTCCCCCTTGCTCCGCCCGCCGTCGAGTGGGACAAGGCGGTCGCCTTTCGCTGGCGCAAGACCCATGGTCGCGGCTGGCTGCAAGCCGTTCCGCACCCGCACCCGATCCGCCTGGCCGATCTCAACAACATCGACGACCAGAAAGAGCGCATCGAGCTCAACACCCGACAATTCGTTGCCGGCCGCCCGGCCAACAACGTCCTGCTCACCGGCTCGCGCGGCTCGGGCAAATCGTCGCTGGTCAAGGCCGTGCTCAATGAATTCTCCAACCAGGGCCTGCGCCTGATCGAGGTAGACAAGGATGACCTGGTCGATCTGGCCGACATCGTCGACCTGCTCGAAGGCCGCCCGGAACGCTTCATCATTTTCTGCGACGACCTCTCGTTCGAGGCCGGCGAAACCGCCTACAAGGCGCTGAAGACAGTGCTCGACGGCTCGATCTCCGCGCCGCCCGAAAACGTCCTGATCTACGCCACCTCGAACCGTCGCCACCTGATGCCGGAATATTTCTCGGAAAACCTGGAAACGACGCGGGTCGATGATGAAATCCACCCCGGCGAAGCCACCGAAGAAAAAATCTCCCTGTCGGAACGCTTCGGCCTGTGGATTTCCTTCTACCCCTTCAGCCAGGACGACTACCTGAACATCGTCAATCACTGGCTGCGCCATCTTGGCGTCAGCGAAGCGGTCATCGCCGCCAGCGAACGCGATGCCCTGAACTGGGCGCTGGGCCGCGGCTCGCGCTCCGGGCGTGTCGCCTGGCAGTTCGCCCGCGACCTGGCCGGGCAGCAATCGGCATGAGCCAGGACAGCGCCCGACAAATCGTCGAAGTCGCCGCCGCCGTGATGCTGCGCGCCGACGGCCGCGAGTTCCTGCTCGCCCAGCGCCCCGAAGGCAAGGTCTACGCAGGTTATTGGGAATTCCCCGGCGGCAAGGTCGAAGCCGGCGAAAGCGTCCGCCAGGCCTTGATCCGCGAACTCCAGGAAGAACTGGGCATCAACGTCACTGCCTGCTCGCCCTGGCTGACCCGCCAATTCACCTATCCGCACGCCACCGTCAACCTCAACTTCATGCGGGTCACCGCCTGGGACGGCGAGATCGGCATCAGCGGGCCACTCGAACACGCCGCAATCAACTGGCAGGCCTGCACTGCCGCCGCCGAAGTCAGCCCGATCCTGCCGGCCAACGACCCGATCCTCAAGGCCCTCTCTTTACCCACGACGATGGCCATCACGATGGGGGAAATCGAAGGCGTCGAACGTCAGCTCGAACGTCTGGAAGAAGCGCTGGAACAAGGCTTGCGCCTGATCCAGGTGCGCGACAAGGGCTGGCCGGCGGCACAGCGCCTGTGGTTCGCCGAAGCCATCGTCCGCATCGCCCGGCGTCACAAGGACGCCCTGGTCGTGATCAACGACAGCGAAGACATCGCCCGCCGCGTCGGTGCCGACGGCCTGCACCTGTCGGCGGCTGCGCTGGCGACCTGCTCGACGCGTCCGGACTTCGCCTGGGTGGGCGCTTCCTGTCACAACGCGGCGGAAATCCGTCGCGCCGGCGAACTGGACCTGGACTACGCCCTGC
>DAIMCQ010000400.1:0-3119 GCA_036726285.1 Azonexus sp.
GGCCTGGACAGCCTGCTCAACCTGTTCGATCCAGCCTAGCGGCCCAGCGGCAGTATCAGCGTCGGCTGGCTTCAATGAAATCGATCCGCGACTGGGTATCCGGATGCGAAGCCAGCAGCGACCGACCGCTATCGCCGCCCTGCGAAGCCTGTAATTTCGCCAGCATGTTGGCCAGACCGACCGGGTCCCGCCCGCCCTGGCGCAACAAGCTGACGGCATAGGCATCGGCATCGTGTTCGAACGCCCGCGAGTACCTCGACTCGAGGAGCAGCGTAGAGAATCCGGCAGCGAGGCTGGAGATATCGCCCAAGTACATCCCGAGCGCAAACGACACCACGGACGACTGAATCAGGTGTCGAACACCATGCCGGTAATGCAGGTGACCCAGTTCATGGGCCAGCACGGCAACCACCTCCGACGTATCGCCAGCCAAACCGACCAGGGAATCGAAGACGACAATCTCGCCGGAAGGCAGCGCGAAAGCGTTCGGACCGATACCCTTTGCGGCGCGAAAATGCAGTCGATAGGCCGGCAGGCCGGACTGAGTAGCCAGCAAAGCGGAAAATTCGCGGGCTATCGCATCCCGTCGCTGGGCCGGTAATTGACTCGGCGCGAGCAAGCGACCATCCAGCGTCTCCAGAACCTGATCCGAAAGCGCTTGCAATGCAGCAGGTGGAATATGCGGTGCCAGGTATTGCGCTCCCGCAGGCAGTATCCAGAGATAGGCGGCAAGGACGCTGGCGAGACAAACCAGCAACGCGGCGAACGCATTTCGCCAACGCATTTGCAGATGGGCGACCCAGCCATGACGCCGGCCATGCCGAGCCAGCCAAGCGGCAAACTCGGCAAGATCATGGCTCGCAATTTCGCACATGCCGCCGTCGGGAAAGCGGATGAAGCGCGGGGCGTTATCCAGCGCTTCCGAGATATCCAGGTCGCACAACCTGCCTCGCCGCTCGCCGAAAGCCCCGGTAAGACGCAACTCATCGCCGTCCATATCGAGCTGCGCGGCTTGCTGCTTCGACGTTTTACCGTCGAAGAAATGCACTTGAAACATGCTCAGATAGCCAAATCGACCGCAAACATATCCGAAGCGCCCTCACCCAACGCCGACACATCCCGCTGTTCGCCGGTGATGAAGGCATCGAGTTGGCCATCCGCCATCAGCTTCAAATGCGCTGTCCGCAAGCGGGCCATGCGAACCTGCGCCCAGGGAATGAAAATACCAAGGCTCAATACGATAGCCAGCCAATTGCCCAATACCATCCGGATATAGAGCGAGATCGGAATCTCGCTGACGAAGCGATGCGGCCCCAAGCGACTCGAAGACCATACGGCATTGCTCAGACTGACTGCTACATAAGCTGGCAGCAGCAGATAGAGACAAGCAGCAACGATGCCGATCGGGACCAGCAAAAAGGACTTGCCGATCAATACGCTTAGCACCCCGAGTCCGAAGGCGATCAATAGCGGGAGCAGGAATATCCGATACACCCGACCGACCTGCAGCTCGCAGGCAAAAGCCGTACTGCCGAAAGCGGCGTGATCGATGACGAACTTTCTCCAGTCGCGGGTAAAACGGGGAAACCACAGACCGAATGTCACCAAGGTTAACAAACTGTTCACGAAAATCAGCTTTGCCATCTGCCCATAACTGGCATTGAAGGAAAAGCGCAGCCCGCGGTAGCTGGTATTGGCCGCGCGAAAGCTCAGGGCCCGAATGATCAGCCAGGGAGCCGCCATGAACAGCATCGCGAGAGCCGCCAGATAAGGCGCAGGACCGAGCTTTTCGGTCAGCGAAAGGATGCCGACGAGAGCCAAAGCCAGGCCTCTTCCCTTGAGAATCGCCAATGGTTGGCCGTGGTAGTCGAATCCGGAACCGTCAAGCAGCGTGTTGCGATGGAAATATTGCTCGCGCCTGACCTTGGCCCAAGCGGAATAAACCCCCAGGCTGAGGATACTCAGGCACAAATTGACGATCCAGATCCGGAAATAGGCTGCGCCGTCGCCGACAAACTCAAAGCGCACAGACTTTTCGTCGCTCTCTGCACCCGCCTCCAGCGCTTCCATTGCAACGGAAGCGCGGTTGCCTTCGCCGGACATGCTGGCCAGTTCCCGATCGTATTTCTGCCGAGCTTCTCGATCGTTCAATACATCGAACGCCGCCCGCACGCGATCCAGCATGTCAGTCTCCAACGCATCGGCCGACGAAGCGGATCTCAGTAGATATTCGCGATAGGCGTTGAGAATCTCTTCCGGTGGCGCATCTACGGGGACGCCAAGCACTTCGTAATGTGTTGCCGAGCCTGCCTGCATACTCACTCCAACATTGGTAAATCGAAACGCGGGATACTATCCCAAAGGCATCTAAAAATGCCATTCGACTCACAAATATTGATCTACTCCTCGACTAGATGTCCGGACACCAAGCTTTTTCCGGACTGAGCTTTTCAAACGCATCGTTCGCCGACATGAAGACCTCGCCGCTCAGGGCCGACCACAGCGGCGAGCGCTGCAGACGATCCTGTACCGGTCCCTTGACCTCGGCCAGGTGCAGGCGGATGCCGCGCTCGGCAAGATCCTGATTGAACTCGGCAAAGACCTCGACCGCAGTCGTGTCGAGCAGGTTGACCGCACTCATCACCAGCACCAGGTCGGTCGGTGCGGCCAGACGCTGCAACTCCTGGTCAAGACGCATCTCCACCGCCGCCAGATTGCCGAAAAACAGGCGCTCGTCGATGCGGATGAAGAGCACACCGGGAATGGTTTCCGTGTCGTAACGCTCGACATTGCGGAAATGCTGGCTGCCGCGAATCCGCCCCACCACGGCGATATGCGGCGCACTGACCCGCAGCAGCAAGGTCGCCATCGAGAGCAGGATACCCAGGCCGATCCCGACCTCCAGCCCGAACAGCAGCACGCCGCCGGCCGTGCCGAGCAAGGCCAGCGCATCGGCCCGGTCATAGACCCAGGCTTGCCGCAGCGCGCGCAGGTCGATCATCGAGAGCGCGGCAATCACGATGCTGGCAGCCAGCACCGCCAGCGGCAGGCGCTCGAACCAATGCACCGCGCCGGCGACCACGCCGAGCATGGCAAAGGCGGAAATCAGGCTGGCCAGC
>DAIMCQ010000401.1:0-3081 GCA_036726285.1 Azonexus sp.
ACATCCACGAATACGGCGAGGACATGCCGGAGATTCGCAACTGGCGGTGGCCGGGCACGCCCCCGGCCAGCACAGGAGAACGCTGATGACCACCAATCCGCTACTCGGACTCAAAGCGCTCGGCCAGCACGTCTGGCTCGACAACCTGTCACGCAGCCTGCTCCGCGAGGGCGGACTGCAGCGCCTGATCAACGAGGACGGGGTCGATGGCGTCACCTCGAACCCGGCCATTTTCGCCAAGGCACTGGCCGACAGCCCTTACTACGCCGAGGACCTCGAACGCCTGCGCAGCAACGGCCTGGGCGCCGAGGCCTGTTACGAGGCCCTGGTCATTGCCGATATCCGCGCTGCCTGCGCCATGCTGCAGCCGGTCTTCACCAGCAGCCAGGGCGAAGCCGGCTACGTCAGCCTGGAAGTCTCACCACTGCTCGCCGACGACGTCGGCGGCACGGTTGCCGCGGCGCATCGCCTGTGGCGGGCGGTCGGCCGCGACAATTTGTTGATCAAGGTGCCGGCCACGCCGGCCGGCCTGAAAGCGTTCGAGCAATTGACCGCCGATGGCATCAGGGTCAACGTCACGCTGATCTTTTCGCTGTCGCAATACGAGGCCACGCTCCAGGCTTACCTGAGCGGCGCCCGGCGCTGGCTGAGCGAGGGCGGCAGTGCCAACCGCCTGCGTTCGGTCGCCAGCGTCTTCATCAGCCGCATCGACAGCCTGGTCGATCAGCACCTGGCGGATGGTGCCGGTATGGGCGCCGAAATGCTCCTCGGCAAGACCGGCATTGCGCTGGCCCGCCTGTGCTACCAGCGTTATCTCGAAGTCTTTCACGGTGCCGACTTTGCGGCGCTCGGCCAGGCCGGCGTCCGGCCGCAAACGCCGTTATGGGCCAGTACCGGCAGCAAGAATCCGGCCTATGGCGATGTGCTCTATGTCGAAGCGCTGATCGGTCCGGCCAGCATCAATACGATGCCGGAACTGACCCTGGCGGCCTTTCGCGACCACGGTCGGGTGTCGCTCAGCCTGGCCAGCGATGCCGAAGCCGCTGCCCGCCATGTCGGCGCGCTGGCCGGCCTCGGCATCGATCTCAATCAGGTCGGGCAGACCTTGCAGGAAGATGGCGTGCGACTGTTCGTCGAGGCCTACCAGAAGATACTCAACCAGCTTGGCTAGAGGGCGGTTGTCGCCCTCACCGCTTTGCGGTGCAGCAGGTAGCCGTGCAGGAACCAGCCAAGCAACAGGCCGATCAGCACGGTAAACAGGATCAGTACGGCGCTCGACAGGGTAATGCTCCAGAACAGGAAGGAGATCTGCACGACATCGACGTTCTGGGCGACGAAAATCAGGACCAGGCAGGACAATGCGACGACCAGGCCAAGTTTCAGGTGCATGGGGTCCACCTTTTGCTGCAATAAGGGAAAGACCCGGGCCGCAGCGGGCACCGGGCAGCGGCTTACTTGAAGCGGGCCTTGGCCTCGGCGAGGCCGGTCTTCAGCTCATCCCAGACATTGTCGGCGGTGATCTTGACCTGTTCCCAGGCTTCGCCGGATGCATGACCGAGTTCCTTCATCTTTTCACTGGCCGCGTGCTGCTTGGTGCGCAGTGCCTGCAGTTCCTCGGCCCGCTTGACCCGCAGGTCGGCGGTGAAGCCGTCGAGACGGGCTTCCAGCAGTTCGATTTCGGCACTCCAGATCTTGAGCTGGGCGGCCAGCTTTTCCTTGTAGGCTTTTTGGATTTCCACGATGTTTCCTTGGTGGTTCGGGGGCTGGCCGGTCAACCGGCGGATTTGACGCTCAGGTGGTTTTCGACCGACTTGACGCCCTTGACGGCGGCGGCCAGCGACTTGGCCTTGCTCGAGGCGTCGTTGTTGTCCACCGTGCCATTCAGCGTGACGACGCCGCCGATGGTGTCGACGCTGATCTGCAAGGTCTTCAGGCCGGGTTCGGCGAAGATCGCCGCCTTGACCTGGGTGGTGATCTCGCCGTCGCTCAGCGCGACAGCGGCCTTGCTGCTTTCTTCACTGGCTTTTTTTTCGACCTTGTCGGCCGTTTCGCTGAGTTTCTTGCCAGCATCGCTGGTGGTCTGGTCGATTGACTTGCCGACGCTTTCGGCCGGCCCGGGCTTGTTGCAGGCGCTCAGCGCCGTAACGCAGATGAAGGGGAGAAGGAGGGATTTGATGAGGGTGTTTTGCATGGTCGAGTACTCCAAAAAAGATGGGTGGCCGGAATAGCTGGCCGGGGAGTCAGAGCCGGCCGGTGAGCAGCAGGATGACGAGGATCAAGAGGAGGAGGCCGACGCCGCCGCTGGGGCCGTAACCCCAGCCGCGACTGTGCGGCCAGGCGGGGATCAGGCCGACCAGCATCAAGATCAGAATAATCAGCAGAATTGTTCCCAGGCTCATTGCATGTCTCCTGACAGTGTCCGTGACGCCAGGCCGTATTGGCGGCTGGCACGCCTTGCCTGCCGGGTCGGCTGGCAGTCGATTGCATGCTACCCGGCTGGTCGACACGGTCTGTTCGCCAGCGCACAGACCACGCCCGGCGGCATCCTGAAGATGGCAGGCAGAGACCGGGGCGGTGCCCGTGGCGAGCTTGCCTTGCCGCCAGGCAGCGTGCCCGGTTCCCCTCCGCTGGTCGGCGTGGCGCAAGCCGGGACCGGCCAGCAACCATCATCGACAGGAGTCCGCAGCATGAGCGAAATCAACAGTAATCCGGCCAACAGCACCGTACCCAGGGAAAGCCTGGGCTCGGACATCCAGAGCCTGGTCAACGAGGCCGAAGAGCGGGCGCGCAGGATCGGCCAGGCCGCCGTCAACGAAGTCGCTGCCACCCGCGCGGCAATCAGCGAAAGCGCCTGCCACGCGGCGAGCGTGACGCAGCAGTACGTCCGCGCCAATCCGTGGACCATCGTCGGGATCGCAGCGGCAACCGGCCTGATCGTCGGCGCCATTCTCAGCCGACGCTGAATCACGGACGGGCTGGCGCGGCACGCGCCATCGCCTGCCCGGTCGCGAAACGATCGGCCGCGGCGGTACGTGCAGGTCAACTTCACATGCTGTCGGGGGGCGAAATATGCCAGGCATT
>DAIMCQ010000402.1:0-3050 GCA_036726285.1 Azonexus sp.
GAACATGATCGAGCCGAGCAGCATGACGGGGATGCGACCGAACCGGTCGCCCACCGCACCGCTGGTGAACAGCAGGCCGGCGAACAACAGGGCGTAGATCTCGACGACCCACGTCAGCTCCAACGATCCGAGCTTGAGGTCGGTCGCGGCCAGGCGGGTACGGGCTTCGGCGGTGACACCATAGGTTTCGTGGTCGATCAGCCATTTCTGGACCTGGCTGGCGCTGGAGCCGGCGTACAGGTAATAGCCTTCTTCCTTGGTGTAGAAGGGTTTGACACTGAGCGTGGTGTCCGGCGTGAAGGCGTAGGCGATTTCGGAGAGCACGGCTTGGCTGGTGAAATCCTGGCGGTTGTAGCCGTAGTAGTCGGAGGAACTGCGGTTGGTACCGTAGTCGTAGCGGTTGTAGCGGCCGAGATCGCTGGCCTGGGCGTAGGTCAACGCCTTGTAGTTGTTCTGGGCCTGGACGTTCTGGGCCAGCGCCAGGCTGATCTTCAGCTTGCCCAGTTGCTGCTGCAGCGCGAACTCGACGTTCTCCCGGCCGGATGGCGCTTCGCCTTCGCCGCGCCACTTGTCGGCATGGCTGTCGGAAGCCGACAGGAAGAAGGCGGTGCCGCTCGGCAGCAGGCCGCTATCGACCCGCCCGAACAGCCGGCGGAAGTTGTCCGAGCCGACGCTGTACGAGAGGTCGGCCCCGGCCTGTGCGGTCGGCCAGCGCAGGCGGCTGTCGATGGCGCCGTAGGTGTTGAACAGGCCGGGGCGGTCGGCGGCGACCGAACCCTGGGCGAAGCTGATGCTGTCGATGTTCTCCTTGTCGAACAGGAATAGGTAGCCCGGCCCCGGCCCGGGGCCGCCCAGCGCCAGGCCCTCGACGGTGCCGGCGACGCCGTGGGTGCTGACCTCGCCACGGACGCGCATGCCTTTCTGGCCGCCCTGCATGTTGTTCAGGCCGTAGGCATCGACCGTGGTGACCTTGACGCCGGGTACTTCGGCCAGCGCGGTATAGGGATTGGCGCCGCCCGGCGTGTCGAACAGGCGCATGGCTTCGCGGTCGACGCGATAGACCGTGGATGGCGTCGCGGCATCCGGCTGCATCCAGCCGCCGGTTTCGGCCGGGGCGGTGACGGTCACGGTGTCGAGCAGCTTGCTGGCCTCTTCGCCTTCGGCCTGCGCCAGGCTGGAGCCCAGTCCGGCGAGCAAGGCCAGGCTCAATTTTTTCAGCCGCGGTGCGGCCGGTGTTGCTTTCCCCATGGTGTGTTCCCCTGATTGATCATCTGTTGTTGGTTATCGAGTGGTCTGGCGTTTACAGCGATTGCAGAAAGGCGAGCAGCGCGGCGCGTTGGGTCCGGTCGGCCTTGATGTAGCGTCGGCGGGCGGTTTCGGCTTCGCCGCCGTGCCAGAGAATGGCTTCCTCGGCAGTCCGCGCACGGCCGTCGTGGAGCAGGCCGCTCTGTTCGTTGATCGCCGTCAGCACGCCCAGCCCCCAGAGCGGCGCGGTGCGCCACTGGCGGCCGTTGGCCCGGTGATCGGGCCGGCCGTCGGCCAGTTGCGGCCCCATGTCGTGCAGCAGCAGGTCGGTATAGGGCGCGAAAGGCTGGTGGGAGAGGCGCGGATTGCCGGCCACCTCGCCGCTGATCAGCTGCGGGCGGTGGCAGGTGGCGCAGCCCAGTTCGGCAAAATGCGCTTCGCCTTGCCTGACCTGTGGCGAATCGCTGGCACGGCGCGGCGGCGGGGCGAGGTTGGCGAGATAGAAGGTGATTTCGTCGAGTTGCGTGGCGCTCAGTTCCGGCTTGCCGCCGTTCGGGGCGGCGGCGCAGGCAGTTTGCGCGGCGGTGCAGTTTTCCTGCGCGAACAGCGGCGAGGTGATGCCCATGTCGCCGACAAAGGCGCCGGCGATCTGCTGGCGCAGATTGGGCATGTTCGACTTCAGGCCGAAACGGCCGACGGCGGGCTGGCCGGTGGTCTTGTCGTGGACCAGATTGACCGTGCCGCGTACGCCGTCCGGCTTTTTCTCGGCGGCCAGGGCCAGCAGGGTCTTTTCGTTGACGGCATCGAGCAGGCCGAGGCCGGCGACATGCGGCGAGACGCGCAGCGAGGTCAGCGTCTTGCCGAGCTTGCCGTAGGCCAGTTCGGAAAAACTGAGGCTTGGCCAGCGCAGCGCCACGGTCGTGCCGTCGGCCAGGCGCACCGGTTTGTGATGCCAGTGCAGGTGAGCGCGGCCTTCGCCGGGGACGCCGGGAATGCCTTCCTCGTTCAGTTGGTCGCCATAGGCCGGATGCGGCAGCGGGCCGCCCTGAGCGTTGCGGCCGGGCACCGAGAGGCGGACGAGCATCGACTGCATGCGCTCCTCCGCCTTGTCCGGCGCGCCACCGCGGCCGTTCTTGGCGTGGCAGGAAATACAGGCCAGGCGGTTGTAGAGCGGGCCGAGGCCGTCGACCGCCAGGTCGTTGGCCGGGGCGATGACCCAGCTTTGCCGGAACAGGCTGCGGCCGCGCCGGAAACTTTCCTCTTCCTCGGCGCTCAGGCCGGGCAGCGGACGGCTCAGCACTTCGCGGTCGATGATGGCGGTGTTCTCGGTGGCATGGCCGGCCGGGGAGAGGGCAAAGAGAGCGCCGAAGGCGGCGAGCCGGTACAGGCGGGAGAGGGCGGGTTCGAGCTTCATGCTCCGGCCTCGTCGAGCAGTTGCCGGGCGGTGCGGCGGTTGCGGGCGGCGGTTTCGCGCCAGGCCAGTTCCTGCGGCGTCGGGATGGCGGGATTCTCGCCTTCCAGACGCAGGCCGATTGCCCGGTGCAGCGCCGGATCGTTGGCGGCAGCCTCGTCGATGGGCGGCGCGCCGAGTAGCTGGCGTACCTTGGGCAACGGCTTGCCGGCCTGTTCGGCGGCTTGCAGGCGGCGCCAGAGCGGCGTCAGTTCGGCCAGCGGTTCGATCAGCATCTGCTGGAACAGGCTGGCCGTGGTAGCCAGGCGCGGGCGGGCGGCGTCGCTGTCGAATTGCAGGCCGCCTTCGGCCGCTGCCGCAAACGGGTTGAACTGGCTGGCTGGCAGGCCGGCGT
>DAIMCQ010000403.1:0-3027 GCA_036726285.1 Azonexus sp.
ACCCAGGAGTACAAGATCGAGCTCGCCAACGGTCTGCGCTACTCAATCCCGGTTCCGAACGCTTACACCAAGGCCGAACAAGGGATCGAGGCCAATCGAGGCATCCACGGCCATCGGGCAGCCAAGCCGGGTGATGGCGAGGCGACACCGCCACCGGGTTCGGTTCGCGAGGAATTCGGGAAGATTCTCGACGGCATCACCAATGAAGAGAGCTGAAGATGGAACGTCCAATTACCGTCCCCCTGGCCCAGCAGCACACCAATCAATGCCACGTCACGCCGCCGTGGTTTGTCCAGTGTTCGGAATACAACCTATTGCCCGGCACATTCCAACTTCTGATTAATGGCGAGAACGCATTCGGTGCGCTTTACGAAGCCCTCACCAACGCCAGGAAATCGATCAGCATCATCTGCTGGGGCTTTCAGCCATCGATGTACCTGGTCCGCAACGACGGTGGAAAAAGCTTGCGCATTGGCGAACTGCTGGAGGCAAAAGGTCAAGCCGGCATCAAGGTTCGGGTGCTCAGTTGGGCGATGGAAATCAATGTCCCGGCAACCTTGGACGCCAAGGTGAGCGTTACAGGCACGTCTGGCGAAGCCAACTTGCCAGGCCGGCGCGGGATTTCGTGGAAAGATCAACCCGCCACCATGAGCAAGGCGCAATTCGACTACGACCAGGAGTGGTTCATGCGTTACGACCGCGAGCAAAGCATGATTTACGACAAGGGAACTCGCAGCATTGCCGGTCTGGATGGTAAGGCACGGACCAATAACGTCCACTTCATGGGGCGTGGCTTCGACGCTAGCGATCGCGATGCAATATTCCGTAGTCAGCGAGCCGACCCAAAAACAGGAACGCTAGTCCGAACAGCCCAAGCGGCATCGGCCAGCCATCATCAGAAAATGGTTCTCATCGACTTTGAAGATCCGGCGAATGCGGTGGCCTTCGTCATGGGACACAATCTGCTCGATGAATATTGGGACGGCAGCCACCATAGCTATAAACAACATGACAACCCACGCGAGGGTCGTAACGGTTCGCGGCCGCGGCACGATATTTCCAGTTGCGTACGCGGCCCCATGCTGGGCGACCTTTTTCACAATCTCAATACAGCCTGGAAGAAGGAAACCGGGGAGGATCTGCAGAAAAGTATCGGCAAAGCTGTCTTCGAAAAATACCCGCTATCCCTTCCAAACCGCGAGCAGAAGGGAAATGACAGCCCCTCCGAAGCATCTCCCGTCGCCGAGGACAACAAAGCGACCATGGGGCAAATTCTGCGCACTCAGCCGCAATACGGCATTCAGGACATCAAAACCTGCTACCTGCAGGCAATCAACAACGCCAGCCAATACATCTATATCGAAAATCAGTATTTCCGCTGGCCGCTCCTCGCCGAAAAAATCAAAACCTGCGCCACCGGGCAAAGCAACCAGAATCGCAAGCCGGAAGTACACGGCCCGCTCTATCTTTTCGTAATTACCAACGCCGACAAGGAGGGCGTCGGCCTGGGCAGCGACAACACCGCCCGCATGCTTGAAAGTCTGGGTCGCGCGGACGCCATGCCCGGCATCAGTCGGGACGTTCGAGCAGAAGACAACGACACCGAACTATCTGCAACCCGGCAGGAAATTGCCCGAGAGAAATTCTTACAGAACCAGCAAAAGTCGATGCTGGACAGCCGCTACGCCCGCCCCAAGGACAAAGCCGACCTGGCAGCCTCACAAGAGCGGGTGAAAGTCCTGGAAGCGAAGGAAGCCGAACTCAAGGCCAAACGCGCCGCCCAAACGAAAAGCAACAAAGACAAAACCCCATTGGTTCCCGAAGAGCGCCCCAATCTCAAAGTGCACCTGTGCACCCTGGTTTCTCCGGACTCGCCGGGGCGTAGCGGCAGCACGGCGCTGACCCCGGATGGCCAACGGGCAATGACGCGCGACGAACGTATCGCGCAAGCCGAAAAAAAACGGGATGAGGCCATACAAAATATTTCAGCGTTACGTCAGCAGGGCGGTAACGGAACGCGCATTCAAGCAGAAATAAGGCGGCGTGACGAGGCGGAAAAGGAACTCAAGGACCTCAAGGACGGCAGCAATCCCATTGACTGGGTGGAGGTATATATCCACGCCAAGCTGATGCTCATCGACGATACCTTCATGACCGTCGGCAGCGCCAACATCAACAGCCGCAGCATGGAAACCGACAGCGAACTGAACATCGCCCACGCCAACCACTTGATAACCCAACCGATGCGCAGGGAGCTTTGGAATTTGCATACGGGAGGGAAGAGCGGAGGGGAAGCGTTTGATAAGGAGGGGATGAAACAGGCCTATAAGTTTTGGGGGGACGTCATGACGCGAAACAAAGAACGCCGCTTAGAAAAAAAATCCCCAATTGCCTCACTCGTCGAGTTCTACTCCGGTACGCAAGACCGCAGGGACCTGGACTGATCATGAAGCGATATCTCGCCGGCATCACCGTCACTCTCGTCATCGCCCTTGCCGCCTGCGGCAAGGCCACGCCCAAGGAACGCCCCGTGCCTGACCTACCCAACATCAAAGCCAACCTCGCCTTCACCTGTGCCTACGAGAAGGACGCCATTCCTCTCCGCGACCCGGAAGCCGACCAGCTCTACCAACACGCCCGCTGGCTGAAGAAAAACAATCTCCTCAAGGAAGATCCGCTGGTCTACCCGAAGATCGAACGCCTGATCCGCATTGCCACGGCCTACGGCCACGACAAGGCCAACCTTGAACTGCGCCAGATGATTGGCAAGGGCACGGCACAAAGCGACAACATCACCAAAGAAACCCTCGACCTGACCGAAGAGCTGATCCAGCGTGGCATTCCCGGCGGCTACTACGACATGGGCCGTTACCTGGAGCGCGGCTATGGCGTCAAGCAGGACAGGGATCTGGCTCGCCGGTACTACCGCAAGTCAGCTGACATGGGCAGCCCTGAAGGGCAATACGCCGTTGCCGAACTGCTTGCCCCCATCGACATTGCCCCGGACATTGCCCGTCAGATGCGCCG
>DAIMCQ010000404.1:0-2968 GCA_036726285.1 Azonexus sp.
TTCGTTTTTTCGAGCGGCCGCTGCACGTCTTCAGCGCAGCCGGCAAGAAAAACAAAGAAAATGAGAACGAGTAGACGCATCCCTTGATTGACTTGTGCTAAGATTCTGCCCCTGACGGAGAGGTGGCAGAGTGGTCGAATGTACCTGACTCGAAATCAGGCGTACTGCAAGGTACCGTGGGTTCGAATCCCACCCTCTCCGCCAGCAACCGATTACCCCGTTTTCCTAGGCCAAATCACTGGCTTGAGATCATCGGGGTTTTCTTTTTTTTGTGTCCAATATTTCTTGCCGCTGATTTGTGAGGCGGCAATATCTCACAAGTTCGAGGTCCCGGGTAGTTGCCGGGGTAATCCCCCGCTGGTTGTCGCCAGCGGGGACAAGTCGTCAGCCGCGTCGGCCGTTGCCTGACTTGGCGACTTTGGCCGGGGTGGCGGTTTTCCCGCTGGCCGTCTTGTTCTTGCTTTCGGTAGCGGATTTGGCTGATTTGCCGGTGGGCTTGCTGGTGGCCAGCTTGCTTTCGTGCTTGGCCGGGCTCTTGGCCGCGTGCTTGTTATCAGCCTTGCCGGCTTTGGCGCTCAGTCGCTTGTCCGGCTTGCTGTCAAGCTTGCCTGCTTTGCCATGCTTGTCGTTGGCGGCCAGTTTGCCGTGGTGGGCTTTCACCGGTTCTGGCTCGGGTTCGATGATTTGCGGCAAGGATGGCGCGTTCTGCAAGCGCTCGATATCGTCGGCGCCCTGGCCGGCCGGTACCAGCAGGGTGGAGCCGGCACCGAGGCGAACCTTGCCGTTCAGGCCGTTGATGCGCAGCAGGTCGGGCAGGGCGATGCCGAAGCGGGGGGCAACCTTGTTCAGCTTCTCGCCATTTTTCAGCGTATAGGTTTGCCATTCGGTCAGCGGCTGGGCGTATTTTTCCAGGTTGCTCTGGAATGTTTCAACCTTGTCGGCCGGCAGGACCATCGCCGAATCGGCCTTCATCACCGGACGATTGTGCTGCGGGTTGAGGGCGACGAACTCGGCCATCGGCATGTTGGCCAGGCGGGCTGCTGTCTTGACATCGATCGGCCGCGGCGTGTCGATGGTGGCGAAATAGGGGCGGTTGATGATTTCCGGCAATTGCAGTTGAGTCATCAGGACCGGGTTGCCGAAGATGTTTTTCAGGGCCTGCAGCTTGGGTACGTAGTGCCGGGTTTCGTTCGGCATGCTCAGGCTGGGGTAGTCGGTGGGCAGGCCGCGCGCGTTGTTCTTTTCGATCGCCCGCTTGACGGCGCCTTCGCCCCAGTTGTACGAAGCCAGCGCCAGATGCCAGTCACCGTGCATGTCGTAGATGGCTTGCAGGTAATCGAGGGCGGCCCCGGTCGAGGCGACGATGTCGCGACGCTGGTCCTGCCACCAGTTCTGCTCCAGGTTGAAGCGTTTGCCGGTGGCGGGAATGAATTGCCAGAGTCCGGAGGCGTGTGAGCGCGAATAGGCCATCGGATTGAACGAGCTCTCGACCATCGGCAGCAGTGCCAGTTCGGTTGGCATGCCGCGGGCCTCAAGTTCCTGGACGATGTAGTGCAGGTAGGGGCGGCTGCGCTCGACCATGCGGCGCAGTGCGTCCGGCCGGTTCTGGTACCACTGCTGGTAATACAGAACCAGGTCGTCGTTGAGGTTCGTCATGGCAAAACCATTGCGCAGACGGACCCAGAGGTCATCGGTGTTGGCGGTGAGATCGATCGTGTTCGCAGGTTGCGGGGCGGCGCGGACTTCCTGGACGGTGAGGGCAGCTTCCGGCGTGACGACGGCGGGCTCGGCCAGCGAGGGCATGAGCAGGGAAAGCAGCGGGAATCCAGAGGCCGAGTCGGCCAGCGCGGGGACTGAAAGGGTCAGGGCTGCGGCACCAAGGCCGGCGGTGGCAATGCGGCGAACAAGCGACAGAACGTTGCGTTGATGCATAGGGGGGAACTCCTGGCGCGAACGGGGTCGACTAAACCGGCGATTATACCTGAGTCCGATGGCGTTCAGGCATCTGGCGGCACGACCCGATATCCGAAATTGGCCGCCAGATGCTTGAAGATTGGCCGCTTTTCGCCGCCGACTGATTGCTTCGGCGAATTCATCATGGGTGCAGGCTACACTGCCGGCATTGCCCGAGAACCGGCGTTGTGGGGAGTGATGAATGGCCTTTCAGATGCCCTTTGGGCAGCGGATTCCGCGCGGAATCTGGGTGCTCGGTTTCGTCAGCATGTTGATGGACATTTCTTCGGAGATGATCCACAGCCTGCTGCCCTTGTTCATGGTCACGACGCTCGGGGCGAGTGCGGTGATGGTCGGCCTGATCGAAGGTTTGGCCGAAGCCACCGCCCTGATCGTCAAAGTATTCTCCGGCGCGCTGAGCGATTACCTGGGCAAGCGCAAGGGCCTCGCCGTCTTCGGCTACGCCCTCGGGGCGCTCAGCAAGCCGTTGTTCGCCCTGGCTCCGACCGCCGGTATCGTGCTCGGTGCCCGCTTGCTCGACCGGATCGGCAAGGGCGTGCGCGGTGCGCCGCGCGATGCCCTGGTTGCCGATCTGGCCCCGGAAAATTTGCGCGGCGCGGCTTTCGGGCTGCGCCAGTCGCTCGATACCGTGGGCGCTTTTCTCGGGCCCTTGCTGGCGGTCGGCTTGATGCTGCTGTGGGCCAACGATTTCCGCGCCGTCTTCTGGGTGGCGGTGCTGCCCGGCTGGCTGGCCGTCATGCTCTTGTTGTTCGGCATCCGCGAACCGGTGCCCCACGCCCGGGCGCAGCGGCTCAACCCGATCAGTCGGGTCAATCTTGCCCGGCTGGGGGCGCGCTACTGGTGGGTGGTCGGTGTCGGCGCAGTCTTCACCCTGGCCCGTTTCAGCGAAGCCTTCCTGGTTCTGCGCGCCGAGCAGAGCGGCATGGCGCTGGCGCTGGTGCCCCTGGTCATGGTGGCGATGAATGTGATTTACGCGTGCTCGGCCTATCCGTTC
>DAIMCQ010000405.1:0-2948 GCA_036726285.1 Azonexus sp.
GGGTTATGAGCCCGACGAGCTGCCAACTGCTCCACCCCGCGTCCGAGAGGGGCGCATTATCCGGAAAGCGCAGCCTCTTGTCAACACAATGACTGTATTCCGAATTAGTCCTGCAACCACTCCAGCAAGGTCGACCATTGTTCAACATCGCGCTTGTGCTTGGCACGAGGTGGGTCGAAGACCGTTTGCCCGGCGGCGGCGACATTGACGTAGTTCTGGGTGTTTCTCAGATAGGCGACGATGGGAATGTCGAAATGCTTGAGAAACTCTTCCAGCATGCCGGCAGCCTTGGTCCGGGGATCGACGCGCATTGCGACGATCCCCACCTTGCCGCGATTGCTGCGCAATTCGCTGCGAATCGAGTTGAGGAAATCTTCGGTCGCCGCCATGTCAAAGACCGAGGGCACCAAGGGCACGACCACCTTGTCCACTGCCCGCAGGTAATCGGTGAGCTTGAAGCCCTGCAGTCCGGCCGGCGCATCGACCACCACCCAATCGGCCTCCTTGGGCAGACTGAGCGAGATCTGGTTGCCGGCGAAATAGCCGGTTACCGGCGGCAGCGCTTGATCGCGAAAAGCCATCCAGCGCAAGGCGGACTGCTGGCGGTCGAGATCGCACAACGTGGTCTTTTGACCCTGATTGGCAAAATAACCGGACAAATTGGTGGCCAGCGTCGTTTTACCCGCCCCACCTTTTGGATTCGCCACCATGACTGCGCGCATACCAACTCCCTGAATATTTATCACGCAATTATATTCGGCCGCCTCAAGCCCGTCATAGATGCATAGAATATAGTCTTTGCCTAAATTCGAATCATCATGGTCACAAAAGTCGCTAGCGAGCGCCAGGGTATCCAGTCCGTCGAAGTCGGTTTTCGCCTCCTCAAAGTTCTGGCAGCGACCAATCGGCCAATGATGCTGCGCGACATTGCCAAAGGTGCCGGCATGCCCGCCGCCAAGGCGCACCGCTACATGGTCAGCTTCCTACGGATCGGCATCGTCGAACAGGATGCCAGCAGCGGACGCTACGATCTCGGCGCCTACGCCCTTGAGCTTGGGCTTTCCGGCCTCGGACGCCTCGACCCGGTCCGCCTGGCCGGGCCGATACTGGATTCCCTTTGTGAAGAGATCCAGGAAACCGTCGGCTTGGCCGTGTGGGGCACTTATGGCGCCACCATCGTGCGCATCGTTGATGCCGGCGCCCCGATCACCATCACGGTCCGCCCCGGTACCGTACTGCCGCTCTACAAATCGGCAACCGGCCGCGCCTTTGCCGCCTTTCATCGCTCGCCTTTCATGAAAAAAATGCTCGATGAAGAATTGCGCAGCGTTTCTGAAAGCAGCGACACCGCGGTGACCACGGTACGCCGGCAACTGGAAAAGACCCTCACCGAATTCCGCAGCCGCGGCATTGCCCGGGCCACAGGCAGCCTGACCCCGGGCATCAATGGTTTCAGCGCCCCGGTTTATGACCATTCGGGCAGCATGGTTGCCGCCATTACTTCGCTGGGCGCGGTCGGCGAATTCAATGTCGAATGGGACAGCCCCGTCGCCAAAGCCATGCTCGAAGCCGCACTCGCCCTGTCGCACCGCCTCGGGTTCGGCAGCATCAAGGAGTGAGCAAGCGCTCCGCGCTTGCTCACCGGGTTTAGCTCCCCTGCTCCACATTCGCTTTCCGGAAACATTCCGGAGGCAGACTTTCGTCCTGCCTTTTCAGACAAGCAATCCACTTCGCAAAATCATGAACAAATCCATTGCCATCGGCCTGCTCGGGCTTTTTCTGCACTCCGCCTTGCCGATTTCCGCCTGTGCTGCCGCCGAGATCGCCGGCGCCGGCTCCTCCGCGGCGGCCCCGGTCTATCGAACCTGGGCGCAGGAGTACAAAAAAGCAACCGGCGAGACTGTCACTTACGACCCGGTAGGATCTGGCGCCGGCATGACGAAAATCCGCCAACGCCAGGCCGACTTCGGCGCCTCGGATGTCATCGCCGCCAAAGCGGAACTCAACAAGGATGGCCTGGTGATGTTTCCGACCGTGATTTCCGGCGTCATTCCGGTCGTCAACCTGCCCAAACTATCCGCCCCACTTCGCCTGAACGGAGAAACGCTGGCAAAAATCTACCTCGGCGAAATCACCCAGTGGAACGCTCCGGAAATCGCTTCGCTGAACCCGCGGCAAACCATTCCCAGCCTGCCGATCAAGGTCATTTGCCGCAGCGACAGTTCGGGTACGACCTATCATTTCTCGGATTACCTGAGCAAAGCCAGCTCTGACTGGAAAACGCGTTTTGGTGCCGCCAACAAGCATGCCTGGCCAGCCAGCTTCACGGCCGTCAAAGGCAGCAGCGAAATTTCCAAAGCCGTAAAAAACACCACTGGCGCCATCGGCTATATCGACTACAACTACGTCCTCGAAGACGGACTGCAGGCAACGCAATTGCAGAACGCAAACGGCCGCTATACGAATCCGTCACCAGACAGCTTCAGGACGGCCGTCATCAACAGCCGCTGGTTCAGCAACGGGGACTTTGCCGAAACCTTGACCAACATGCCCGGCGAAACTTCCTGGCCGATCACCATGGGTACCTATGTTGCCGTCCCCAAGTCAGCCAGCGACAGTGCTCGCGCCGCCCGCACACTGCGCTTTTTCGCCTGGGCCTACGGGCATGGCGACACGCTGGCCAGCCAGGCCAAATTCGTCCCGTTACCGGAAAAGGTCCAAGCCAGCGCTTTTCGGGAAATGTCTTCGGTTCTCGGCAGCAAGGGCGAACTGATCGGCATCGACGCAATCAACGCCTTGCTCAAACCGGGAACTTGAAGAGAATCTGCCAGGCAGAAAGGCTCGCTCGCGAGCCTTTGGCAACATCAGCACCATCAAGGTGCCGGAGAATGAATGGAGCGGCAGAAGAGTCTCGAACTCTCGACCTATACCTTGGCAAGGTATCGCTC
>DAIMCQ010000406.1:0-2947 GCA_036726285.1 Azonexus sp.
CGCCCTAATCGACTCGACCAAGGACGCTGTCGCCGAACAGGGCTGCTCCTCCTGGCATGTTGCCCTGCCCGCCCCCGACGAAGTCGAACTGCTGCAATCCCGCGGCCTGCTGGTCAGCCACGACGTGCAATTCCAGTGGCGCGATGCCGGTTATGGCGATTTTGCCGGCTATCTGGCCGCCTTTCCTGCCGAAAAACGGCGCAAGATCAAGGCCGAGCGCCGCCGCGTCACGGAAAGCGGACTGCTGCTCGAAACCCGGCATGGCGACGAGATCGATCCGGCTGAATGGCCGGCGCTCTATCAGCTCTATGCCGCCACTTTCGACAAGTACGGCAACTACGCCGCCTTCTCCGCTGCCTGCTTTGCCGAACTGGCCGCGACGCTGGGCCGGCGCATGGTCCTGTTCATTGCCCGGCAGCAAGGCATCCCGGTGGCCATCTCGATCTGCTTTCGCAGCCAGAACACGCTTTACGGTCGTTACTGGGGCTGCAGCGGCACGTTCAACAGCCTGCATTTCGAACTGTGCTTCTACCAGGGCATTGCCTATTGCCTGGATCAGGGTCTGACTACCTTCGAACCCGGCGCCGGCGGCGAACACAAGGTGGCACGCGGCTTCATTCCAACCATCGTGCGCTCCTGCCACTGGATCGAAGACCGCCGCATGCGGCAACTGATCGGCGACTTCCTTGAAAGAAATCGTCCCGCGGTCCAGGCCTATGCCGCAGAAGCCGCCTCCCACCTGCCTTTCAAGACTTTCGCAACAGACGAAACGAGGTGCTGAAAAATATTTTCAAAAAAATGTTGCGGCGCACCAAATTTCTTCGTATATTGAAACCGTCTCCTCCACTTCCTCCTCCAAGGATTGGAATTAGCCCGCCACAGCGCGGGCTTTTTTTTGCCGCTCGATTTGTTGCATCGCAGCATCGGAAATCGGGGAAAATTCAGGCATCGCCACAGGCCAGAGCCGCCCACGCACCTTATCCGCCCCATGCGCTTCGTTTTTCTTTCCCTGCTCTGCCTTCTCTTTGCTGGCCCGGCGTTGGCCGACCCGTGCGACGAATTGCCGCCGCCCTCGGTCAAGGCCAAGCGGATCGAAGAAGCTGAAAAGCTGAATACCACCTACAGCTATGGCAGCCTGACCAATATCGGCCATGCCATCGTACGTCCGGGCAACCTGGTGCTGGGTCTGACCCGTGGCAACGCCATCGTCAAATTCTCCATCAGCATCCCCTCATACGTAGACCGCAACGGCAAGTGGGAATGCGCCAGCCCGCAGATCACGCTGACTTACGGTTTTAGCCCGATGACGGTTTATGTCGCCCGCGAGTTTCCCCCCGGCACCTGTGCCTATAACGAGATCTACCAGCACGAACAACGCCACGTGAAAGCCTACCAAACCCATCTGGCCAGCCTGGAAAAGGAGGTGCTGGACTTGCTCAGCAAGCGCTTCGTGACCGGCGGCCCGTGGCGCGGCCCGGTCGGCCAGGCCTCCAGCCGGGTGCAACAGGAACTCGACGAGCGCTGGACGCCTTATATCACCCGCGCCATCGAACGGGTCAATGAAGCCCAGGCCCAGATCGACACGCCGGAGGAATACAACCGCGTTGCCGAGAGCTGTAACGGCGAAATCAAGCAGCGCACCGGCCAAAAGCCGAAAACCAAACCCTAGGCAATCGGACGTTTCCCGTACCAGTCGAGCAGCGAGGCTTCGATGGCGCCGTGCGGATAATCATCCACTGACGCGATGCCAGCACTGGCCAACCGGTCTTTCGGGCCATTGCCGATACGCGCCACGAACAACGCCTGACAGTCGGCCAGGGCACGCAGGATGACCTCGCGCTTGTCCTCGTCGCCAAAGCCGCCCTGGCAATAGTGTTCGACCTGGCGATTTTCCGAAAAGCGCGCCCCCTCCGGCCCGAGCAGATAGATTGCAAAGTCGTCGGCATGGCCGAAATGCAGATCGATCTGCTGCCCGTTCTTGGTCGCCACCGCAACGCGCAGTTCCTTGATGGCTTGATCTTCAGTCATCGTTTCGCTCCTTTGTTCGGTCAGCGCAAGGCAGAGGCGTAGCCCTCTTCCTGCAACACCTGGCGCACGGCAGGCCGGGTCAGCATCCGGCGATAATGCGCCAGGCAATTAACCGGCAGGGGGATATCGGTACGGGCCGCCCAAAACTCGACGTAGAACAAGGCCGCATCGGCAATGCTGAACTGCTCGACAACGTACTCCCGCCCGGCCAGCTGGGCATCGGCCACGGCAAAGGCCTGATCAATAATTTCCCGGCCACGGGCCTGAACAGCCGGATAGTCCGCCTCGCTCGGGGTGAATTTCGGGGTGGTGAAAATCCGGGCAAAGCCCTGGCCGTGCAGCGTATGCACCACGTAGCCGAGCATTTCGAGCACCCGTGCTTCGCCCTCGGCGCTCTCCGGCAACAATTTGCGCTTGGGGTAGGCCCGGGCCAGCCACCAGGCGATGGCCTGGAACTCGCACAACGCACTGCCGTCATCCCGCACCAAAGCCGGTATCGTTCCCTTGGGGTTGATCGCCAGGTAATCGTCCTTGAACTGGTCGCCGGCGAGCAGGTTGACCACGTAGGCTTCGAAAACCAGGCCAATCTCCTCAAGCAGGATGTGAATGCCGGTCGAACACGAACCGGGCGTCATGTAGAACTTCATCATTGCCGTTCAGCCCGCCTGAAGCTCGCCGGCCAAGGCCTCAGCCAGCGGCGCATAGCCGCTATCGACGCTGTAGACCTCGGCAAAGCGGAAATCGATGAACATCTGGGCATAGGTCTGGCTGGCATTGCCCTTGTAGCAATAGATCAGCACCGGCTTGTCCTTGGGTAGCCGGTTCAGCCAGAGCAGGACACGCTGTTCGCTCAGGTGGGCGGCGATATCGACATGCCCCTGCTGGTAGCTGGGCAGGTCGCGCACATCGAAGACGCTGG
>DAIMCQ010000407.1:0-2925 GCA_036726285.1 Azonexus sp.
GCTGCAGGAGATGCGGGTGCCAATCGATTGCGTCGCCGGGACCAGCATGGGGGCGCTGATTGCCGGTGCCTGGGCGGCGGGCATGGCGCCGGCGGTGATGCGCCGGGAGTTGGCCAAGGCCGACTGGAACGACATGTTCCTCGACAACCCGGACTATTCGGAAATGAGTTACCGCAACAAGACGGTGTTGCGGCGTTACCTGCCCGGTTCGGAGAGCGGCCTGACGCCGGATGGGGTCAAGTACCAGTCCGGCGTGGTCTCCGGCCAGAAGATCAAGCTGTTCTTCAACCAGTTGGTGCGCGCCAACCAGGGCGAGCGCAGCATCGAAGAACTGCCTTTGCCGCTGTCGATCATCGCCACCGACATCGGCAGCGGCGAGCGCGTGGTGTTTCGCGACGGGGCGCTGACCAAGGCGATGCGCGCCAGCATGTCGGTGCCCGGCCTGCTGGCACCGGTCGAGGACAAGGGGCGCAAGCTGGTCGACGGCGGCTTGGTGGACAATGTGCCGATCGGCGAAGTGCGCGAGCGCTGCCAGGCCGACGTGGTGATCGCGGTCAATGTCGGTTCGCCGCTGCTCAAGGCCGAGGAGGTCGGTTCGCTGCTCAGTGTTTCGGCGCAGATGATCAACATCCTGACCGAGCAGAACGTGACCCGTTCGCTGGCCAGCTTGCGGCCCGGCGACATCTATATCAAGCCCGATCTCGATGGCCTGACCGCCGGCGATTTCGCCCGCCATGCCGAGGCGGCCGACCGTGGCCATGCCGCCGCCGATGCGGTACGCCAGCAACTGGCCGGGCTCTCGGTCGATGCAGGCGATTATGCCGCCTGGTGGAAGCATATCGAGGTGACCAGCCGGGTCTCGCCGCGGATCGATCAGGTCGAGGTGGTGGGTTTGGGGCGGGTCAATCCGGTTGCGCTGGAGCGCCATCTGCATGTGCTGCCCGGGCAGACGATACGGCCGGCCAACATCAATTCCGACCTGCTGCGCATGTACGGCGACGGCTACTACGAAAGTGTCGATTACACCGTGCTCAGCCAGCACGACCGCAACATCCTGCGCGTCATGCCGGTCGAGAAGGCCTGGGGGCCGGATTACCTGCGCTTCGCCATCAATCTGCAGGCGGACAACAACCAAGGGTCGAGTTTCGGCTTGCGCCTCGGTTATCACAAGACCTGGCTGAACAGCCTGGGCGGCGAGCTGTTGATCACCGGCGACATCGGTTCAACCGACCGCTTGGGCATCAACCTCTACCAGCCACTCGATTCGGCGCAACGCTTTTTCGTCGAGGGCGTGGCCGGGGTTGAGCAGTCGCCGCTCAATATCTACCAGAACGACCGCCGGATCGCCCGCTACAAGGTCTCCGAAAGCATGCTGGGCGCCTCGCTGGGGGCCAACGTCGGCCTGCTCGGGCCGGTCCGGCTGGGCTGGCAGGAGCGCCATCGCTTCTTCGATCTCGATATCGGCTTGCCCTCTTTGCCCAACGCCGATCTGAAAATCGGCGGCTGGAAGGCGGCGCTCGACTTCGATCAATTCGACCGCATGTATTTTCCGACCCGGGGCTGGGCTTCGCAGATCAGCTATTTCGAGTCGCCACAGCTGAAATATGCCCGACTCGATGTCGATCTGAAGGCGGCTTTCACCTTCGGCAGCAATGTGCTCAATGCCCGCCTGCGCTATATCGGTTCCCCCAAGGGCGAGCTGCCCGAGTTCGATGCCGGCCTGCTCGGCGGCTTCCAGAACATGGCCGCCTTTGCCCCGAACCAGTTGATGGGCGACGACATGCGTTATGTCGGGGTGCGCGCCGAACGAATCATCGGCCGTCTGCCGCTCGGCCTGCGCGGCGATATGCGCCTCGGCCTGGCGCTCGAGGCGGCCCAGGTCGGCGTGCGCTATACCGAAACCGAGCGCAGCGGCGTGCTCGATTCGACCGCGCTCTACGTCGGCGGCGAAACCCCGTTCGGCCCGGCCTATCTCGGTTTCGGCTATTCGACCCGGGGCGCCTCCAGTCTTTTCCTGTTTATCGGTACGCCCTGAACCGGCTCTGCCATACTGGCGGGATGTTTCCCGCGGAGAACACCATGCATTCACGTTTCCTCGTCACGCTTGCCGCCCTGCTGTTGTGGGCCGGCCTGGCCGTCGCCAAGGTCAATGTCAATAACGCCAGCCTGGAAGAACTCGATGCCTTGCCCGGCATCGGCCAGGTGCGGGCGCAGGCCATCATCGACTACCGCGAACAGAACGGGCCCTTCCGTTCCGGGCGGGATCTGAAAAAGGTCCAGGGCTTGCCGGCCGGCGTCGTGGACAAACTGCGCGGCGAGCTTTCCTACAGCACGGCTACCCCGAAGCCGGTCAGTGAGCCGAAAAAAGCTGCCGCGAAGAAAGCATCCGTTGCCGTCAGTGCGGCCCCGGAACAGCCGGCTGCCGCCGAGACTAGGCCGCAACCGGCGGCACCGGCCCGCCCGGCGATGCCGACCAAGCCCGCCCGCGAAGCATCGTCGGAAAAAGCCACCGCGAGCGCCGAAGCCGCGCCGAATCATCCGCCGGCACCGGCCCGTCCGGCCATGCCCGGCAAGCTGTCGGCCGAACCCCATACGCCGGCCGCGCCAGCCGTACCGGCCGCCCCGGCAGTCAAGCCCGCCGCTGCACCGGCCAAACCGGCGGCGCCCGCCATGCCGCGACCGGCCCAGCCCGCCGCCAGCAACTGATTGCCGGCTGCTTGCGGTGAACGACTGCCTTCATCTTTGCGCCACGACGCGCCTGGCCCAGACCCTGCGCGGCGAGATGCCGGCCGGGCAGGCCGTCTGGCGAACCCGGCAGGCGCTGACCCTGGGCCAGTGGCTGGCCAATCTGGCCGACGAGGCGCTGGTCGGCGGTGTCGCCGACTTGCCGGTCGGGCTCGACAGCTTTGCCGAACGCCTGCTTTG
>DAIMCQ010000408.1:0-2873 GCA_036726285.1 Azonexus sp.
CTATATTTTTTCCATCAACCCTAGTGGTAACTCTATGAATACTTTTGAACAGGCCCTTACCGGGGAACACATCTCGGGCCCCCCTTCCCAGGCTGATTACCTTCTTGACCGCTCGTTCCGGGGGATAGCCACGGTTTGCGCCTGGTCAATACTCATCGTGGTCGGGCTCATCCTTTGGGAAATCGGCGTCAAGGCGATACCGGCGATTAGTGAACATCAACTTGGCTTTCTGACAGGCACCACCTGGGATGTCAACAAGCAAGAATTCGGTATCCTTCCGGGATTTTGGGGCACCCTTTACAGCTCCATCCTGGCCTTGATCATCGGCGGCTTTTTTGGCATCACCATGGCGATTTTTCTTACCCAGGATTTTCTACCTCCCCGAATCGCCCTCGTTTTCCGGACCATCGTCGACCTGTTGGCAGCCATTCCCAGCGTTGTCTATGGCTTTTGGGGTATCTTTGTGGTGATCCCCTTCATCCGCCCTATAGCAGACTGGCTGAATGCCGAGTTTGGCGGGATTCCGATTTTCAGCACGACCCTGAGTGGACCGGGCATGCTGCCCGCCGCTTTGGTCTTGTCGATTATGATTCTTCCGACCATCGCAGCGGTGTCGCAGGATGCTCTGAGAATGGTCCCTCATCGGATCAAAGAGGCGGCCTACGGCCTGGGTGCGAACCGTTGGGAAGTGATCCTGAAGGTCATGCTGCCGACCGCTTCGACGGGTATTTTCGGTTCCCTCGTCCTGGGCTTCGGCCGGGCACTTGGAGAAACGATGGCCCTGGCCATGCTGATCGGCAATTCCAATCAACTCAGCCTGTCCCTGTTTTCACCCGGTAATACTTTGGCTGCACTGCTGGCGCTGAACTTTCCGGAAGCGGGCGAACGCGAGATACCGGTCCTGATGTACGTTGCGCTGGTGCTGCTCCTGATCACCTTTGTAGTCAATATGGCCGGAACGGCCATCATGTCGCTCACTTCGAAACAATTGAAGGCCGGCAGATGAGTACACAAGACCCCTTCTACACTGAAAAACAAATAGCGAACGAAACGCCAAGTCTTCAGCGTGCGCCATTTGAGCCCCGTGCAATCTTTAATTCATCGTTGACCTGTATAGCATGGATCGCGGCCCTCATCGCCAGCGTTCCACTATTTTCAGTGCTCTATGGACTGATCGTCAAGGGTGGACACCGTTTGAGTCTCGAGGTTTTCACCGAACTCCCTCCGGCGGGGTTCGAGGAAGGCGGCGGTTTCGGCAATGCCATCGTAGGCACGCTCGTAACGGTAGGATTCGGTGCACTTATCAGCATCCCTATCGGCATACTGGCGGCCATTTTTCTGGCTGAACTGGAGCCGGACGGCAAGGTAGCTTATGTGGCCCGATTTTGTGCCAAGACCCTGACGGGTTTTCCTTCTATCCTCGCCGGCGTATTCGCCTATGCGGTCGTGGTATTGGCGACCGGCACCTATTCGGCGCCTGCGGCAGGTTTAGCCCTGGCGCTTTTAATGCTTCCCACGGTGGTGCTGACTGCTGAAGAAGCCATGCGCATGGTGCCTTCCAACATGAAGAACGCCGCTTACGGAATGGGCTGTACCCGTAGCCAGGTCATCTGGAACATCGTGTTTCCGACGGCCCTACCCGGGGTCTTGACCGGTGTCATGCTGGCTATTGCCCGCGCCGCCGGGGAGACAGCGCCGCTGCTTTTCACCGCCTTGTTCAGCAACTATTGGTTCGTCGAAGACGGAACGGCGAATGTGATGGCGCCAATCGCTTCGCTGTCTGTGTTGATCTACAACTTTTCCGGCATGCCTTATGACAACCAGATCGAGTTGGCCTGGACCGCTTCGCTGGTGCTGGTGATGATGGTACTGGTATTTAACATTCTTGCCCGGGTGTTGGGGCGTAAAAAAATTTAACGATTTTGAAGAGACCGACAATGAATACGAATTTTTCCGCGGGAAGCCATGCGCTTGCTGGCAGTAATGGTCATTCCGATGTGGTCATCGATTGCAACCTGGACAAGGTATTTTACGGCAATTTTCAAGCCGTTAGAGATAGCCATGTGCCCATTCAGAAAGGGCAGATCACCGGCTTTATCGGACCTTCGGGTTGCGGCAAGAGTACGGTTCTACGCTGCCTCAACCGCATGAACGATCTGGTGCCGGGTTTCCGGTTTGAGGGCAATGTGAATTTCAATGGACAGGATGTCTATGGAAGCACCGTGGATCCGGTGGTAGTTCGGCGCTACATCGGCATGGTGTTCCAGCAGCCAAACCCATTTGCAATGAGCATTTTCGATAACGTCGCCTTTGGGCTGCGTCTGAATCGCTTCAAGGGTAACGTCGAAGAGCGCGTAGAGAATGCCCTTAGGAAGGCGGCGCTCTGGGATGAGGTCAAGGACAAGCTCAAAGCCAGCGGTCTTTCGCTTTCGGGCGGTCAGCAACAGCGGTTGTGCATAGCGAGAGCCATCGCCACAGAACCATCTGTTGTGTTAATGGATGAGCCTTGTTCCGCGCTTGATCCCATCGCGACCCGGCGCATCGAAGAGTTGATGATCGAACTGAAGAAAAACTATACGATTGCCCTGGTCACCCATAATATGCACCAGGCGATACGTGTTGCCGACAAGACGGCCTTCTTTTCGGTCGACATCTCGCAAGGAGGCCGTACCGGTTATCTGGTGGAACTCGGGGAGACCCAGCAAATCTTCGAAGACCCCAAGGAAAAATTAACCCAACAATATATTAGTGGCGAGTTTAGTTAGTCTAGCGGAATCATAATCATGAGTAGCAAAAAAAGTTTTGTTAGTACCCCATGGGGTCTCATTTTTTTCACAGCGGTGTGTTTTGCCGAGATGATGCAAGGTAGCGTT
>DAIMCQ010000409.1:0-2842 GCA_036726285.1 Azonexus sp.
GCCCGGCCTCACCGCGCTCGACGTGCTCAAGGCGACCTTCCCGGCCGGCACCGTTTCCGGCGCGCCCAAGGTGCGCGCCATGGAGATCATCGACGAGCTCGAACCGGTCAAGCGCGGCATCTACGCCGGTTCGGTCGGCTATCTCGGCTTCAACGGCGACATGGACCTGGCGATTGCCATCCGTACCGCCGTGATCAAGGATAAGCGCCTCTATGTTCAGGCCGGGGCCGGCATCGTCGCCGATTCCGATCCTGCTTCGGAATGGGCCGAAACCCAGAACAAGGCCCGCGCCGTGCTGCGCGCTGCCGAACTGGCCGAGCAGGGGCTGGATACCCGGATCGATTGAGCTTTTTATGTTGATCGCCCATCGCAAGCCGCCCGCAAGGGCGGCTTTCTTTTGAGGCGTCAATCGAGCAGGCGATTCAACTCATCGACGCTTGAGAACTCGCGGTCCGGCCGGAACGGCCTGAGCGATTCGATGCTGCCGTAACCCCAGGCCACGGCGCCGAAGGCAAGGTCGAGGGCGCGGGCCGCTTCGAGGTCGGTGCTCTGGTCGCCGATGTAGATTGCCTCGGCGGGCGAAATGCCGGTCGTTTTCAGCGTCCGGCGCAGTCGGCCGGTCTTGCCGAAGAGCGACATGCCGGATTCGATGTGCTCGATCAGGGCCATGTTTTCCCGGCCCAGAATCCGTTCGACGTTGTCCTGACTGTTCGAGGTGACGATGGCAAGCTTGCGGCCGGCCTGCGCCAGTTGGATCAATGCTTCGGGGATGCCGGGAAAGAGCGGAATCTGCCCGGCGCCTTGCCGCATCAAGGCGATGAAGCTGGCGGTGACTTGCGGCAGTTTCCAGGCCGGCAAGCCAACCAACTGCATTAACTGGCGGGCGTTCTGGTGACGAAAGTGCGGTGCATCGGCCGGGTCAATGCGCTGGAAACCGTGGCGGTCGGCGACCTGATTGAAGACGCCGAGAAAGAATGGCATCGAATCGGCCAGGGTGCCGTCGAAGTCGAAGATCACCAGGCGGCAGGGCATCCGTACTCAGTTCAGCGGCAGGCTGAAAAATCGGGTACCGATAACCGGATTGGCGTAGTAGGGCGCAATCTCGGTGAAGCCAAGGCGTTCGTACAACACTTGGGCGACCGTCGTTTGCGGCACGGCATCGAGAATCAGGCGGCGGAATCCCAATTGGCGGGCCTGTGCGATCAGCCGATGGATCAGGGCTTCACCCAGTTGCTGACCGCGAAAGGCTGGGCGGACGTAGAGGCGTTTGACTTCGGCGGTCGTCTCGTCATGGCGCAGCAGGCCAACGCAGCCGGCAATCTGCCCGGCTTGGCGGGCAATCAGGAACAGGCCGCTGGGCAGCGTGAACAGCCTGTCGAAGCGTGCCATCTCTTCGGCGAAGCCGCGATAGGAAAGGTCCATGTCGAGCCAGGCGATGTATTCGCCGATCACCTGCCGGAGTTCGTTGCCGTCATCCGGGAAAACCGCCAGATCGATTTGCATGCTTGATCTCAAACGGCCGCCGTGCGGACGAAGCTGCTCAGGCGAGCATCGACGTTGACCGACAGCGTGGTCAGGGCGGCGGCCCGGGCCCGGCCCTCGGCGCTGGCGCGATAGAGATGCGGCGTCATGGCCAGTAGGTCGGCGATCGTTTCGCTACCGCTCAGGTCGAGCTGGAAGCGGATGCTTTCGCTGCCCTGCTGGCGGAAGCCTTCCGGTTCCGGGGGTGCCTGATTGCGCTCGGCTTTCAGGCTGGGATAGATGATTTCCCGCAGTTCGCGCAGGTGTTCCGGCCCGGCATCGACCTGCAGCAGCAGGCCGCCAGTCTTCAGGACGCGGGCGAACTCGCTATAGACCGGGAAGCCGAACATGCACAGCAGCCGGTCGAGCGTCCCCGACAGGATCGGCAGGTTGGCGTTGCTACCGACCACCCAGTTGGGGCGGCGATCCTGTTTGGCGGCGGCGAGCACGGCCCATTTCGAAATATCCAGCCCGAGCAGGGTCAATTGCTGGCCGGGGCTGCCGGCCGTGGCCAGTTGGCGCAGGTAGTAGCCTTCGCCGGCACCGGCATCGAGGCAACTCAGTTGGCCGTCGGCCTCCAAGTCAGCCAGCACGGCGCGGCCGACTGCGGCGGCAATCGGCTGGTAGGCGCCGCTGTTGAGAAAGCGGCGGCGGGCGGCAACCATCTCCTTGCTGTCGCCCGGGTCGAGCGAGCGCTTTTTCTGCACCGGCAGCAAATGGGTATGGCCCTGGCTGGCGATATCGAAGCTGTGGCCGGCCGGGCAGCGCCAGGCGGTGTCATGGCGCTGCAGCGGGGCGCCGTCGAGCGGGCAGGCCAGCGCCTGGAAGGGGGTGATGTTCATGAGTCGGGCGAGATGGCCGCCGGGGCGCTGCAATAGCGACCGGGTGACGGCGAGGCGGAAACCGGTTAATTGAAACACAGTTTCCAGCTTGCGTGGGGCAGGGGAATGCAGCGAGCGAGACGCCCATCAGGACGGGCGTGGCCGGCCGGGGTGTCGGAAATCCGATGGCTGTTTTCGGGATGGTGTCGGAATTTCGGCGCTCGGTGTATTGTGTCCAGGCAAATTGTCAATGAAATCAATCCCGAATCCTTTGTTTGCCAAGTCCTTGCGGCTGGCACGTCCCCTGCGTAGTAATTGCCATCGGAACCGAACCGCGGTTTCTTTTTCATCTGGAGATGTCATGAAACGAATTGCCCTTGTCGCTGCTCTCGCTACCGTCCTCGGTGCTTCCGCTTTTGCGCCGGTCCATGCCGAAGAATCGCTGACCCTCAAGAAGATCAAGGAAACCGGCACCATCACGCTCGGTCACCGCGAATCCT
>DAIMCQ010000410.1:0-2836 GCA_036726285.1 Azonexus sp.
GGCCGCGCTGGTCGGCACCCTGCCCATCGCCCTCGGCATCGGCGCCGGCGCCGAAGTCCGCCAGCCGCTCGGCCTGGCCGTGGTCGGCGGCCTGATGCTGTCGCAACTGCTGACCCTGTACCTGACGCCGGTGATCTACCTGTACATGGATCGCTACACCGACAAGAGCAGCCAGAACGAAGCCGTCGCGGCGGCATCGTGACGGCAAGCGGCGCCGCGTCGATTCGGCTGCGCCAAGCGACAAACAACGGCCGGGCACGCCCGGCCGAATGCGCTTGATGCCGCGTAAAACTTTAAATGAGCGATCGGGGCCAAAACCTTGGGCCAAGGCATGCTGACGCTCAGGCCAACCTGCGGCGCAAGCAAATTGGCCGCATCACCGTCGCTGCCATAGCCAAGCCGCTAAATCATGACTATGATCAATGCACTAATCTATTCATTGATCAATTTATGCCCACACCGGATCACGCCTTAAGCATACGCACACAGCTTGCGACCGGCCCGCTCACTGCCCGCCAACTGGCTGAAAAAATTGGCATCAGCCAGGCGACGCTGTCGCGCGCCATGCAATCACTGGGCAATCAGGTCATCCGTTTTGGCCCGTATCGATCTATTCATTACGCGCTGCGCCGCCCCTTGCTGGCCCAACCCGACATTTCCATCTACCGCGTTACGCCGGCCGGCCAGATCGAGGCGCTCGGGCTGCTCAGCCCGGTGCTACCTGCCGGCTACGTGATGACCAACGCCGACGGCAGTAGCAACCACAGCGAAGGCTTTCCCTGGTGGCTGGACGACATGCGACCGCAGGGCTTTCTCGGCCGCGCCTTTGTTGCCGCCCAGGCTGAAACGCTTGGCCTGCCGCCCCGCCTCGGCGACTGGCAGGAAGAACACATCCTGCGCGCCTTGCTCAGCCAGGCCGGCACCGACGGGGTTGGCAACCTGATCATCGGCGATGCCGGGCGCCAGCACTTCATCGAGCACCCCGAGCCGGTGGCGCTGCCAGCGACGGGGCTTGCCGCCGCCTACGCCGAACGCGCCCGGCAAGCGCTGAGCGGCGAAACCCCGGCTTCGTCGGCCGGCGGCGAGCAACCCAAGTTCGGCGCCTATGCCGAAACCGCCAACGGCCCGCGCCACGTGCTGGTCAAGTTCTCGCTCGATGCCGCAGCAGGCACCGACAACCCTGTCGCGCAACGCTGGCGCGACCTGTTGCTGGCCGAACACCACGCCCTGACGCTGCTGCGCGAAAACGATATCCCTGCCGTCGCGACGCGCATCCTCGACCACGGCCGACAGCGCTTTCTCGAAGTCGAGCGTTTCGACCGCATCGGCCCGCACGGCCGACGCGGCCTCATCTCGCTCAGTGCCATGGATGCCGAATTCGTCGGCCTCGGCCGCGGCGGCTGGCCGGCCATCACCGCCCGCCTGCTCGTCGAGCGTCATATCAGCCGCGCCGCCCATGAGAGCGCCTGCCTGCTGCACGCCTTCGGCACGTTGATCGGCAACACCGACATGCACCCCGGCAACCTCTCCTTCGTCACCGATAGCGGCCGCCCCTACCATCTGGCTCCGGCTTACGACATGCTCCCCATGGTCTTCGCCCCGCGCAGCAGCGGCGAACTCCCCGCCACGCTACCGGCCGCCGGCTTCGACAGCCAGACCGGCACCGCCCAATGGCGCCAGGCACTGGCCCTGGCACAGAGCTACGCGGAGCGCCTGAACAAGGAAGCGGGAATCAGTGCCGGATTTGCCGAATGCCTTGTTGCGCTGGACAGGCATTTACAGACTGCGGCAGAGCGGATTGGGCGGCTGGGTTAGCTTGCTACGCCGGACAAGTCAATTCGTGGCGCGCGGAACTCCATGGCGAACCGACTGCCTTAAGCCCGTCCATTAACGGAAGCAAATCATCCCCCATGAAAACAGTAGTCAGAGCCTTCTTCAAAACCCTGCGGATCGTCATCGGCCCCTTCATGCTGCTCGGCGAGTTCGTCACCCGACCCAAGGGGGTCGTGCGTTCCGCCGCAAGCCAGGCCGAGGTCGACCAGCAATGCGCCAGCCTCGTCCTTTACCAGTACAAGACCTGCCCGTTTTGCATCAAGGTACGCCAGGAAATGCGCCGTCTCGCCCTCAAGGTAGAACGGCTTGATGCGCAACACGCCGGAACCCACCGGGATGCGCTGATCAGCGGTGGCGGCATGGCCAAAGTGCCCTGCCTGAAAGTCACCGATCCGGCCGGCAATACGCAGTGGCTCTACGAATCCGGCGAGATCATCAAGTATCTGCGCAGCCGTTTCGCCAGCGCCTGAGCCCCCCAGCCGATAGAGAACGACCAGTCTCAGACAGCCACCCGCCGCAGCGCGCGAATCCCGGCCTGCGTCACGACCAGCGCGCCAAGGCCCTTTCAATGCGCAAGGAAAAGCGCCGAACCTGAGCCGAATCGAGTTTCTCAGCCTGGTACAACGACAGCATCCCGAAGCGGCAAGCCGGCGCGCAAGTGCCCAGCAAAGCCGTTTTCAGGATGCGCCTGACCGGCTGCCACAGCAGCAGGCGATCCACCCACCACGGCGACCCGAGCGAAGTGATCGCCAGCGCGTGCTTCAGATTAAGCAGGCGCGGCCGAATCGGCCCCAGATCGCTGGCATGATCGTAAGCCACCCCAGGCCCCCAGACCCGGTCAAACCAGCCCTTCAAGATTGCCGGAAAGCCGAACCACCAGGTCGGAAACACCAGCACCAGCGCCTCGGCGGCAAGCAAACGCTCAACCTGCCCGGCGATGGCAGAAGCGTCGAAAGGCAAACGGTAATAGCTCTGCCGCTCGGCCTCGGTCAGCACCGGAGAA
>DAIMCQ010000411.1:0-2835 GCA_036726285.1 Azonexus sp.
CCGACCGGGTCCTGCATCCAGCCGTTGGCGATCAGGATGAGCACGGCGGAGAGGTTGGTGCCCAGCGCCATGAGCGCCGTGACGGCCAGGTGACCGGCCTTGGACAGTCGATTCCAGCCGAAGAAGAACAAGCCGACCATGGTCGACTCCAGGAAGAAGGCCATCAAGCCCTCGATCGCCAGCGGCGCCCCGAAAATGTCGCCGACGTAGTGCGAGTAATAGGCCCAGTTGGTGCCGAACTGGAACTCCATGGTGATCCCCGTGGTCACCCCGAGCGCAAAATTGATGCCGTACAGCTTGCCCCAGAACTTGGTCATGTCCCGGTAGATCTCCTTGCCGCTCATCACGTAAGCGGCTTCCATGACGACCAGCAGCCAGGACAGGCCCAGCGTCAATGGTACAAATATGAAGTGGTACAGCGCCGTCGCGGCAAATTGCAGCCGCGACAGGTCAACGACCGTTGAATCGATCATGACTATTCTCCCTGGTTGTTTGATTGGATGGCTCGGCCATGCGGGCACTCATCGCACCGGCATCGACCTTGACCCGATTCGGCTTGATGAAGGCATGCCAAAGGCCGGTCAGTACGAGCACCTTGAGGATCAGGACCAACACGAGATGCCGCCCCAGTCCGGGGCGCGAACGCTGACGAAAGTTATCCGGATTGCCACTTTGCGGCATGGGTTCCTCGCGCAAGAATGATCTATGGAGTTGGGCGCACCGCTTGGCAGCAGTGCGCCCGTGGAGGTGTGTCCAGGCTAAGGAAACGATGGACGCGGCGATTCTCCCCATGACAACGACACGGGAGAAGTGACCAAACGCCGCATGACAATTTGTCGCCCCCCAGCCATCCGGGCGCGACAATTGGTCACTTCCCGGCTTCGGCCGCCATCCCTATAGTCACCAGCCAAGTGTTCCTGAAACCGGACACCTCTCGACTTCAAGCCCCGGCACCGGGGCTTCTTTTTTGGCATGGCAGGCACCTTGATTAGTTCGCTGACCCAAATAACCCAGGCCCGTCTGATCAACTTGCGCTGGCTGTCGGTGCTGGCCATGCTGGCTGCCGCCCTGATCAGCCCGAACATTCTCGGTTCGGCCAGCCTGATGCCCCGCCTGCTCGCCTTCGCCACCTTCATCGCCGCCATCAACGCCTGCCTGCATCTCGCCCAGGTGTTCAACAGCGGCAGCAGCGAAGGCTTGCCGATGTTCTCGCCGCTGATCCAGCTCTTTTTCGACCTGACCAGCTGGGGCAGCTACATCTACCTTTCCGGCGGCGCCAGCAATCCGCTGATCTCGATTTTCCTGCCCCTGGTCGCCATCGGCGCCATCGTGCTCGGGCGCGCCCAGGCCTGGTTGCTCGGTGCAACCGCCATCCTCACCTACAGTTTCCTGTGGCGGTATCACCAGCCGCTGGCCATCGCCGATTCGCAAACTGCGACGCATCTGCACCTGCTTGGCATGTGGCTGGTCTTTGTCGTTTCCGCCATCGTCGTCATCTGGTTCATCCTGCAAATGACCCGGGCCGTACGCGAGCGCGACACCGCGCTGGCCGAGGCCCGTGAGCAGGCGATCCGCAATGACTGGCTGATTTCGATGGGCAGCCTGGCCGCCGGTGCGGCGCATGAACTGAGCACCCCGCTCGCCACCCTGAGCCTGCTGATCGACGAATGGATGGACGAAGCCGTACTCCCTGATGCGCTGCGCCCCGATCTGGGCCTGATGCAACGCCAGGTCGCCACCTGCAAACAGGCACTGACCCAATTGACCCTGCGGGCCGGGCATTCACGCGATGGCGGAGCCGATGCGCCCAGCGACATGGCGCTCGATACCTGGCTGAACGGCATTGTCGGCGCCTGGCAGGCGCTGCACCCCCGAGCCTGCATCATCGGCCACTACAGCGAGGAGTTCGGACACTGCAGTGCACCGCTCGACATTCCGCTGGAAAGAGCCCTGACCAATCTGCTCGACAACGCCGACAAGGCCAATGCCTCGGAAATCAAGCTGCACGGCAAGATCGTCGGGCAACACCTGGCCCTGTCGATCGACGACAACGGCCATGGCATCTCGTCCGCAGAACTGGCGGCCTTTGCCAGCGGCACGCCGATCATGTCGGCCACCGGCATGGGCATCGGCCTGCTGCTTTCCCGAACCGCCATCGAACGTCTGGGCGGCACGCTCTCGCTGCAAGCCAGAGCTGCGGGCGGTACCCGCGCTCATCTCGACCTCCCTCTCCCCGAAAAACCGGAAGCCGTAACATGACCCCCGAAGACCGCCACCTGCTCATCATCGACGACGACGAAAACTACCGCGAAGTCCTGGCCCGCTCCCTGGCCCGGCGTGGTTTCGTCGTCAGCACCGCCGACAGCGTCGAGGAAAGCCTGGCGGCCTGCCAACGTGGCGACCCCGAATACATCCTGCTCGATCTGAACCTCGCAGGCCAGTCCGGCCTGAATCTGATTCAGCCGCTACTCGACATCGCCCCTGCCGCCCGTATCGTCATCCTCACCGGCTACGCCAGCATCCAGACCGCCGTTGGCGCGCTCAAACTGGGTGCCAGCCAGTATCTGCCCAAGCCGGCCAGCGTCAGCGACATCGTCAAGGCACTGATCGACGACAGAATCGAGATTCCGGAAATCCCCGCCGAAGACCGGATGACCGTCCAGCACCTGGAGTGGGAATACATCCAGCGCACCCTGGCCGAACATGCCGGCAACATTGCCGCCACCGCCCGCGCCCTCAAGATGCACCGGCGTACCCTGCAACGCAAACTGGCCAAGAAGCGTCCCATGACAATGGCTTGAAGCACCGGCAGTGCGGCAATTAGCCGCAGGCCCA
>DAIMCQ010000412.1:0-2834 GCA_036726285.1 Azonexus sp.
AGATGGACTTGCCCTCTTCCGCCTCGATGACGGCGCCTTCGGGGCAGTTTTCAACGTGCGGCAGGACGATCAGTTGCGTCATGCGTCTTCTCCCATTTTGATGTCGTCGACCTTGCGGCCGGACAACACTTTCTTGATGCTTTGATCCATGCGGCGATGGGCGAAGGCCTGGGTCTCGAAACCGAGATCGTCCATCGCCAGGTTGATGTGGCGGCGATTGTCGCCGGCCATGGTCTGCCGCAGCTTGTCGATGGTCGCGACGATCTTCGCGGTTTCGGCTTCGTTGAGCAGATGCGGATCTTCCTTCATCGCCGCTTCGGTCGCCTCGATCATGCGCTGGGCTTCGACAATGGCTTCCTTGAGGGCGCGATTCATCGCGTCATCCTTGGCGTGCTCCATCGAATCCTTGAGCATGCCGGCGATTTCGTCGTCGGACAAGCCATAGGACGGCTTGACGGTAACACTCGACTCGACGCCGGTAGTCTGTTCGCGGGCGGATACCGACAGCAGGCCGTCGGCGTCGACCTGGAAAGTCACCCGGATACGCGCCGCCCCGGCCACCATCGGCGGAATGCCACGCAGTTCAAAACGGGCCAGCGAACGACAATCGGCGACCAGCTCACGCTCGCCCTGCACGACATGGATCGCCATCGCCGTCTGACCATCCTTGAAGGTGGTGAATTCCTGGGCGCGGGCGGTCGGAATCGTCGCATTGCGCGGGATGACCTTCTCGGTCAGGCCGCCCATGGTTTCCAGGCCAAGCGACAGCGGAATGACGTCGAGCAGCAACCAGTCGTCCTTGCCGGTCTTGTTGCCGACCAGCAGGTTGGCCTGGGTGGCGGCGCCAAGCGCCACGACCTTGTCCGGATCGAGATTGGTCAACGGCTCCTGGCGGAAGAAATCGCCTACCGCCTTTTGCACCTGCGGCATGCGGGTCGAACCGCCGACCATGACCACGCCCTTGACGTCATCGGCCCGCAGGCCGGCGTCGCGCAGCGCTTTCTTGACCGGCTGCATGGTCTTTGAGATCAGCGTCTGGGCGATTTCGGCAAAGGTCGCGACATCGAGTTTGATATCGACCACTTCACCCGAACTCAGGCGCACGGTGACCTGCGCTTCCGGATGATTGGTCAGGTATTCCTTGGCTTCGCGGCAGCGCATCATCAGCAGACGGGCATCCTCCGGCGACAGCGGCTGCAGCTTGGCCTGCTCGATCACCCAGCAAAAAATCCGGTGGTCGAAATCATCGCCACCCAGTGCCGAATCGCCACCAGTGGCCATCACTTCGAAAACGCCCTTGGTCAGCTTGAGGATGGAGATGTCGAAGGTGCCGCCGCCCAGGTCATAGACCGCGTAGACACCTTCCGCAGCATTATCCAGCCCGTAGGCAATGGCGGCGGCGGTCGGTTCGTTGAGCAGGCGCAGCACGTTCAGGCCGGCCAGCTTGGCGGCATCCTTGGTGGCCTGGCGCTGGGCGTCGTCAAAATAGGCCGGCACGGTGATCACCGCGCCAACCAGTTCGCCGGCCAGCGCCACTTCGGCACGCTCCTTGAGGTTCTTCAGGATTTCGGCCGAAACCTCGACCGGACTCTTGATGCCGGCGATGGTCTTGACCTTGACCATGCCCGGCGCCTCGACGAAGTCGTAGGGCATCGATTCGACGTGGGCAATGTCCTTCAGGCCACGGCCCATGAAGCGCTTGACGGAAACGATGGTGTTGTGGGGGTCGATCGCCTGCTTGATCTGGGCGTCGTAGCCGACGACGGTACTGTTGTCGGCGTGGTAACGGACGACCGAGGGCAGCAGCGCCCGGCCCTGCTCGTCGTTCAGGCAAACGGCCAGGCCGCTGCGCACGGTGGCGACCAGCGAATTGGTCGTGCCGAGATCGATGCCGATGGCGAGCTTGTGCTCGTGAGGTGCCGCCGACTCACCAGGCTCGGCAATTTGAAACAAGGCCATTTTTATTCTTCCAGCGACGCCAGCGCGTCGTCGATTTCGTACAAAAGTTTTTCCAGGAACATCAGGCGCCGTACCCGGTCGGTGGCAAGAACAGCCTCGCCTTGCTCGAGCAGGTCGCCGAGTTCTTCATAACGGGTCAAGACATCAGCGCGCAGACGGTTATGCAGATGTTCCAGTTCGTGGTGGTCGCCGCCGGTACGCGCTTCCATGACGGCCTCGCGCCACTCCATCTGTTCCATCAGGAAATCGGCCGGCATCGCGGTATTGTTTTCCGCTTGGATGTCGTGGCCATCGAGTTGCAACAGGTACTTGGCCCGCTCCAGCGGCTTTTTCAGCGTCTGGTAGGCCTCGTTGGCGTGCGTCGCCCACTGCATCGAGAGGCGACGCTCGGCATCGCCGGCATTGACGAAACGGTCGGGATGCACCTGCGCCTGAATATCGCGATAGCGCGAGTCGAGATCGGAAAGATCGAGCCGGAAGGCCCGATTCAGTCCGAACAAGGCGAAATGGTCGGCTCGCAGGTCCATCAGACGTTAAACGATTCGCCGCAGCCGCACTGATCTTTCACGTTCGGGTTATTGAACTTGAAACCTTCGTTGAGGCCTTCGCGGGCGAAATCGAGTTCCATCCCTTCCAGATAGGGCATGCTCTTCGCGTCGACAAACACCTTGACGCCATTGCTTTCGAAGACCATATCCTCGGGATCGACCTCGTCGACAAACTCCAGCTTGTAAGCCATGCCGGAACAGCCGCTGGTCCGCACGCCGAGGCGCAGGCCGACGCCCTTGCCCCGCTTGGTCAGGTAGTTGGCAACGTGTTTTGCTGCCTTGTCGCTCAAGGTCACAGCCATGCTTATTCTCCGTGCTTTTTCTTGT
>DAIMCQ010000413.1:0-2801 GCA_036726285.1 Azonexus sp.
GGCCACCTTGACGAAGCCGGCGATGTTGGCGCCATTGACGTAGCTGACCTTGCCGTCTGCCGCGCGGCCGTAGTTCAGGCAGGCTTCATGGATGTTGCAGATGATTTCGCGCAGTCGGGCGTCGACTTCTTCGCGCGGCCAGGACAGGCGCATCGCATTCTGGCTCATTTCCAGGCCTGAGGTGGCCACCCCGCCGGCATTGCTGGCCTTGCCCGGCGCATAGAGCACGCCGTGCGCCTCGAAGATCTTGGCGGCCTCGGCCGTCGATGGCATGTTGGCGCCTTCGGCCACGCAGATCACGCCATTCTTGACCAGGGTCCTGGCATCTTCGCCGTCCAGTTCGTTCTGCGTGGCGCACGGCAAGGCGATATCGACCGGTACCTGCCACGGCCGCAAGCCGGGATGAAAGGCGGCGCCGACCCGCTTGGCGTAATCGCTGACGCGGCCGTAAAGATGGTTTTTTACCGCCATCAGTTCGGCCAGCTTTTCCGGCGTAAAACCGCTTTCGTCGACCACCGTGCCGCTCGAATCCGATACCGTGACGACCGTGGCACCAAGGGCCATGGCTTTCTCGATCGAGTACTGCGCCACATTGCCGGCGCCGGAAACGCTGACCCGCAAGCCTTCGAAACTGCGCCCCTGCTGCTTGAGCATCTGCTCGGCAAAATACACCGTGCCGTAACCCGTCGCTTCCGGGCGAATCAGCGAACCGCCGAAACTCAGGCCCTTGCCGGTGAATACGCAGTCAGCGCGGTTCGACAACTTTTTCATCATGCCGGCCATGAAACCGACTTCGCGGCCGCCGACACCGATATCGCCGGCCGGCACATCCGTGTCTGAACCGATGTGGCGGAAAAGTTCGCTGACGAAAGCCTGGCAGAAACGCATCACTTCTCCCGGACTGCGCCCCTTCGGATCGAAATCGGAGCCGCCCTTGCCACCGCCCATCGGCAGCGTGGTCAGCGCATTCTTGAAGGTCTGCTCGAAAGCCAGGAACTTGAGGATGGACAGGTTGACCGAGGGATGAAAACGGATGCCTCCCTTGTAAGGGCCAATGGCCGAGGAATGCTGGATCCGGTAGCCGCGATTGACCTGCACCTCGCCCTGGTCGTCGACCCACGAGACGCGGAACATGACGACGCGCTCCGGCTCGACCAAACGGTCGAGCAGGCCGTGCTCGGCATATTTCGGGTGCTCGGCAATGTACGGCCAAAGACTTTCGATGACTTCGCTGACGGCCTGCAGGAACTCCGGTTGCCCCGGGTTGCGGGCGGCTACGTGCTGGATGAAATCCTCAAAATGCTGGTAACGCATCATCTCTCCCTGGCTCGTTACATGTCGTGAATGATTGAAATCGGGTGGAAACCGGCGCGTCAAACCAAGACAGGTAGCGCCTGAATTGATAGCCAAACCGCAACAATGAGCACCCCATCTTGGTGCAATAATCCGGGATGGTGGGCGGACAGGGGCAGCGGGATGCGCCAACAGCCGTGGCGGACAGGTCAATCGCGGGCGTTCTCACTGATTTTTTTGTGCTTTATTGAGAAGGCGACTCGGCCGTTTCTGGAAGCTTCGATAATAGAGTCGGAGTCCGGGCTTGATAAGCCACCGAATTTGAACAAAACTGTTTCCAATTTAATAACAATCGGAGAGCCGGGTGCACGACATCAACGACATGCTGTTCTTTGCTCACGTGGTCAAGGTGCGCAGTTTTTCCGAGGCGGCACGCCGGCTTGATGTCTCCAAGTCGCGGGTGAGCAAGGCGATCGCCCGCCTGGAGAGCGAACTGGGTGTCCGCCTGTTGCATCGAAGTACGCGCAGCCTGAGCCTGACCGATGTCGGCGAAGCCTATTTCGAGCATTGCGACCGGATATTGGAAGAACTGAGCCAGGCCGATACGACGATCTCCCGTCTGCACCAGGAACCACGCGGCAAACTGAAGATCAGCGCCCCGGTGGCGTTCAGCACGATGCACGTCGCTTCTGCCTTGCCCGACTTTATGGCCCGCTACCCCGACCTGAGCATCGACCTGACCATCAGCGACCGCCTGGTCGATCTCGCCGACGAGGGGTACGACATTGCCCTGCGCATCACCTGGGCTCCCGGCCAAAACCTGGTGGCCCGGCCGCTGGCGCCGATTCGTCGAAAAATCTGCGCCAGTCCCGCCTATTTGGCCCGTCGGGGAATTCCGCTGGTTCCCGAAGATCTGAGCAAACACAATTGTCTCGACTACACCTTCATGAATACGCAAGGCGTCTGGCATCTTGCAGACCGCGACGGCGAGGTCGCGATCCCCGTCTCCGGTACCTTGCGCATCAACGATGACGAGGCGCTGTCGCAGGCGGTTCTCGGCGGCCTCGGACTGGCCGTGCTGCCCACCTTCATTATTGGCAAGGATTTGCAGGAAGGCCGCCTGGTCGAGGTTTTGCAGGGGCATGTGCCGACCGACCGCTATATCTATGCCGTCCATCTGCCGAATCGGCATTTGCCATTGAAGGTCCGTGCTTTCATCGAGTTTCTGCAGAATCGTTTTGGACCGACCCCATATTGGGATCTGCCCCACGTCGCTGAAGGCGCATCTTGAGCATGGCGAAAACTCGCCGCACGAAGCGATGGCATGGCCGGGGCGCACGGCTGCGCCGGGTCGGAATTTCGGATGTCCCTGCGGCCTGGAGCGGCGTGGCATCGTGGGCGGCCAGCTCGCCGGCGACCTCGAGGGTCACGGTCCGAACCCCGCCCCGCGAGTACTGGGCGAAGAAGCGGCCGAGCGTCTCGGCGAGGGGCAGGTACGGGGCGATGGC
>DAIMCQ010000414.1:0-2794 GCA_036726285.1 Azonexus sp.
CATCTTCAGCGCGATCTCGGTGGCCGAAGCGCCATCCGAGGCGTAGAAGGCATGGCCGAGCGCGCCGCCGGTCAGTGCCGACAGGCGTTCGGACAGCTCGATCACTGGCTGGTGCGTGAAGCCGGCCAGCATGACGTGTTCGAGGCTGTCGAGTTGCTCGCGCAAGGCGGCGTTGAGGCGCGGGTTGGCGTGGCCGAACAGGTTGGTCCACCACGAGCTGATGCCATCGAGGTAGCGCTTGCCATCGAAGTCGTAGAGCCAGGCGCCGCTGCCGCGGGCGATCGGCACCAGCGGCAGGTGGCTGGGCGAGCCGGTTTGCGCATGGTGCTGCATTTGCGTGCAGGGATGCCAGACGGCGGCCTGGCTGCGCGCCAGCCAGTCTTGATTGGAGGATGTGCTCATGGCGGGTTCCCGGCCGGGATGCCGTTCCCGCAGGGGGAACGGTTCCGGCTATCGGCTTAATGCAGGGCTTGCGAGTTGGCAGCCGCTTGCTCCGGCATTTCGGCATGCACCAGTTCGGCTTCGGCGTTGGGGTAGAGCGGCGAACCGCAGTCGTCGCAGAATTCCATCGGGAAGTGATGGTCGAGGAAGAGCACGTCCTTGACGCCGGCCTCGCGCAGTACGGCTTCGATTTCGCCGGCGGCATCGGTGGCTTCGTCCTCGGCGCCAAGGAGCGGCCAGACGATGCCGTGATAGGTCTCGTCCTTGTCCTTGGGGCCGAGGCCGACGCGGTATTCCTCCATGCGGCGGTCGTAGCAGGGACCGACGACGGCGCGGATGTCGGCCGGCATCAGGCCGAGCATGGTCTGCAGGAAGGCGACCGAGGCTTTCAGCGAATAGGGACGGGAGAGGCGGTCGGCATTGCGGCAGGCGGCGTGGTAGGCGTCCGGCAGCAGGGGTTGCCAGGCGCAGCCGGTGAGCAGCGGTTCGAGGTTGGGGCTGCCCTGCTTGATCCATTCCTTGAGCGCGGCGTCCTTGTTGCCATCCTTCTCGTTCCAGCGGAACAGCGGCTTGCCGCGCGGTACGGCGACGCTGCCCACCAGGTAGCGGACGTCGGAGAGGAAGCGGTTGGTTTCGGCCATGCCGCTGGTGTCCACGGTCAGGTGCTGACCGGCCAGCGTTGCCAGGCCGAGGGCCTGGGTCAGTTGCCAGGTGTCGCAGAAGCTGCGCGGCAACTGGTCCGGGCTGAACAGGAAATCGGCGAGCGCGATGCGGCTGTCGGCACCGAAGACATGGGCGCCGAGGTGCACGGCGAGGGCGTCGACCGTGCTCTTCGGCAGCGGGCTGGCGGGGATGGAGAAGCGGGACCAGGCGAGCACCGGCGCAGCGAAGAGCTGGATGTCGAATTCGCTGCCGTGGAAATCCATGCGGCCGGTTTCGGCGCGCGATTCGACCATGTCGGCCAGTTCGTCGTGGGCGCGGGGATTGGCTTCGAACAGACGGTCGAGGGCGGTGTTGATGTCGTCTTCAGCGCCGTTCTTGAGCAGGCTGTCGACCATTTCGGCGAGCTGGCTTTCCCAGTAGCTGTCTTCCAGTTTGCCGCCGGATTCGGAGAGGCCGGTGGACAGGCGCTGGAGTTCGGCAGCATCGCGCGAAAGACGGTCGCGCGAGCCGAAGCGGGTTCGTTTCATGGGTGTTCCAGTCAATACAAAGGCAAAGGGGGCAATTTTACCAGCAGGGACGGTCCATCGCGGCGCTGATCGGCCGTGCCGGGGATTATGGCTTGTGCGCCGGGCTTGTCGCAGCGGTGTAGGCACGAATCCGGTCGCGCCCGGCGTGTTTGGCGGCATAGAGTGCCGTATCGGCGTTTTCGAGCAGCGTGGCATCGTGCCGGCCGTGATCGGGAAAGGCCGCGATGCCGAGCGATGCGGTGAGCTGGAAGCAACGGCCGGCATGTTCCAGTCGGATAGCGGCGATGGCCGCCCGCCATCTCTCGGTCCGGGTCAGCGCGTCCTGCAGCGTCATGCCGGGCAAGGCAACGAGGAACTCCTCGCCGCCGAAGCGGCAGACCAGGTCGCTGTCCCGGGTCTGCTGCAGGAGGATTTCGGCGATCCGTTGCAGGGCCTGGTCGCCGGCCATGTGGCCATGGGTGTCGTTGATGGCCTTGAAATGGTCGATGTCGATCATCACCACGGCCAGGGGCTGCGCTTCGCGTTCGGCCCGGGCGAGTTCGCGGGGCAGGGTCTCGTGCAGGTAGTGGCGGTTGTAGAGACCGGTCAGGCCATCGCGCATGGCCTTTTCCCGCAACTGGTTCTGCAGGACGGTGATTTCGGCGAGTTGGGCCTGCAACTGCTGATTGGCGGTTTCCTGCATGGCCTGGTAGCGCCGGCGTTCCTCGATATTGCGGGTGACGCCGATGTAGCCGGTCAGTTTGCCGCTTTCGTCGTAGATACGCGTCGATACGGTTTCCACCCAGACTTCGCTGCCGTCGCCGCGCAGTTGCGGCGTTTCGATATAAAGCGGCTGGGTCACCCGTTCGCCGCGTGCTTCCCGTGCGTTGCGGGCTTCGATGGCGGCGAGCAGGATCGCCTTGCCTTGGGGCGGGTAGAAGTCCCAGACCGAAGTGCCGATCACTTGTTCGTGGGGAATGCCGCGCAAGTTCTCGTCGGCCTTGCTGATATAGACGAAGCGCAGTTCGCGATCGAGCTGCCAGACGACGTCGGCCGTGTTCTCGGCGAGAAAGCGGTATTGCGCCTCGCTTTTTCGCAACTCGGCCGAGGCGGCGTTTTGTTTGGTGATGTCGGTGGTGAAAATGGCCATCCGGCGGATTTCGCCGTCGGGGTCGATGACGGGA
>DAIMCQ010000415.1:0-2707 GCA_036726285.1 Azonexus sp.
CAAGGGCCGGGGCTGGCGGCGCGGATTGCCGATATCTGCCGATCCGTGCTGGCCGAAGGGGCGAGCGGTCTGGCCGTGGTGCGCTTGATCTCCAGTTTGAATGATCGACTGACCCGTCGGGTGGTCGAATTGACCGCCCGACGGCACCGCTTGCCGCCGGTAGCCTGGTGCTGGCTGGTGCTGGGCTCCGAGGGGCGGCAGGAGCAGACCTTCCTGACCGATCAGGACAACGGCCTGATTTTCCATGCCGCCGACAGCCAGGAGGCCGAAGCCTTGCGCGCGCTGTTCCTGCCTTTTGCCCAGCAGGCCAATCGGCATCTCGCCGAGTGCGGCTTTGCGCTGTGCAGCGGCGACGTGATGGCGGGCAATCCCGAATGGTGCCTGTCGCTCGACGAGTGGCGCGGCAAATTCATCGACTGGGTACGGCGTCCCGAGCCGCATGCCTTGCTCAACGCCAGCATCTTCTTCGATCTGCGCCCGCTGTGCGGCGACAACGCGCTGGGCGAGGACCTGCGTCGCCTGCTGCTGGCGCTGACGGTCGATACCCCGGCCTTCCTGCATCTGATGGCGGCCAATGCCTTGCAGGCCGAGGTGCCGCTCAACTTTCGCGGTGACGTGGCGACCGATCAGCAGGGTGAAATCGACCTGAAGAAATTCGGCAGTCGGATCTTTGTCGATGCTGCTCGCATTTTTGCGCTGGCAGCCGGCGAGGTCGCCGTGGATACCAATGGCCGCCTGACCAATGCGGCGCCGGCGGCGGGCATGCAGCCCGAGGATGTCCGGTCGGTGGCCGCCGGATTCTCGCATCTGCTGCGTCTGCGCCTGCAACAGCAGGTGCTCGATCTGGCGCAAGGCAATGTCCCGGGCCACGGCGTCAAGCCGGCCCTGCTCAACGAAGTCGATCGCGCCATCCTGCGCGAATCGCTGCGTCAGGCGCGACGCCTGCAGCAGCGGCTCAAGTTAAACTATGTACTCTGAAACCGAGGTGGATGTGACTACGCAAACGGAGCAAAAAAACGTCGAGCCTGTCGAAATGTCCTTGCGGCAGGAAGGGCGCCGGCGGGTGGCCGGCAATACCTTGGCTTTCCTGAAGAATCACGCGCCGTTCAACAAGATGAAGGCCGAGGCGCTGCAGTTCTTCGCCGACAAGGCGCAATTGGTCTTTCATCCCGCCGGTAGCGAGATTGTCGGGCCGGCGGCCGGCAATGTCCGTTACTTCTACCTGATCGAGTCGGGCAAGGTGCAGGCACGCCAGGCCGGCGAGGTGACGGTGACCGAATACTCCATCCTCAGCCTGGGGGCAGGGGAGAGCTTCCCGATCGGGGCGGTGACGGCCGGGCGTCCTTCGACCAATCTCTATACCGCGGTCGACGACGTTTTCTGCTACCAGCTGCCGGCCGAGGATTTTCTGCTGCTGATGGCGAGCAGCCCGGCGTTCAACCTGTTCTGCACCCAGTACATCGCCAGTCTGCTCGACCAGTCGCGGCGACAGCTGCAGCTGCAATTTGCCCAGCGGGCCAGCGAGCAACAGACGCTGAATTCGCCGCTGGCCGGCATCGGCTCCCGTTCGCCGGTATCGGTGACGCCGGAAACACCGCTGCGCCGAGCACTGGAAACCATGTCGCAAGCCGGCGTCGGCTCGCTCGTCATTGTCGGCGAGGACCGTCGTCCGGTCGGCGTCTTTACCCGTTCCGACCTGCTCGACCGGGTGGTGCTGGCCGATCTGTCGCACAGTGCGCCGATCAGCCAGGCGATGTCGAGTTCGCCATTCATGCTCGAAGAGCATGCCACCGCTTACGATGCCATGCTGGCCATGGCCACCAACGGCATCCGCCACGTGCTGGTGACCGATGCCGAGGGCAAGCTGACCGGCGTGGTTTCCGAACGCGATCTGTTTGCCTTGCAACGGGTCGGTTTGCGCCAGATCCGGCAGTCGATCGAAGGGGCGCATGATGTCGCCTCGCTGCAGCAATCGGCGGCCGATGTCCGACAGCTGGCTTTCAACATGCTCGCTCAGGGGGTGGGGGCGGAACAGCTGACCCAGTTCATCTCGGCGCTCAACGATGCGCTGACCCGTCGCGTCATCCAGCTCAATCTCGAACGCCACAATTTCGATGGCATCGAATGGGCATGGCTGGCCTTCGGGTCGGAAGGGCGCGACGAGCAGACTTTCAGTACCGACCAGGATAACGGCATCGTCTTCGTCTGCCACGATGCGGCCGCACTCGATACGATGCGCCGGCGTTTCCTCGACTTTGCGCTGGGCGTGAATCAGGATCTGGATCGTTGCGGCTTCCCGCTGTGCAAGGGCAACATCATGGCGAGCAATCCGCAGTGGTGCCTGACGCTGGAAGAATGGAAGGACCAGTTCGCCAGCTGGGTGCGGGTACCGCAACCGGAAGCCCTGCTCAATGCGACGATTTTCTTCGACTTCCGGCCCTTGTTCGGCAAGGCTGAACTGGCCGAGGCGATGCGCCGTCATCTGCTGGCGCAGACTTCATCGAGCCCGATGTTCCTGCGGGCGATGGCGCACAATGCGCTCGATGTCGAACCGCCGCTCGGCAAGATTCGCGACTTCCTGACCGATCTCGAACCGGACCAGCCGGGCAAGATCGATCTGAAGAAATATGGTTCGCGCATCTTCGTCGATGTGGCGCGCATCTACGCGCTGGCGACCGGTGTGCACAACACCAACTCGGTGCAGCGC
>DAIMCQ010000416.1:0-2691 GCA_036726285.1 Azonexus sp.
TCGCCGAAAGCCATCGAATACTGCAAGAAGCGCGGCCTCTCCGGCGAAATCGCCGCCCGCTACGGCATGGGCTACGCCCCGGACGGTTGGCAAAACCTGCAGGAAGTTTTTCCCGACTACAACGCCGACGAACTCAAGATTGCCGGCCTGGTCATCGAGAACGACGCCGGGCGACGCTACGACCGCTTCCGCGACCGCCTGATGATCCCGATCATCAACCCCAAGGGCGAGATCATCGCCTTTGGCGGCAGGGTCATCGACCAGGGCGAGCCGAAATACCTGAATTCGCCGGAAACCCCGCTGTTCGAAAAAGGCCGCGAACTGTTCGGCCTGCCGCAAGCCCGCCAGGCCCTGCGCGACACCGACACCGCCATCGTCACCGAAGGCTACATGGACGTCATCGCACTGGCCCAGAACGGCGTCGGCAATGCCGTCGCCACGCTCGGCACGGCGACCACGGCAACGCACGTCACCAAGCTGCTGCGCCAGGTCGACCGGGTCGTCTTCTGCTTCGACGGCGACAACGCCGGACGCAAGGCCGCCTGGCGCGCCCTCGAAAATTCGCTCGAAGCGCTGGCCGACAACAAGCGCCTGGCCTTCGTCTTCCTGCCCCAGGAAGACGACCCCGACAGCTACATCCGCGCCCACGGCAAGGCGGAGTTCGACCGACTGGTTACCCAGGCCATGCCGCTTTCGGACTTCCTGCTGCGCGAACTGGCCCAGCGCTGCGACCTGACCAGTTCCGAGGGCAAGGCGCAACTGATCTACGAAGCCAAGCCCTTGCTGCACAAGCTGCCGACGCCGCTGCTCCGACTGCAACTGGTCAAGCGCCTGGCCGAGGCCAGCGGCTTCGTGCAAAGCGAGGTCGAGCGGCTCTGCGAACTGAAGTCGTACGCCCCCGCCGCACCGCCCAAGGTCAAGCGCAGCGCGCCGTCACTGACCCGCAACCTGCTGCGCATGGTGCTGCACAAACCCAACTCGCTACCCGCCTGCCGATCGAACTGCTGCCGGACACCCCGGAAAAACCGGCCCTGATTCGCCTGCACAGCCTGATGCAGGACGCCGGCGGCGATCCAACCAGTTACGCCGCACTGCGCGAACGCCTGCGCGGCATGCCGGAGGAATCAATGATCGAAAACGCCGCCTCGGAACTTCTCGGCCAACCGTTTGACGAAGAAGAGTCCGATCTGGAATTCAGCGACACCCTGGACAAGCTGCAGGAAGGCGGACAAAAGCGCGCTTTCGCCGAACTGCAGGCAAAAGCACAGCAATTCGGGGTCGCCGGCCTGAGCGCCGCAGAAAAGCTTGCTTACATCCAGCTCCTCGCCAATCGGGGAAAGTGAAGCTAAGTTATGGTAGAATTTGAGGTTTTCCGCAATTCAAGGGATCGTGTTCATGGCCAAGGCAAAAGATACTGCTAAGGAAGCCCCGAAGGCTCGCATCAGCAAAGCCAAGGAGAAGGCTGCCGAAAAGGCGCTGCTCGAAGGCGCAATAGCAGAAACTCCGGAACCGCTTGACGCCGAAGCGCGCAAGACACGCCTCAAGGCCCTGATCAAGCTCGGCAAGGAACGGGGTTACCTGACCTACGCCGAAATCAACGATCACCTGCCGGACGATGTTGTCGATGCCGAAAGTATCGAAGCCATCATCTCGACCTTCAGCGAAATGAGCATCCAGGTCTTCGACGAAGCCCCGGCTGCCGAAGACCTATTGATGTCGGACACCGCCGCCGCCGCCACCGATGACGAAGAAGTCGAAGCGCAGGCTGAACAGGCATTGTCCACCGTTGACTCCGAATTCGGCCGCACGACCGACCCGGTCCGCATGTACATGCGTGAAATGGGCACGGTCGAACTGCTCACCCGCGAAGGCGAAATCGAAATCGCCAAGCGCATCGAAGAAGGCCTCAAACACATGGTCCAGGCGATCTCCGCCTGCCCGACCACGATTGACGACATTCTCGAAATGGCGACCAAAGTCGAAGCCGAGGAAATGCGCATCGACGAACTGGTTGACGGCCTGATTGACCCGAACGCGATCGAAGAAGCCCCCGCCGCAGAATTGCCGGAAGAAGACGAAGCTGAGGAAGACGACGAAGAAAGCAGTGACGACGCCGGCCCGGCAGCCGTTTCTGCCTCGCTGCTACAGCTCAAGGCCGACGCGCTCGAACGCTTCAAGACCATCCGGGCGCTGCACACCAAGATGCAGAAGGCCTTGGCCAGCAAGGGCCCGCACGACAAGGCCTACCTCAAGATGCAGTCGGAACTATCCGACGAGCTGATGAACATCCGTTTTACCTCGCGCTCCATCGAACGCCTGTGCGACAGCGTACGTGGCATGGTTGAGCAAATCCGTGGTTGCGAACGCAAGATCCAGCAAATCTGCGTAGACCGCGTCAAGATGCCGCGTCCGCACTTCATTCAGTCCTTCCCGGGCAACGAAGTCAATCTGGAATGGGCCGACGCCGAAATTGCCGCTGCCCCCAAGACCTACGTCGCCATCCTGACCCGCAACGGCCCGGCCATCAAGGAAGAACAGAAGAAGCTGCTGGCCCTGCAGGATCGCATCGGCATTCCGCTCAAGGACCTGAAAGACATCAACAAGCAGATGTCCACCGGTGAAGCCAAGGCCCGCCGCGCCAAGCGCGAAATGACCGAGGCCAACCTGCGCCTGGTGATCTCGATCGCCAAG
>DAIMCQ010000417.1:0-2630 GCA_036726285.1 Azonexus sp.
GAGGGCGACAGCCTTGATCGTGTCGATAGCGAAATCGAGCGCTTCAGTCTGGGTAAAGCGTTCGATGCAGCCCTGACGGAAAGTCTGTTCATCGTCGCCGCGCATGGCCGAGATGAAGGCTTGCGGCAGAATCAGCGCGTCCTTGATCAGATCGGCGACATCGAAAACCAGGCCGCCGCGCCGCGTTTTGCCGTGCAGGATCGCCAAACCGTGCGGCAGGCCGAGCACCCAGGTTGCCGTGGCACCGAGGCCGTAGGCAAGATAGTTGCCGTGATCGAGGAAACGGTTGGCCGGATCGGTGCCACCGCCGCGCTTGGCGCGCGTGAATTCGCCGTAGCCGACGGCATTTACTGCCAGTTTGAAGAGATGCTTGGTCAACCGCGCCTCTTCGGTCAACAAGGCCGTGTTGTCCACGGCGGCGGCGACATGCTGGCGCGAAGATTCCAGCGCATTGAGCAAGACATGGGCGTCGACCTGGAAACCGGCGTCGGACAACTGCCGATTGTTTATCCACTGTTTGGCGATGAAATCGAGACGGACCTGTTGGAAGGCTTGGGCGGCTTCCAGACGCTTGGCGTCGTCAAACCAGAAACGAACCCAGGCCTGCAAATATTCAGTGGGGCGATATTCGCTTTGGGGCGAAAACCAGGCGACTTCGACATCGATTTCATTGGCGCTGAACAAGGGCGTGCCGCCGCCCCCGCAGAAACCGACCATCACGCCCGCCTTGGCTAGCTCCCGCATGGCCGCTTGCGTGATGGAGGTGCCCGTGCCGAGCATGAGCGACGTGGTATTGGCGATGGGGATGTTCCAGTACATGGAGCGCGATCCCTCGTCGGTGACGTATTCGACGCGACCGCCATTGACCAGAACCCGGCAGTGTTCAAGGTAGTAGAGATTGGCCCGCTTGGAGTGCAGGATGGTTTTCAAGTCGGAGGGGGTGAAATCATCCATGGGTATATCTCCTGGCGGCAGCCAACAGCAGTTGTGACACCTTCTCCCTTAACCCCGCCGGCCCGACCACCTGGCAATCCGGCCCGTATTTCAAAATATCCATGATCAACTCCGGATCGTTGCTGTAGGGCAATCGCAGCTGGTAGCGGCCGTCGTCGAGGTAGCTGCCTTGCTGTTCGGGGTGCCAGTGTTCGGCGGCGACCCAGCGGGCGCGTTCGGGGGTGAAAACCAGCGTTGCCCATTGCACTTCGACGCCGGCGAAGATGCCGTAGCCGGCGCCCAGCGCGGCGTCGAGTTCGGATTCCGGAATATCCCGCGCCGTGGCATCGATGGTCTTCAGCGACTCGATGGCGTCGATGGCGAAGCTGCGCAATTCGTCGCGCCAGTGGCACCAGGCATCGAGATACCAGTTGTCGCGGTAGTGGGTCAGGCGCAGCGGCGAGATTTCGCGCTCGCTGCGGCTGCCGTTGCTGCGCGCCACGTAGCGGATGCTCAGCCGGCGCCGTTCCATGAGCGCGGCGGCGATGTGCTGGAAGTGCTGCGGCGCGTAGTGGCGGGCCGCAGCACTCAGGATGCGGACGCGGCGGGCGATGTCGGCCGCCGAGTCGGCGGTGCTTTCGAGCATGCCGAGCAGGCGCTGGCGCAGGGGGCCGACATGCTCGGCCAGCAGCCCGCCGCTATCGAAGGCGGTGAGGAGCTGCTGCATGCTGAGCAGGGCGTGGATCTCGCTGGCCGAAAACCAGACGCCGGGCAACTCATAGCGTTCAACATTGCTGTCGATCCGGTAGAGGCCGGTGTCCCGGTCGCAGACGATGGGGACCTGCATGCGCTCCTTGAGTTCGCGCAAATCGCGGTGCAGGGTGGCGCGCGAAACCTCAAGGCGTTGCTGCAGATCGGAAAAACTGACGCGCCGCCGGGTGAGCAACATGCGCTCGATGATGCTGAATCGTTCGGACCTGGTCATGCCGACCTCATTGTGTTTTGCCATCATCATAGCCGGATGTACTTTTCCGCACTACTTGCGAAAGGCAGATCAGCAGGGCAATCCGAGGACTATGGCGGCAAAGACGAGGGCAACGAAAACGAGACGGTCAGGAAAGTAAGCAGTGGACATGGCGTTCTCCCGTGATGGTGTGATGCCATCTTGGGCCGCCCCAGTCTCACTACTTAAGACTGGGTGGCGAGGCGGGAGAATTTCTTTTGCCGGACCGGGCAAGCCGCGGCTCACGGCTTGTCCGGCTGGCATTAGCCGGCTTGCGCCACGGCCGCCGGGCCGGGCGCTGCGTCCATCGCCCAAACGCTGTCGGCGGCGCCATGGCGGACGCGGCGTGCCGTGGCGCGGGCCAGGACGGCGAAGCACAGGGCGCCGGCCAGGGCGGTGAGATCGACCCCCAGGCTGGCCGCCGAGCCATGCCCCCACAGGCCAAGGCCGGGCAGGACCCAGGCCAGCAGGGTGGTGAGCGGGATGAGCAGGGTCAGCGCGGCGGCGGTCCACAGCAGGTGCACGGCGGCCGGCCCGCAACCGCGCCGGAATGCCCAGCCCAGGCTGGCGAAGAAGGCGGCGTAGTAAAGCCCGGTGTGCCAGGCGGCGAGGTCGGCGACATGTCCGTACAGCCATTTGCCGCCGACGATGGTCAGCGAGATGCCGCAGACGCAACCGAGGCAGACACCGACCG
>DAIMCQ010000418.1:0-2621 GCA_036726285.1 Azonexus sp.
GGCGCTCCTGGATGCGAAGAAGAACAAGCGTACCTGCAAGATCGGGTGCGCGCAACGTTTGTCGCTGCCGTCGTAGCGTACGGCCTGGCCGAGCAGGCAGGCACTGACCAGGATGCGTTGCATGGGCTGCTTTGAGCTGCCTACTGGCCGCGCAGGAACAGCTTGTCGAGCTGGTCGAGCGTCAGTTCGGTCCAGGTCGGGCGGCCGTGGTTGCACTGGCCGGCCCGTTCGGTTTCTTCCATCTGGCGGAGCAAGGCATTCATTTCCGGCACGGTGAGCTGACGCCGGGCGCGTACCGCGCCATGGCAGGCCATGGTGGCGAGCAGTTCGTTGCGACGGGCGGTGGCGAGCTGGGTCATGCCGTGTTCGCGCAATTCAGCGATCAGCGAGCGGGCCAGCGCCGCCGGGTCGCCCGACTGAAGCAGGGCCGGTACGCTGCGCACGCCGAGCTGGTTGGGGCCGAGCGGGGCGATCTGGAAGCCGAGTTCGGCCAAGGCCTCGCCATGCTCCTCGACGGCGGCGATGTCGAGCGCTTCGGCCGAGAAGACGGCGGGAATCAGCAGGTTCTGGGTCGCCACCTGGCGGCTGTCGAAGGCCGTTTTCAGCTTTTCGTAAAGAATGCGCTCATGGGCGGCGTGCATGTCGATCAGGATCAGGCCGCGGGCGTTCTGGGCCAGGATGTAGATGCCGTGCAGCTGGGCCAGCGCGTAGCCGAGTGGCGGGCCGTCGTGCGCCAGCGATTCGCTGCCGGTAAATTGCGGCGCGCTGGCCGGATTGACGCTACTCAATGGCGCCGTACCGATGTTCTGGGCAGCGCGGGCGAAGGCCAGGTAAGCCGCGGCGGCCGGTTCGGCGACGCCGAGCGAGCCCTGGTGGCGGAGCGGCGGCGGATAGTTGGCCGGGGGGCGCGTGTCAGCCGGTACGTTTCCTGTCGAGGCGGGCGCAGCGGACGACCACGCGGTTGCAGCCGGGCGCTCACCTTCGCTTGCCGGTGCCCCGAAGCCGCCGTGGGCGACCGGGGTTTCCACCGGCGTGGCCAGCGTGCGCTGGATGGCATGGAAAACGAACTGGTGCATGGCCCGCGAGTCGCGGAAGCGGACTTCGGTCTTGGCGGGGTGCACGTTGACGTCGACCAGGGCCGGATCGATGTTGACGAACAGACAGACGGCCGGTTGGCGGCTGCCGTGCAGCACGTCGCGATAGGCTTCGCGCAGCGCGTGGCTGATGATCTTGTCGCGCACGAAGCGGCCATTGACGAAGACGTACTGGCCATCCTTGGCGTCGGTGGCACGGGTCGGGTCGATGGCGAAGCCGGCGATGCCGAGCGGACCCGCCGCTGCTTCGACGCGGCGGGCCGCACCGAGGAAGTCGTCGCCGAGAATGTCGGCGATGCGCCGGGCGCTGTCGGCCGGGGCCAGCTGGAACAGGTTGCGACCGTTGTGGGTCAGGCTGAAGGCGACGTCCGGCCGGGTCAGCGCCAGGCGCTTGACGGCATCGGCGCAGTGGGCGAATTCGGTGCCTTCGGCCTTGAGGAATTTGCGGCGGGCCGGGGTGTTGTAATACAGGTCGCGCATTTCGACCACGGTGCCGGCCATCAGTGCCGCCGGTTCCGGCTCGGCACCAGTTTCGGCCTTGAGCTTCCAGGCATGGCTGGCACCGCGTTCGCGGCTGCTGATCGCCAGGCGGGCGACCGAGGCGACTGAGGCCAGCGCTTCGCCGCGGAAGCCGAGGGTGCCGACGCGTTCGAGATCGTCGAGCGAAACGATCTTGGAGGTGGCATGGCGGGTCAGGGCCAGCGCCAACTGGTCCTTGGCGATGCCGCAGCCGTCGTCGGTGATGCGGATCAGCTTGACGCCGCCTTCTTCCAGATGCACCTGGACGGCCTTGCTGCCGGCGTCGAGGCTGTTTTCGAGTAGTTCCTTGAGAACGGAGGCGGGTCTTTCGACCACTTCACCTGCAGCAATCTGGCTGATCAGCAGGTCGGGGAGGCGGGCAATCGTCGGCATCGCGGCATTATCCCAGATTGCTCCGCCCGGCGGGCAGGGTGAGTGGCAAATCGGCCACGACGCCTCGCTCAGCGGATAAGCATCAGCCCGTTTTGCCGGGTGACCGGCATGGCGAAGGCAAAACGGTCGATCTGGCAGGCCAGATCAAGGTCGGCTACGGGCAGGTTGGGCCAGGTGCCGGCGGTAAAGCGGCGGCCGAAGTCCGATTCGCGTACCCGGCTGACGATGCTGTCCGGCGTCACCGGCTCGCCGCGCAGCAAAGCTTCGATGTAGTCGGCACAGGCGATGTCCTCGTCCCCGTCGCGATCGACCCACTCGCCGGTGATGACGAAACAGATTTCCTGCGCCTGGCTGCCGCGGATCGCTTCCGCCGTCGCTCGGGCGCAGACCAGGCTGCTGGCGAACAGCCGGCGGGCCTGATGAAAGCGCTGCAGGCCGCGCACCCCGGCGGCGGTGCTCATCACCACCGCCTTGCCCTGCAGGTCGGCGGCGAGCAGTTGCGACGGCGAATTGCCGAAATCGAAGCCGGGGACCGGGTCGCCGCCACCCACCGCGCCCACCGATACGCTCTGCCCGAGCCGCTTGGCCAGGGCCGCGGCCGTGGCGATGTTCTCG
>DAIMCQ010000419.1:0-2568 GCA_036726285.1 Azonexus sp.
GCGCTCGGGGTCCGGTGCAGCGGCGCGCAGGCTGGCAAGCAGGATGTCGTCCATCATGAAGGCATCGGCCTTGCCGGCCGCCAGCATGGCGAAGGCGGCGGCATGGTCGGGGGCAACCTCCAGACGCGACTGCAGGTTCAACTGGCGAAACAGGCTTTCCGCCGTCGTTCCCCGCGTCGTCACCACCACCGCCCGATGCAGGTCGCTATGCACCTTGATCGGCGAATCGCTCCGCACCATGAAGCGCGCCGAGGTGATGAAATGCGGCACGGTGAAGGCGACGCGGGCCCGGCGCTCGGCATTGCTGGTCGTGCTACCGCATTCGAGATCGACCTGGCCGTTGGCCACTGCATCGATCCGGTTGGCCGGCGTCACCAGGCGGGTCTCCGTTTTCATCTCGCGCTTGAGTTGCTTGCCGATCGCCAGGACCAGGCGCCGGCACAAGTCGACGCTGTAGCCGACCGGGCGCTTGTTTTCATCAAGATAGGAGAACGGTATCGACGACTCGCGGTAACCGAGGACCACGGTACCGGTGCGCGCCATGCGCTGCAACGATGACTCGGCGGCCGGCGCTGCCGGCGCGCTGGCCGCCGCAAACAGCATGGCAAGCGCCACAAACGGGGAAAGCAGTTTTTTGTAGCACCGCATGGTCAGGCCGTACGAAAACGTGAAATGCCCGACTCCAGCGAACCGGCCAGGCGATGCAGATCGCTGACCGTGGTCGCCATCAAGCTCGTTGCCCGATCGTTTTCGTGAATCATCCGTACGACGCGTTCGATCCGGCTGGCAATTTCGTTGCTGCCCGCCGACTGCTGGCGCAGGCTGGACGAGACTTCGTCGATGACCACGGCGACCTGCTGGTTGCTGCTGGCAATCGCACCGATCGAGTCGCCGGCCTGGCAAGCCATCTGCAAGCCGTCATCAACCCGCCCGACGGAACGCTGCATCTGTTCGGCCATCGAGCGGGCGCCGCCCTGGATGGCACTGACCATGGCGGCGATCTCGCTGGCCGAGGCGGTCGTTTTTTCCGCCAGTTTGCGCACTTCGTCGGCAACCACGGCAAAGCCGCGGCCACTTTCGCCGGCACGGGCCGCCTCGATGGCGGCGTTGAGGGCCAGCAGATTGGTCTGCTCGGCCAGATCGTGAATCACCGAAGTAATGGCTGAAATCCGTTCCGATTCGCGCCCGAGCGTTTCCGCCGTCGTCGCCGACTCGGTGACCAGGCTGGCGATCAGGCGAATCTCCTCGACCATGGCGAGAATCTTGCGATTGCCGCCATCGGCATTCTGGCCGGCCTGCCCGGACAATTGCTGCGCATCCTGTCCCAGACGGGCAATATGGCTGATGCGCGACGACATGTCCTGCAGGGTTTCGGCCATCGCCGTCGTCGCCTGCGACTGGGTTTCCGAACCGCCACGCACCTCGGCGGCGGCAGCGGACAGTTCGCTGACCGCCTGCTTGAGTTGAGCCGCCTCCTGGCGGATAGCCCCCAGCGTCGCGGCCAGCGAGCGGGTCATTTCCAGCGCCGCCCCCTGAACCCGGACGATCTCGGCACAGCCCTCCGGCTCGATGCGTCCGGTCAGGTCGCCCGCCGCCAGGTTTTCCATCAGCTGCGCCGTCGCCTCGAGCGGACGCCGCACACTATTGCTCAAAACATAACCGAGGACACCGGCAACACCTGCCGCCAACACCGCCAGCAACAAGGCAAAACGGCTGGTCCGTGCCGACTCGGCGACGATGTCGTTGGCCCGCTCGCGACTCTGGGTCTGCACCAACTGGCGCAGTTGATCGATGCTGGCATCGAGTGCCTGCATCGGCGGGGCGGCCTCCTGCTGCAGGATGCCCATGGCAACGGCCGACAGGAACTGCATCGCCTCGGCCATCGCCTTGTCCTGGGCGGCGAAGGCCTTGGCCGACTGTTCGCCGATGCGATGAATGATCTCGCGCTCATCCGCCTCGGCATTGTCCGTGGCAATCTTTTCCAGCCCGGCCAGTGCCGCGGCAAAGCGCGTTTTTTCCTTGGCGTAGCGATCCGCTTCGGCCTTCATCACTTCGCCATCGGTGAAGATGATGTTGTTGCGCACACCTTCGCGCATCCGGGCATAGGCATAGGCCAGCTCGGCAATCTGCTGCTCCTTGGCCAGCGAGACCGTCGCGATGCGCTCGGCGGCGGTCTCGACCCGGCTCAGGCTGAAGGTGGTCCAGGCGGCAACCACCACGAACAGCCCGACAATTACGGTAAAGGCAAAGGCCAATTGCTGGCCGATGCCGAGGCGGAATAGCGTTTTCATACTCTTGGAATATCCAGTTTGAATGAGCGCGCCCGGCATTCCGCCCGCTGCCTCCCAACAGGCGGGTCAACGTCGGGAGGCGCCTCCGGTTAGTGGTGCAGGATCTTGGCCAGGAATTGCTGGGCCCGCTCCGAGCGCGGATTGGCAAAGAAGGCTTCCTTGTCGTCATCCTCGACGATGCGCCCCTGATCCATGAAGATGACGCGATTGGCCACGCGGCGGGCAAAGCCCATCTCGTGCGTCACGCACATCATGGTCATGCCTTCCTTGGCCAGTT
>DAIMCQ010000420.1:0-2519 GCA_036726285.1 Azonexus sp.
GCGGCGCATGGCTATTTCGAGCGCGTCTCGGAAGGGCTGGGGCGTTCGGTCGAAGGCCTGGCCGGCTCGGCGCGCCTGTTGCAGGCGCTGGAACTGCCGGCCGAGCGGCGCCCGGAGGCCTTGCGCAACCTGCTGGAAACGGCGCGCAGCAAGGCGCGTTTCGATTTTCTGCGCTTTCTCAGCGTCGAAAGCTCGCGCCAGGATGCCGAACGCTGGCCGGTACTTGGTACGGCGCTGCAAGGCGAGGCGAAGACGGCGGCCGAGGTTTTCTCGGCCGAGCAGTTGCAGGCAATTGATCCGCAACTGGCCGACCGGGCGCTGACCCAGTTGATCAAAACGCCGAATGCGGTGGCCGATGCCCGGGTGGTCGAGTCGCGCGGTTTGCTGATCCATAGCGCCGCCCCGGTACGCGCCGCCGACGGCCGCTTGCTTGGCCTGCTGGTCGGTGGTGTGCTGCTCAACAAGAACCTTGAATTCATCGACCGCCTGAACGAGATTGTCTATCCTGACGGCGCCTTGCCGCTGGGCAGTGCCGGCACCGCGACGCTGTTCCTGGGCGACGTGCGGGTGGCGACCAATGTGCGCTTGTTCGAGGGCGAGCGGGCGATCGGTACGCGGGTGTCCGCCGCCGTCCATCACGCCGTGCTTGACGAGGGGCGGACCTGGCTGGATCGGGCGTTTGTCGTTCGCGACTGGTATGTCTCGGCCTACGAACCGCTGCTCGACAGCCGCGGCCAGCGCGTCGGCATGCTCTACGTCGGCTTCCTCGAAGGCCCGTTTACGGCGGCCAAGCACGGCGCGCTGGGCGTCGTCGTGGCTTTGTTCGGCATCGTCATGGTGGTCGCCGGGATTTTCGCGGCGTTCTGGGCGCGCCGGGTGTTCCGGCCGATCGAACGGATGCACGCCACCATGCATGCCATCGAGAATGGCAATCCGGAGGCGCGGGTCGGGCCGGTCTATAGCCGCGATGAACTGGCCGTGGTGGCGGCGCACTTCGACCGCCTGCTCGACCGCTTGCAGGCCCAGGCCAGTTCGCTGAAGCGCTGGGGGCAGTCGCTCGATGTCGAGGTGGCGAAGCGGACGGCCGAACTGGAGCAGGCGGTGGCCGATCTCAAGGCGGCGCAGTCGCAACTGGTGATGAGCGAGAAGCTGGCCGCCATCGGCCAGCTGACTGCCGGCGTGGCGCATGAGGTGAATAATCCGGTGGCGGTGATCCAGGGCAACCTGGAAGTCTTGCGCGACATCCTCGGCCTGGCCGCCGAGCCGGTGGCGACCGAGATCAAGCTGATCCACGAGCAGGTACATCGCATCCGGCTGATCGTCGCCAAGCTGCTGCAGTTTGCCCGGCCGCAGGATTACGTCGGCTATCTCGAACCGGTGGCCCCGGCGCAGTTGATCCAGGACAGCCTGGTATTGGTCGGGCATCTGCTGAAAAAAGGCAATATCGCCATCGAGCAGCATTTCGACTCGACCCGGCATGTGCTGTGCAACCGCAATGAACTGCAGCAAGTGCTGATCAACCTGCTGGTCAATGCCATCCAGGCCATGCCGGACGGTGGCGTGCTGATCGTCGCGGCCGAGGATTGGGACGAGAGCGACATGCCGCTGGGGCTCAAGCTGGTCGTCGCCGACAGTGGCCCCGGCCTGACCCCGGCCGAGCGCGAGCGCCTGTTCCAGCCCTTCTATACGGCCAAGAAGGCCGACGGGACGGGGCTAGGCTTATGGGTCAGCCTGTCGTTGGTCGAGCGCTACGGCGGCCGCATCACGGTCGATAGCGAGCCGGGCAAAGGCTCGCGCTTCACCGTCTGGCTGCGTTTCGAACCCTTGGCCCAGGAACGTACGGTCTAGGCCGGCGCTCCGACAATTGTCATGGCGATGGGTTAGGATGGCCGAACCTAACTCAATTTGGAGCAAGCAGATGGGACTTCTCGATCAGGTTGTCGGTGCTCTGGGTGGCGCCCCGGCTGGCGGCAACAGCGCTGTGCTCGAAACGCTGCTGCAATTCATCAACCATCCCCAAACGGGTGGCTTATCCGGCCTGGTTCAGGCTTTTCAGCGCGGCGGTTTGGGTGAAGTGGTCAATTCCTGGGTGGGCACGGGGCAGAATTTGCCGATTACCGCCGAGCAGATTCAGCATGTCTTCGGCAGCCCGGCGCTGCAAGGCTTGGCGGCGCAGTTGGGGCTGAGTCCCGACAAGCTGTCGGGTCAGCTGGCCGAGCTGTTGCCGCAAGTGGTCGATCATCTGACGCCGAATGGCCATGTGCCCGAAAGTAGCGATTTGCTGGCGCAGGGGCTCGATCTGCTCAAGGGCAAGCTGTTTTCGTGAGCCTTGCCGTCCGAGCTGTGGCGATATGCCGCAGCCCGGCAGGTCGGGCAAGCGATTAATATCATTGCCGGTTGCAGTTCAGGCTGCGTTCCAGACAAGCTTCCAGCGGCTCTGCCTAACCGGCGGGGCCGTTTTTTTAGGCTCTGTCTGAATTAGCTGTAGAAGCGAACTATATTGAAAGCATGGTTCTACC
>DAIMCQ010000421.1:0-2504 GCA_036726285.1 Azonexus sp.
GTGCCATAGGCTCGACCAGTTGCTTCGTGAGGCGGGTGTTTAGCGCTTTAGCGTTTGTAAAGACGCATCTTCTCTCGGCGTTCGCTCGGCCGGCTACCTTCCCAGATCTTGATCCAGCCGGTATCCGGCGGCGTCAATTCGGCGCGCCCATCGCCGCTCAGCAAGAGCCAGTCACATTTTTTGCCGGCCGTACTGTCCAGGGTAAGCGGTTCGATTTCGACAAAGTAGGCCAGGGAGGCGCGTTGTGTGTCACTCAAGCCGCGCTCGGCGATGCAGCCGTGCTTGTCCGGCAAGGTTCGGGCAATGGCCTGGGCAACCGGCCGATAGCTCTTGCCATAGTCGAACCAAGGCAGGATCAGCGTCGTGGCGAGTAGCCACAGCGTGGTGAAGCCCATGGTCCAGTGGGTCAGGCTGCGATAGGGCGAGCGTGGCGCGGTGACGATCAGCCAGATCCACCACAGCGTGCTGGCCAGGCCGATCAGCAAGGCAATGATTTCGAAATGACCGACGAAGCCCGGACGCAGCACGACGACGCGCTTGGCGAGTTTTTCCGGCCAACCCAGCGCCATCGCCGACCAGCACAGCCAGACCAGCCCGGTGAACAGGCTGAAGGTCATCATCGCAAACCAGTCGAAGGCATTGGCGGCGCCGCGCCGCAGGGTCAGGGCGCCAGGGGTGGCAAGTAGCGCCAATGGCGGCAGCAAAAGCAAGGCGGGAATTTCGCGTGGCCGGTAGGCCAGGGCGAGCATCAACAGGGTGATGAAGAGGAAAGCGAGCGGTAGCGATTGGGCGCGCTCTGCCAGATTGTGCCGACGCGTCCACAGCGTCCATCCGGCCAGGGGCAGCGCCGGGAAGGCGAACCACGGCAGCATGGAAATGAAGCGACCGGCACCGGCGAAGGAAAACGGGGTTTTCAGCGGCGCCAGTTCGGTGGCCAGCCAGCCATGAAAGCGTGCTGGTTCGATCGATAACAACAGGATTGGCCAGGGCAGGCCAAGCAGTGCCGCCAGGGCGAGTCCGCCAGCCAGGGTTTTAGCGGCTTTGGGGCGGTCGACTGCCAGCCACCAGGCAACCGGCAGGATGGCCAGCAAGGGCAAGCTCGGCGCGATGCCGGCGCCGAGCAGGCAGCCGGAGAGCGACAGGCCGTAAAGGAGGGCGCTCAGTTGCGGGCGTCGTTCCAGGGTGGACAAGGCCCCGATGCTGCCGCTGTAGGCGGCCAGTGCGATCAGCATGGGCTGGGCGTCGTGGGCATGGAACAGCAGGCCGGCGCAACCGGCGAGCAGCAGCGGACTGGCTGCCGCATTGTCCTGGCCGTAGAGTTCGCGGCCGGCATAATAGAGGCCGATCAAGGCCAGTGCGACCCAGAAACCGCTGGCCAGGCGCATTGCCTCATGCATCGACAGCAACCAGCCAAAGACCTTGCCGGTTAAGGCGGCACTCCAGTAATAAAGCGGCGGTTCGTGGAAGGCCCGACCGGCCAAGTCGGGCGACAGCCAGTCGCTGTGCGACAGCATGTGCCAGGCGGCGCCGATATGGATCGCATCCTCGCCCTTCCAGGGGTCGCGGCCGAACAGTCCGGCCAGGACATAGAATGCCAGCATGGCGGCAAGCACCCAGCCGGCAGGCGGCAGGTGAATGCCGCGACGAATGGTCGTGCGCAGCAGTGAAATCAGCTCAGGCATGGTGTCCGGAAATGAAAAAGGCAGCCTTCAGGCTGCCTTTTATAGCGCAAATCCAGTGGATCAGGCAGCGGTCTTGCCGCGCATGGCGCCGAACTTCTGGTTGAACTTTTCAACGCGACCAGCGGTGTCAACGATCTTCTGCTTGCCGGTGTAGAACGGGTGGCAGAGGGAGCAGACTTCAACGTGGAAGCTTTGCTTGTTCATGGTCGAACGGGTGGTGAAAGTGCTGCCGCAGGAGCAGGTGACTTGCACTTCGTTGTAGTTCGGGTGGATATCGGCTTTCATCTTTTGTCCTTTAAGCAAGCGACCGGCGGATGTGGCCGATCTGGGAAGCGCGTGATTATCCTAGAATAATCACGCGGTTGCAATATTTTTATCAGCCCCGGCGCATGGCGTCGAAGAATTCCTGATTGCCCTTGGTCGATTTGACCTTGTCGAGCAGGAATTCCATTGCTTCGAGATCGTCCATCGGGTAGCAGAGTTTGCGCAGCACCCACATCTTTTGCAGGACATCCGGCTTGAGCAGCAGTTCTTCGCGACGGGTGCCGGAGCGATTGACGTTGACCGCCGGGTACATGCGCTTTTCCGCCATGCGACGGTCGAGGTGGATTTCCGAGTTGCCGGTGCCCTTGAATTCTTCGTAGATCACTTCGTCCATCCGCGAGCCGGTATCGATCAGCGCCGTGGCGAGGATGGTCAGCGAGCCGCCTTCCTCGATATTGCGCGCGGCGCCGAAGAAGCGCTTCGGCTTCTGCAGGGCGTTGGCATCGACGCCGCCGGTCAGCACCTTGCCGGAGGCCGGCACCACGGTGTTGTAGGCGC
>DAIMCQ010000422.1:0-2499 GCA_036726285.1 Azonexus sp.
CGCCGTTGCCGAGCGACCGGGCGCGGTTGCTTTCAGAAACTGGTTGCTGGCGCAGACGCAGGTTGCTGGCGGTTGAAATGAGCGCCCGGCAATCACCCCAGTGGCATTGTCATACTACGACATATGACAATGCTGCTATAGTCATCGTCTTGCTCGGCTTGCGGAGCGCACCGTAGCCGGGCATTCATCGTGCACGACCTTTGTATTCAAGAATAGTTAAGGAGACCACCATGACCATCGCGCACCGCCTGTTACTTTTCGTCGGTATTTCCGTCCTGACCATGCTGAGCTGCATGGGCGTCAGCCTGTACCAGACCGTCCAGATCAAGCAGCAGCAGGACTACATCGGGTCGACGATATTTCCCTCGATGCGGGCATTTCGCGACATCACCGAACTGGTCGGCGAATATCGACGTCTATTGACCAGCTTCAACCGCGTGGCCGGAACCCCCGAAGAAAAGTCGCTGCATGTCCTCGAGGACATGACCAGCACCGAGAAGAAGCTGGCCGAAGCTTTCTCCGCCTACAAGCAGGTGGCACCGGCCGGGGAGGAAACCCGCTTGCTCGAAAAGACGCACGCGCTGTGGGACAGCTATCTCGACGCCGCCAAGAGCAGTATTCCCTTCGCCCAGAACAAGCAGACCGAGCTTCTGGAAGAAAAGCGGGTCATCATCCGCAAGACCGGCAGCGAGTTTTTCAAGGCGATGCGCGAGCAGGTTGCCTTCTCGGCCGCCCAGCAACAGGCGGTACAGACGCAGGTCGAAGCGGCCACCCACCGGGCGATCGTTATATCGATCAGCATGGTGGCTTCAGGCGCCGTCGTACTCTGTCTTTTCGGCGCCTTGCTCTATCGCAAGACCGTGCTGCCCTTGCGCACCTTGAGCCAACTGATGATCCGGGCACGTAACGAACGCAATCTCACCCTGCAGGCCCCAACCAACAGCGCCGACGAAGTCGGGCAGGCAACGCACGCTTTCAACCAGTTCCTGGATGGATTACGCGAGGATTTTGCCGCCCTCAATCAGTCGAGCCAGCGTCTGCACGCCGCATCGGAATCGATGTCGACCACCGCCCAGCAAGTCGCTGCCGTCGCCGCCAGCCAAAGCGAGCGTTCGTCATCGATCGCCGCCGCCACCGAACAGTTGAGCGTCAGCATTCATCATGTCGCCGACCGGGCGCGGGATACCCGGAGCGCCTCCGAGACATCGAGTCAGTTGGCCTTGTCCGGCGTCAGCGTGATCACCCAGGCCGTCGACGACATCGGCAACATCGCCAGTACCGCCCAGCAAACGGCCCAGTACATGCAGGAGCTCGAAACCCGGGCCCAAAGTGTCGAGCAGGTGGTCGGGGTGATTCGCAACCTGGCCGACCAGACCAATTTGCTGGCGCTCAACGCGGCCATCGAAGCGGCCCGGGCCGGCGAACATGGCCGCGGCTTTGCCGTGGTTGCCGACGAAGTGCGCAAGCTGGCCGAACACACGACCAAGTCGACATTGGACATCGGCAATATCGTCGGCAATATCCTGAGCAGCGCCAGCGCCGCCGGGGGCAGCATTGAAGATACGGTGCGCTCGATCGAGCACGGCGTCACCCGGACCGCGCAAGCCAATCAGACAGTGGCTGAAATCAACGATAACGCACGACGTGCGGTCGGCATGGTCGAGGAAATCTCCGATGCCTTGGCTGAGCAAAGCGCGGCCGCGGTCTCCATTGCGCAGCAAGTCGAACAGATGGTGTTCACCAACGAGAGCAATGTCGAAGCATCGAACCAGACGCGGCTGGCGGCCGAACACCTGAACGGCCTGGCCAATCAGTTGCAGCAGGTTTTTTCGCGTTACAAGACGCACTGAGGCGGCAACGCCTTCCTGTCTTTTGCCCCTGCTTGCCGGGGGAAAGCCAGCCTGGGCAGGCTGGCGAGGGCGTCGGGAGATAAATGAAGCATCCCATCCGGTCGCAGCGGATGGGATGCCAGGTGCCGTGATCGGGTATCGATCGACAGCGTACTGCCTTGCGGCGGGCCCTCGGCCGATAAGGGCAGGTAAGGCCGTCAAGCCGGGCTCAGAAAATCCACACCGCGTCGCCGGGCAGCGCCAACCAGCGCTTGCCGGGCGCCTGGTGGCATTTACCCCAGGCGCGCAGCAAATCCGCACCGGCATGAAAGACGTATTCGTAACGATCGCCGAGGAACATCGAGGTCACCAGGTCGACCTCGGCCCGGTTATGACCGCCAGCCTCGGCCAGATGCGCCTGTTCGACACGAATGACGGCCGTCGCCTGGTGACCGATGGCGGCATTCGTCCGGCGCAAACCCCAGACCGAGAGGCCGTTATCGAGATCGATGCGGGCTTCGCCGCCGCGAATGTCGGCAATCCTCCCCTTCATGATGTTGTTGCTGCCCATGAAGTCGGCTACGAAATAGGTCTGCGGCTGGCCATACATTTCAGTCGGCGTGCCCTGTTGCTCGATCCGGCCCGAATTGAGCAACAAGATCTTGTCCGA
>DAIMCQ010000423.1:0-2465 GCA_036726285.1 Azonexus sp.
CGGCCGCAGGCCGTCGCCCAGACTGAAGCTGACGTCGTAGGCCTTCATGATTTCGCAGATGTCCTCGAAGTGCGTGTAGAGGAAGTTCTCCTGGTGATGCGCCAGACACCACTTGGCCATGATCGAGCCGCCGCGGCTGACGATGCCGGTCAGGCGGTTGGCGGTCATCGGCACGTAGCGCAGCAGCACGCCGGCGTGAATGGTGAAGTAGTCGACGCCCTGCTCGGCCTGTTCAATCAGCGTGTCGCGGAAGATTTCCCAGGTCAGGTCTTCGGCCTTGCCATTGACCTTTTCCAGCGCCTGATAGATCGGCACGGTACCGATTGGCACCGGGCTGTTGCGGATGATCCATTCGCGGGTTTCATGGATGTTCTTGCCGGTGGACAGGTCCATCACCGTGTCGCCGCCCCAGCGGATCGACCAGGTCATTTTCTCGACTTCTTCCTGAATGCTGGAACCGAGCGCCGAGTTGCCGATGTTGGCGTTGATCTTGACCAGGAAATTGCGGCCGATGATCATCGGTTCGCTTTCCGGATGGTTGATGTTGTTCGGGATGATGGCGCGACCGCGGGCGATTTCGCTACGGACGAATTCCGGGGTGATTTCTTCCGGGATGCTGGCGCCGAAATCCTGGCCCTTGTGCTGGCGGCCGAGGATGTCGGCCAGGCGGTTGCCCATCGGGCCGGAGGCCTTCAGGCTCTCGATGTAGGCCCGGCGATTGTTGTTCTCGCGAATGGCGACGAATTCCATTTCCGGCGTGATGATGCCTTGCCGGGCGTAGTGCATCTGGGAAACGTTCTGGCCGGCCTTGGCGCGCAAGGGCTTGCGGTGCAGGCCGGGAAAGCGCAGTTCGTCGAGCTTGCTGTCGGCGGCACGCTGGCGGCCGAACTCCGAACTCAGGTCGGGCAAGGCCTCGACATCGCCGCGCTCGGCGATCCACTTGGCGCGCAGCGCCGGCAGGCCGGAGCGGATGTCGATCTTCGCCGCCGGGTCGGAATACGGGCCGGAGCAGTCGTAAACGTAGATCGGCGGATTCTTTTCTCCACCGAACGCAGTCGGGGTATCGGCCTGGGAAATCTCGCGCATCGGCACCAGCAGGTCCGGACGCGAACCTTCGACGTAGATCTTGCGGGAATTGGGCAGCGGCTGGACTGCGGCCTCGTCGACGTGGGCGTTGGCGGCGAGGAATTGTTCGGTGGCGTTCATTGATGCTCCATGCGTAGTTGCAGCGGGTAAGACGGGCAAGGAGCGAACTGGTTCCAACAACAGGATTCGTTTCCCTACGACGGCATGACCCGGTCAGGTTCGAAGGGTATTTCTCAGTCAACCATGCCTCAATGCAGCGTCGACACCCCTAACGAGTGGGCTGCAAGTTACTGGAAATACAGGCAAAATGCAAGAATTGACAATTCGCGCTCAAGATTTCTCGAAACTGGCCGAAATATGATTGCCAAGCGTCGGAATTCTAAAGAAAAACACAGAGAGGTATGTGATGCGCCTATTAACCCTTGCCGCCCTGCTCGCCACACTTGGCTTGAATGCCTGGGCCGCCCCCACCTGGCAGACCATTTCCTCCGAACCCGGCAAACGGATCGAACTCGACCGCACCAGCATCAAGCGCGAAGACGGCAACAAGGTGCAGGCTCAGGGACGAGTCATTCTCGAACGCGAACTGATCGATGCCAAGTCGGGCGCCGGCTACCGCGTCATCGAAGCGATCACCCGCTATGACTGCGGCTCGCGCAACGCCAATACCATCAAGCGGATCTTCAAGAAAAACGAAACCGAAGTCATCCGCGAAGAAGATATCAAGGGCAACGACCTGCCGGTGCGCAGCGGCACGCTCGACGACAAGGTCCTGCGCGAAGTCTGCCGGCCGCCCAAGGAGAATCAGGCCGAGCTGGCGCAAAAAGCCAACGAGGCAGCCGGCCAGTTGAAGCAGGCCAACGAGGCCATGCTCAAGAAGGAAATGGCCAAGCCCGAAAAATCGGTCGGCCCGATCAAGACCGCCGAAGCCGGCCATGGCGCGGAAGGAGCCAAAGGTCACGAGTCCAGCCCGGTCCCCTCGATTCGCCCCAACCTCAAAGCCGCCATGGAAGCGTCGAAGGAGACGCCTCCGCCGGCAGCCCGGGAAATGCCACCGGCTGTCGCCAGCAAGCCGGGCACGGTTTTCGTCCATACCAGCGCCCCCTCTCCAAAGCCCAGAAAGGCAGCCAAGCCGGAGGGCTACATGCTGGAATTGACGCATAGCCAGGCGGCTGCAGTCCAGCACGCCCACATTCACTGGGATTACGAAGGCGAAGGCGCCCCCGACAAATGGGCTCAGCTTGACCCGCAAAACAAGACCTGCGCCATCGGTCAGCGCCAGTCGCCGATCGACATCAAGGACGGCATCAAGGTTGACCTCGAAGGCATCAAGTTCAACTACCGGCCCTCCTCCTTCCGCATCATCGACAATGGCCACA
>DAIMCQ010000424.1:0-2441 GCA_036726285.1 Azonexus sp.
ATCGCGAATCAAGCACCTACGTACTCGAATACCGCCTGCTGACCGCCGAGCAAAATGTAATCTGGGTACTGGATCGAAGTAGCGTGCTGCGCGACCCTTCCGGGCGGCCAAGTTTCTACGACAGCGTCTTGACCGACATCAGCGAACGCAAGCAGCAAGCTCACGAATTGACTGAAAACCTGGCAGCACAGCGACAACTGAACAAGCGTCTGGAAGAAGCCCACAACCAGTTGCTGCAATCGGAAAAAATGGCTTCGATCGGCCAACTTGCGGCTGGCGTGGCCCACGAACTGAACAATCCGATCGGCTTCGTACACTCCAATCTCGGCACGCTGGAAAGTTACCTGATCGACGTCATGGCCATTCTCGATGCGCAGGACCGGATGCTGGCCGACCCGGCCGCCTATCCCGATGCGCAGGCAAGCATCGCGCGTCTCAAGGAGGAGCATGACTTCAGCTTCGTTCGTCAGGATATTGTGCAATTGCTCAGCGAATCGAAAGACGGACTGTCGCGGGTCCGCAAGATTGTCCAGGATCTGAAAAACTTCTCGCACGTCAGCGAGCAGGAATGGCAATGGGCCGATTTGCATCACGGCCTCGATTCGACGCTCAATATCGTCTGGAACGAACTCAAGTACAAATGCAAGGTGGTCAAGGAGTACGGCGACCTGCCAAAGGTGCATTGCCTGATTTCGCAACTCAACCAGGTCTTCATGAACCTGATGGTCAATGCCGGGCATGCCATCGAGGATCAAGGTACGATCACGCTGCGTACCTCACGCCGCGGCGAAGACCAGGTCTGCATCGAGATTTCCGATACCGGCAAGGGGATTGCTCCGGAACATCTGAACCGTATTTTTGAACCATTTTTCACCACCAAGCCTGTCGGCAAAGGTACCGGCCTCGGTTTGTCGCTGGCCTACGGCATCATCGACAAACACCATGGCCGCATTGAGGTCGACAGTCAGCTCGGGGTTGGCACCACCTTCCGTATCCTGATTCCCATCAACCCAGAACCCGGCGACATCGTCGCACCTACTTCGGAGGCATCATCGTGAGCGAAACGCTTGCCCCCGCCACCCTGCTCTTCGTCGATGACGAACCGAGCATTCTTTCCGCCTTGCGTCGGCTGTTTCGTCCGCACGGCTATCGCATCCTGGTCGCCGAAGGCGGCGCCGCCGGCCTGGCCTTGCTCGAACAGGAGCCGGTCGACCTGATCATTTCGGACATGCGCATGCCCGAAATGGATGGCGCCACTTTCCTCAAACAAGCCTGCCAGCGCTGGCCCAACTGCGTCCGGATCCTTCTCACCGGCTATGCAGACGTCAGTTCGACGGTGGCTGCAATCAACGAAGGCGAAATCTATCGCTACATCGCCAAACCCTGGGATGACGCCGAGATCGTCAAAGTTGTCGCCGATGCGCTCGAACGGCAACGCCTGGAGTCTGAGAACCGTCGCCTGACTGCGCTTACCCAGACCCAGAATGAAGAACTCAAAACCCTGAACAGCAGCCTGGAGCAAAAAGTTGCCGAGCGCACGGCCGAGTTGCGTCAAGCCCTGAGCTTTGTCGAACAGGCGCACGGCGAACTGAAAAAATCCTTCTTGACCAGCGTCCAGGTTTTCGCCGGCCTGATCGAACTGCGCAGCGGTCCAAGCGGTAGCCGCCTCTCCGGACATGGGCGCCGGGTTGCCGACCTGGCACGCAATCTGGCCCAACGCCTCGGCATGACGGATGCCGAGATTCAGAACATCATGCTTTCCGGTCTGCTGCACGACATCGGGAAGTTGGGGCTGCCCGACGAATTGCTCGGCAAACCGTTCAACACACTGAGCCAGGATCAACGCGCCCAGGTCGTCAAGCACCCGCAAATCGGTCAGAACATCCTGATGGGCATCGAGAAGTTCAAGGATGCCGCGGTCATCGTCCGGCACCATCACGAATGCTTCGATGGCAGCGGCTTTCCCGACCGCCTGGCCGGCATGGCGATTCCGCTGGGCAGCCGGATTCTGGCCGTTGCCAACGACTATGACGCGCTGCAGATCGGCACGCTGGTCCAGCGTCCTTTGCGCCAGGAAGAAGCCATCGCCTTCCTGGTCGACAATCGTGGCAAACGCTACGATCCGACAGTAGTCGACGCCTTTGTCAAGTTGATCGCGGAAACCCAGAAAAGTCTTCCGGTCGAGCAAGCCTTGCGCACCATGCATCTCAAACCCGGGATGATCCTGTCGCGCGATCTGGCACACCGCGATGGCTACCTATTGCTGGCCAAAGGGAGCAGCCTGACCGCCGACATCATCGGACAACTGGTCAAGCTGGAACAAACCGAGAAGCAGAATCTGACTGTTTACATCCGCCAGGAGGCAGCATGAGCCGAATCATGATTGTTGATGACGAAGATGCCATCTTGACATCACTCAAGCGCCTGCTACGCCTGGCGCC
>DAIMCQ010000425.1:0-2405 GCA_036726285.1 Azonexus sp.
GGTCAACGTCTGGGCGCCGGGGGTTGGCATGAACGTCGATCCGGCCTCGCTCGATACGAAGAGCATTGCCAAGTACGCCCAACCTGGCCAGATGCAGTCGACGACCGATTTTCTGATGAACATCATTCCGACCAGCGTCGTCGATGCCTTTGCCAAGGGCGACATGCTGCAGGTGCTGTTTTTCTCGATCCTGTTCGGTTACTCGATGCACGCATTTGGCGAGCGCGGCAAGCCGGTTTTTGAGCTGATCGAGAAGCTGTCGCATGTCCTGTTCGGCATTGTCGGCGTGATCATGAAGGTTGCACCGATCGGCGCTTTTGGTGCGATGGCCTATACCATCGGCAAGCACGGCGTGGGGAGCTTGGCGCAACTGGCCAACCTGATGGGGGCTTTCTACCTGACCTGTTTGATCTTCGTGCTTGGCGTACTCGGCTTGATTGCCCGTCTGCACGGTTTTTCGATCATCAAGCTGATCAAGTACATCAAGGAAGAGCTGTTCCTGGTGCTCGGCACTTCGTCCTCGGAGTCTGCTCTGCCGCGCCTGATGGCCAAGATGGAAAACGCCGGTGCCCAGAAGTCCGTGGTGGGCCTGGTGGTGCCGACCGGCTATTCCTTCAATCTCGATGGTACGTCGATCTATTTGACCATGGCCGCGGTCTTCATTGCCCAGGCAACCAATACGCCGCTTGACCTGCAGCACCAGATCACCCTGTTGGTCATCTTGTTGCTGACCTCGAAGGGGGCGGCTGGCGTGACCGGCAGTGGTTTCATCGTGCTGGCTGCGACGCTGTCGGCTGTGGGTACCGTGCCGGTTGCCGGCCTGGCCCTGATCCTTGGTATCGATCGTTTCATGTCCGAAGCGCGCGCCCTGACCAACTTCGTGGGCAATAGCGTGGCAACGCTGGTTGTTGCCAAGTGGTGCAAGGCGCTCGATACCGACAAGCTGAATGCCGTGCTGAACGGTGAAACGGACGATGAGGCCAATGTGCCGGAGATGGTGCTCGATGACGCGCAGGATCCGCCGATTCCGCATAGCCCGCGTCCGATTGTCGAACATCACTGAGTTGCACTGTCGTTAATCGAAACCGCCGGCTGGTCCGGCGGTTTTTCTTTTGGGCGAACGGATAACTGGTTATGCTCCGGGAGCCTGTGGTTAACCACAATACGCCGCGGTTCTATATTGCGTAATACTTTTACCCAGTAGTAACCATACAAATAAGCAAGATCATTCCTGGAGGAATATATGAAAGTATCCAAGCTTCTGGTTGCCCTGTTTGCCGGTGCGTTGTCATTGGCGGCCTATGCGCAGCAGCCGATCGTGATCAAGTTCAGCCACGTTGTCGCGGCCGATACGCCGAAGGGCAAGGCGGCCGAAATGTTTGCCAAGAAAGCGGGCGAACTGACCAAGGGGCGCGTCAAGGTCGAGGTCTATGCCAACTCGACGTTGTACAAGGACAAGGAGGAGATGGAGGCGCTGCAGTTGGGGGCCGTGCAGATGCTGGCGCCGTCGCTGGCCAAGTTCGGACCGCTCGGCGTCAAGGAGTTCGAGGTCTTCGATCTGCCGTTTATCTTCAGTGATTACGATGCCTTGCGCAAAGTGACCAACGGTGCGGTGGGTAAGCAATTGCTGGCCAAGCTGGAACCCAAGGGAATTCGCGGTTTGGGCTACTGGGACAATGGCTTCAAGTCCTTTTCGCTGAATTCGCCGATCAAGACGCCGGCTGACCTGAAGGGCAAAAAGCTGCGTATCCAATCCTCCAAAGTACTGGAAGAAGAAGTCCGTGCCTTGGGCGGTTTGCCGCAGGTCATGGCCTTCTCCGAGGTCTATCAGGCCTTGCAGACCGGCGTGGTCGATGGCACCGAGAACCCCATTTCCAATCTCTACACCCAGAAGATGCATGAGGTGCAGAAGCATCTGACGCTGACCGAGCATGGCTACCTGGGTTACGCCGTGATCGTGAACAAGAAGTTCTGGGATGGTTTGCCGGCCGATGTGCGTGCCCAGCTTGAGGATGCGATGGAGCAGGCTACGCGTTACGCCAACCAGATCGCCAAGGTCGAGAACGACAGTGCGCTAGAGGCAGTCAAGAAGAGCGGCAAGACGACCGTCTATGTGCCGACCAAGGAAGAGCGCCTGGCCTTCAAGAAGGCGTTGGTGCCGGTGCATCAGAAGATGGAGTCGCGCGTTGGCAAGGAAGTGATTCAGGCGGTCTATCGCGATACCGGTTTCAAGCCGGACGCCCTGTAATTCGGATTATTAAAAATGATTCGGGGGCTTCGGCCCCCGAGTCGTCACGGGGGAACTCATCATGATCAACAAAGTGTTGAATCATCTTGAAGAGTTGTTGGTCACCTTCCTGATGGGGGCGGCCACGCTAATCATTTTTGTATCGGTGGCGCACCGC
>DAIMCQ010000426.1:0-2384 GCA_036726285.1 Azonexus sp.
AGCGCGGCCCCGGGCACCAGAGCGGCGGCGCGCCAGTGGTGGATCAGGCCGCCGTCGACCCGCCACGTGCCGCCGTTGACCGCCTCCACGCGGATGGCGCCCGCGCGCAATTCGCGCTCGGCGGCAGTCAGAGGTTCGATATCGCTCAAGGCCATACTCCATAGCAAAGTCAGCGGATGATGCCAGCCACGCCGACCTGCTGCAACGCAGCATCAGACGATAGAATAGGCCGCCCACCGCTTACGGAACCTCGTCATGCCCAGAATTTCACTCAACAGCCAGATCGCTGTCGGCTGCCTGATCGGCATTGCCGGCGGTTTCCTGCTCAACCTGAACGAGGCCGCGGGCATTCGCCAGGACAGCTTGTACGGTGCCAAACTGGTCGGCACCTTGTTTCTCGACCTGTTGCGCATGGTCCTGGTGCCGCTGGTTTTCGCCTCCATCGTCGTCGGCGTGGCCAATCTGCGCGCCAACCGGAAAATGCACCGGGTCTGGATCACCACCCTGAGCTTCTTTACCCTGTCGATGGCACTGGCCATCGTCATCGGCTTTGGCGCGGCGCACCTCTTCGAGCCGGGCAAGGGACTGCATCTGGAAATGTTCGCCGAAGCGACGAAGAACTTTCAGGCGCGGCAAATGCCCTTGCCCGAGTACATCGCCCTGTTTTTCCATGGTCTGTTCCAGAACCCGTTCAAGGCGCTGGCCCAGGGCGACATTCTCGCCGTCGTCATCATTGCGCTGTTTCTCGGCATCGCGCTGGTCATCGGCGGCGAGCGCTATCGTAACCTGCGCCACCTGATCGAGGAACTGCAGGAACTCTGCCTGATGATTGTCGGCTGGATCATGCGCCTCGCCCCGTTCGGCCTGGCGGCCTTGCTCCTGCAACTGGTTGCCAGCCAGAACGCGGCACTGCTCGCCAGTTTGCTGCAGTTCATCGCGGTGATCATCGGCAGCACGCTGTTCCACGGCGCCATCGTGCTACCACTGCTGCTCTATCTCGTCACCCGAATAACGCCGCTGCATTTCTGGCGAGGCGCCCGCGAGGCGTTGATCACGGCCTTCGCCACCAGTTCGAGCGCAGCCACCCTGCCGATCACGCTGCGCTGTACCGAGCAGCACCTGCATGTCAAAAAGGACATCGCCAATTTCGTCGTCCCGCTCGGCGCCACCGTCAATATGGATGGCACCGCTTTGTACGAAGCCGCCGCGGCGCTCTTCGTCGCCCGTCTGGCCGGTATCGATCTCGACCTGGCCAGCCAATGCATCATCTTCTTCGTGGCCATGCTCGGCGCCATCGGCGCCCCCGGCATTCCCAGCGTCGGCATGCTGAGCATGGTGCTGGTGCTCGAATCGGTCGGCCTGCCGACCGAAGCCATCGCCATCCTGCTGCCGATCGACCGCATCCTCGACACCGTCCGCACGGCGGTCAATGTCGAGGGTGACATGATCGGCAGCCTGATCGTGCAGAAGCTGGCGGCGCACCCCGAGCCATCGACAGTCGTTTCATAAGCAGCTTTCGACACTGTGCAGCAAGGCCAGGCGCTCCTGCAGGCCTTGCGTTCCGCCATTGATGGCACGGGTAATCGCCGTGAAGTCTTCCAAATCGTCGTCGCCGGTCTGGTCGTCGGCCAGCGCATTGAGGCCGCGCGAATGCCAGAACCAGGCGGCGCTCAGTGCCGCGTTGGCCGGATCGACCAGCAAATCGGGCTGGTTGAGCAGATCCAGGCCCAAGGCCTGACCACAGGCGGCGTAGTTGCTGCGCCCGGTGATCTGGATCAGGCCGCGACCGCGAAAGCGAAAGCCATCGCCGGAATCGGTATTGCCATTGCCCATCCGGTTGGCGTAGACGTAATTGGCCAGTCTGGACTCGTTCTTTACATAGGGGACGGCCATCGCCTCATTCGGAAAACGCTTCGGCCAGACCCGCATCAGGCGCTGCGGTGTCGAATAGATCAGGCTTTCGACCAGGCGATTGAATTGCGCCGACTCATGCCCGACCTGAGCGATGAAGCTGGCCATGCGGTCGCGCGAATCAATCTCGTAACGCGCCATCGCGGCTGCCAGCACGGGAGCCCAGCGACCCGGCTCACGGCACAAGGGCAAGGCACGGCGTAGGGTCTGTTCGGTAAACATCGGCATCTCCTCGAAAGATGAACTACTTGGGCAGCAGGCGCAGCAAAGCGGCATATTCCGCCGGACTCTGCTTTTTCAGTCGTGCGATATCGGCAGCAATGCTGTGCGCCGTCGCCGCGAACTCGCGTTGCTTGATGGCTTCGATGTCGTCCCGGATTTGCCGGAGCTGTCGCAGCGCCGGCTGCGCCTCAGCAGCATCGAACTGGCCGGTTCCGGCTTGCGCCAGCAGAATTTCGCTGATCAGGCCAAGC
>DAIMCQ010000427.1:0-2274 GCA_036726285.1 Azonexus sp.
CCTGGCTGTGGGCTTGATGGCTTTGCTGCTGCTTACGGTGACGCGGGGCCAATTGCTTGAGGCATGGCAGAAGGCCTTGCCGGCCGATGCGCCAAACCGTTTCGTGATCAACATTCAGCCGGATCAGCAGCATGCGGTCGGCGCGCTGCTGAAGGAGGGGGGCATCGCCGCCGAGTTGTCGCCGATGGTGCGGGCGCGGTTGACGCAGATAGGCGGCCAGCCGGTCAGTGCGGCCAGTTTTCCTGAGGATGAGCGCGCCCAGCGCCTGGTTGAGCGCGAATTCAACCTGTCCTGGCGCCTGGCGCCGCCAGAGGGCAATCACTTGGTAGCCGGCCGCTGGTTCGAGGCGTCTGATACCGGGCAAGGCCTGGCATCGGTTGAGGATGGATTGGCCAGGACCTTGGGTATCCGGCTGGACGATGAGCTGACCTTCGTTGTCGGGGGCAGCGAAAAGCGGGTCAGGGTGACCGCGCTGCGCAAGCTGGACTGGGATTCGATGCGGGTCAATTTCTTTGTGCTGACCCCGCCCGGAGTGATTGACGATGCACCGGCCAGCTACATCACCAGCTTTCATTTGCCGGCCAGCCGGCAGGGGCTGGCGCGTGATCTGGTCGCCCGTTTTCCCAATTTGACCGTAATCGACGTCGGCGCGGTGCTTGGCCAGTTTCAGGGCATCGTCGAGCAGGTGGTCGGTGCGGTGCAGTTTGTCTTTTTGTTTACCTTGCTGGCCGGGTTCATCGTGCTGTATTCGGCGTTGGTCAGCGCCTTCGATGAGCGGCGTTACGAACTGGCAGTCATGCGGGCACTCGGCGCACAGCGGGGGCAGTTGCGGCAAGCCATGTTGAGCGAGTTGGCCGTGGTTGGCGGCGCGGCCGGGCTGATTGCGGCAGGCGGGGCCAGCCTGCTCGGCTGGGTCGTCGCGCAACGGGTTTTCGATATCGATTTGCCGGTCGATCCCTGGCTGTTGCTGTTCTCGGCCCTGGCGGGGGCCGCGTTGAGTGTCGCCATCGGCTGGCTGGCCGTGCGCCGCCTGCTCTCCGCGCCGCCCCTGCTGGCGCTGCGGGCTGGCGTCTGAAGTACTGCCGCGCGATCCGCGAGCGCACTCCGGCGTTCTTGCCGGCCAGGTGGCGAACTCTTCCGGGGATTCACGGTCTATCGCGCGGCTGACCAAGCAGGCAGGGGCAGCCGTGTCGCGGCGAAGATGCGGCAAGGCCCAAAATCGGGCGACTTTAAAAATTTCGGGCGCGCCATGCCTTCCGGCGCGCTCAGGTAAAATATTGCATGGATTCAATCAATCAAGCCGTTCGCCCGCTCTTCGGGTACCGTAAATTCTGGGCCCACCGCTTCGGGCCGGCCCCCTTCCTGCCGATGTCGCGTGCCGAAATGGACCAGCTCGGCTGGGACTCCTGCGACATCATCCTGGTTACCGGTGACGCCTATATCGACCATCCAAGTTTCGGCATGGCTCTGGTTGGACGACTGCTCGAGGCCCAGGGGTTCCGGGTCGGCATCATCTGTCAGCCGGACTGGAATTCGGCAGCCGATTTCAAGCGTCTGGGCAAGCCGAACCTGTTCTTCGGGGTGACCGCCGGCAACATGGATTCGATGATCAATCGCTACACGGCCGACCGCAAGATCCGCTCCGACGACGCCTACACGCCAAATGCCGAGCCCAACAAGCGGCCCGACCGGGCTGTCACCGTGTATGCGCAGCGCTGCCGCGAAGCGTTTCCGGGAACGCCGATCATCGTCGGCTCGATCGAGGCCAGCCTGCGCCGCATCGCGCACTACGACTACTGGTCGGACAAGGTGCGCCGTTCGGTGCTGCCCGACTCGAAAGCCGACCTGCTGATTTTCGGCAATGCCGAGCGTGCCATCGTCGAAGTGGCGCATCGCCTGGCCAAGGGTGAAAAAATTTCGGAAATCCGCGACCTGCGCGGCACCGCTTTCATGGTCTCGTCCGGCTGGCGGCCATCCGACGAATGGGATGTGATGGATTCGACCGAGGTCGATACCCCGGGGCCGCTGGCCAAGCCGGTCGATCCCTATGCAATGGAAAGCGGGCCGAATAATGGCCAGAATGCCACATCGAGTGCGGCGCCGCCGCCGGGAGAGCATCCAGTACGCATCGTTTCGCGTGCCGAGCGCCTGGCTGCCCGCAAGGACAGGCGGGCTCATACCGTTGTCCGTCTGCCGTCCTACGAGCAGGTCAAGGAAGATCCGGTGCTCTATGCCCATGCCAGCCGCGTGCTGCACCTCGAGACCAACCCCGGC
>DAIMCQ010000428.1:0-2237 GCA_036726285.1 Azonexus sp.
CCGAGACGGGCCAGCCGGAGACGGCGGGCACCGTCAAGCTCGACACCGAGCGCGGCAGCGACCGCCTGGCGGGTATGGTCATCCGGCGTGTTACCGATACCGCCACAGGAAAAAACCACGTCCCCTGCCGCCATCGTCCGCCGGAAGGTGGCTGCCAGCCGTGCGCGGTCATCGCCCAGATATTCCGCCCAGGAAAGCCGTAAGCCGCGGCTGCCCAGCATTTCGGCAATTTTTGCGAAGTGCTTGTCCTGGCGCTTGCCGGACAGGATCTCGTCGCCAATGATGACGGCGCCAAAGGTACGGCTCATAGACGTTCTCCCTCGATGCTGACAATGGCCCCGCCACGCGAACGGCGCAGGGCTTCCAGTCCGTAATGGACGAATGATAGCGCGGCCAATGCCGGCACCAGCAGGCCGATGACCGGGATGTGGGCCAGCAAGGCCATGGTCAGGCCAAGCATGAACAAGGGGGTCTTGTGCTGCTGGCACAACTGTTGCCACTCGGCGCCCGTCGCATGCTGCGACAAGGCGTCGTAGGCAAAGGTCCGACGATTCAGCCAGGCCATCAGCAACAGGGGCAGCACCAGCGACAGGCCCGGCACCAGCCAGAACGGCAAGCTCAGGAACCAGCCGGCAACGAACACCAGCGAGGCGAGCACGCTATTGAGGGCGGCGGCGACAAAACTGTCCTTGCCCATCGGCGCCACGTCGGCATATTCGGTTTCCGACAGGTGCTTGAGCAGCAAGGGCATGATGACCAGCGCGGCGAGTAACGAGGCCGTCAGGTAGGCCCCGGCGAAGATCGCCATCCAGCCGCCCAGATAGGCCAGGATATGGGCCAGCCAGGCAACGCCCCAGGCGACCAGCAAGGACATCGGCGGATGGCCGAGCAACCAGTCGACGATCCAGCCCAGCCCCCACAACGCCAGCACAATCCAGAGCACCAGCGAAAACAGCGCCGGCACCAGCACGTAGAGCCAGACCTTGCCGCTGCGCAGGCTGCCGAAGGTGCGAGCCAGCGCCAACATCACGTCACCCATTCTTGATTCCCTCCCATTGCTTCTGCAAGCGCTTGGTCGAAACCGGCACCGGCGTCCGCAGTTCCTGCGCGTAAAGCCCGACTCGCAACTCTTCCAGCAACCAGCGGAACTGCTCGATCTGCGGATCGATGGTCCCCAGCTTGGCCAGTTGAATCGCCCGCCGTTCGTAATGGGTCCACAACGGACCATACTCCGCCATCAACTGCGCATCGCGCGCCGGATTGGCCTTCAGTTTGTCGAGCCGAACCTGGATCGCCTTGAAATAGCGCGGATAGTGCTGCAAGCGCTCGAACGGCGTATCGGTGACGAAGTTCTTGCCCATCAGCCGTTTCATCTGCGCCTCGATATCCTGAACGGCCGCGGTGTGGGCCTTGAAGGCAAGCAGCTTCTTGGTCACCGCCTGCCACTCGGTCAGCACGGTGCCGACCATGCGGCAAACCTCCTGCATGATCAGGCCGAGGCGGGCCTTGCTGTCGCCACAACGACTCTTGAAGGCATTGGGGGTGGTCGGCAGGGGCTCGGTCAGGCACGCCCGCTCGAAGGTCAGGGTAATGAGCTGGCGCTTCAGCTCGTCATTGCTGCCCAAGGCCATGTACTGCATGCCCATCTGGGTCAGCCCGGGCACGTTTTTGTCGAAGTATTTAACCTGCTCGCGGAACTGCAGCATGAACAGCCGCAGCAAGCCGGCCCGATGCACCGCTTCGGCCTCCTCGGCCGAATCGAACACCTTCAGGCTGACCGACTCGCCTTCATCGGTCAGCGCCGGATAGCCGAGCACCGTCTGGCCGGCCACCGGTACCTCCATCAGCTCGGGCAGTTCGCCAAAGGTCCAGTCGGTGAGCTGGGTGTATTCGGAGGGCGTTTCGTGCAACTCGGCAAATTCCTGCTTCGCTTCCTTGCCCCATTCGCCGCGCAAGGCGACCAGACTGCGGTTCATGTCGAGCTGGCGGCCGTGTTCGTCGATCAGCTTGTAATTCATCGAGAAATGCGGCGGCAGCGCATCCGGCCGGAAAGCATCCGGCGTCACCGCCCAGCCACGGGCATTCAGGCCGCGCGCTTCGAGGATGTAGTCGATCAGCGGCGTGATCAGCCCCTGCCCCATCTTCTTCTCGTTGCCGGCCGTCGCGGCGATGAATTCTTCGACGAATTCGGGAACCGGCACCAGCTTGGCGCGGATGCGCTGCGGCAGGGTCTTGAT
>DAIMCQ010000429.1:0-2236 GCA_036726285.1 Azonexus sp.
CTGTCCGGGTTGTTGCCGGCGCCGTTGTCGGACGACTTCCACCAGTTGCCCCAGCGGCCGTGGAAGCGGCCTTTCAGTTCGGCCCGTTCTTCCGGCGTCATGCTTTCCCAGCGGGCCCGGCGTTCGTGCCAGCGGCCGTGACAACCGCCGCGAAAGCCGACGAACAGGATCTTGCTCAGCACCAGCACGCCGAGTGCCTGGCAGTAGTCGATGCTGCGGGCGCCGATGAAGAGTTCCGGCATCAGCCAGTTCCACAGCAGCATGACGACCGCGCCCAGCGCCGCGATGCCGGCCACGACCAGCAGGCCGATCTTCAGGCAGCGGCTGGTGCAGCCGGATTTTTCGGTTGAACAGTTCATACGCATGGTGATGCTCCTTAATCCTCGAGTTCGTCGTAAATGGTTTGCAGCCGTTGGCGCAGATGCAGCACGGCCTGGCGTTTCCAGCCGAGCAGCGTGTTGATGCCCACGCCGCTGCCGGCCGAGAGTTCCTTGAAGCTCAGCCCGTCAAGTTCGTGGGCGATGAATACGTCGCGTTGCCGCTCCGGCAGTTCTTCCAGCGCGGCCGACAGGGCTTCGAGCAGCACCGAGCGCAGGTAGGCCGCTTCCGGACTGCTGGCGGCATCGGGCAGGACGTCGGCCAGCCAGCTCTCGTCCTCATCGTTGCCTTCGTCGTCCCGGCCTTGCGGCAGCGCCACCTCGCGCTTCTTGCGGAAGCGATCAATGATGCGGTGGCGGGCCACCTGGAACAGCCAGGCGCCGGCCTGCTCGATCGGCTTGGGCAGCCGGTAGGCTTCGACGAATTCGAAAAAGACATCCTGCAGGATGTCCTCCGCCTCGCCGCTATCCGGCACCCGCTGCCGAATGAAATTGCCCAGCCGTCCCCGTTCGCGCCGGATGGTCTCGGTGATGCGTCGGTTCTGGTCGGCCATCAGCAGGTGCAGTTCATGGGCAGAGAGGGCGGGTTGCAGCGTATCCATGCTGCTGAAGACGGATCAGCCGCCGGAATATTGTCGGTTTGGGTAAAAATTTTTCGAGCGGCCGGTTTTGCCCCCCGGTTTGGCCAAGATCGGACCGGCTGTCGAGTGTGTTGGCGAGTTGGTCGCCGAGTGTGCCGCCGAGTGTGCCGCCGAGTGTGCCGCCGAGTTTGCCGCAAAAGCCGGCACCTGTCGCGGCAGGCCTTGGTCATGGCGCTGTAACATCGGCCGGCTACCTTGCCTCGCCTGTGCCTGGTAAGGATTGAATACCCTTGAACCGAATTCGCTGGCGGGCGGCCATGCCCCTGCTGCTCCTGCTTTCGAGCCTGCTGCTGGCCGGCTGTTCGCCCCGCCAGATGGTGATTGGCGGCTTGGCCGACGAACTCGCGGCGCAAGGGCGCTCGGCCGAGAGCGATCCCGAGCTGGCGCGCGATGCCGCCGCCTTCTACCTCAAGTTGTCCGAATCCGTGCTGCGGCAGCAGCCGGCGCATCTGGCTCTGGCCGAGTCGGTGGCGGCCGGTTTCACCCAGTACAGCTTTGCCTTCGTCGCCTTCGAGGCCGAGCGGGTCGAGGCCCGCGATGCCAAGGCCGCCGAACGTCTGCGTCAGCGTGCGGCCCGCCTCTACGAACGGGCCCATCGTCACGCCATGCAGGCGCTGGAGTCTGCGCATCCCGGCTTTGCCCGGGCGCTGGCCAGCCCGCAGGCCGCCGATTGGCCGAAACTGCCGGCGGCCGAGGCCGGTCTCGCCTATTGGGCCGCCGCGTCATGGGGCGGCTGGATCTCGCTGGCCAAGGACGACCCGGAAACCGTGGCCGATCTGCCGCTCGCCGTGCGCCTGGCCGCTCTGGCCTGGGCGGCCGATCCCGATTGGGGGCAGGGCGCCCTGACCGGGCTGCTGGCCAGTTTCGAGGCGGCGCGACCCGGCGGCAACCCGGCCCAGGCGCTGCGCTGGTTCGACCAGGCGATCGCCCAGGCCGGCGACAACGCGGCCGGGGCGCTGGTCGGCAAGGCCGAGGGCTATGCCCAGCCGGCCGGCGACCGTGCCTTGTTCGAACAACTGCTCGGCCGGGCGCTGACCGTCCGCGAAGCGCCCGACAGCCCGTTGGCACTGCAGAACGAAGTCATGCGGCGACGCGCCCGCTGGTTGCTGGACAAGGCCGACGACCTGTTCTGAGGCGAACGCACCTTCCCGGAGAAAAAGATGAAAACCCGATTGTTCGCCTGGCTGCTTGGCAGCCTGCTCGCCTGCAACGTGCTGG
>DAIMCQ010000430.1:0-2166 GCA_036726285.1 Azonexus sp.
CCAGCGGTTTATCCGCCGTGCCGGTTGCCGGCAATGCCGATAATGGCGGAGCCAGCAAGAAGGCATCGAAAACCTTGGCATCATGCCCGGCCCCACTATCACGCACCTCGATAACTGCGTCATCGGCCTTGAGATTGACCGGCGATTCGGCGGCTATCCAGGCATAATCCCAACCCTTGGGCTTCATGGGCAAGGTGGCGCGCAACTCCAGTCTGGATGAATCAGATCCTGCCCAGACTTCGAAGGTTTGTACGCAGACATTTGGATCTCCACCCTGTCGCCAGCGCGCCCAAAAGGCATAAGATTTGGCCGGTAGACCGGGTTTGACGTTGAAACGAAAGCTGACTTTCCAGTTGCCGAAGCCGGGATGCAACGAGCTGATTTCATCTTTATCTGTCTGAATCGAAGTGTCGCCTTCATGGCCGGATATTTCTCCGGTAACTACCCGTATATTCTTATCGTCAACGCCAAGAGACGGCGGCTCACTGCCCAGTTCAAGCAGCAGAGCAGGCCGCTCCGCTGAGGCTTTTACCGGCAATCCTGCGATTTCATCGGCATGGGTAACTGACAATACGGCCAGCGCCGTCTGCACTGCGAGAAGAAATAAAATCAATGGCTTCATAGCTTATAAACTTTGGAATGGGACGAATTGACGCTCTCGCAAGAGGGTGAGCGACATGAAACAAGTGTGTATAATAACGGTGGACACTCGGGCTAGCCAGCATTGTGCCGGTATGCATTTGAATTTCGCTGAGCATAAGCCTTTAAGGTGTTTCAAAATATTCAAATCCTCCCCTACCCTCTCGCTTCGACATACTCAGGTACTTTTGGCGATCAAACACGGAAATCAATGAAAGAGCGTATTACCCATTTTATTCTGGATATTATCAGAAAGCTGGATCTGTCGAAATTTTGGCCGATAGCAGGGGGATGGTTTGACGCCCTTTTCAGTCGAGTCAAATTCAAAAATATTTTATCGTTAAAATCACTTATCGTTCTAGGTTTTGTGATTGCGGTTATTCCGCTGTTTTTGGCCGTCATGTACGCTGCTTTTGGCCTGCGCGAAACTTCGGCATTGGGCAGAACCATCAATTCTCAAGTCTTCGAACAGACCAAGGCGATACGCCTGGTATTGCAAAAGACTGGCGATATTGAGCGAAAAGCCAGACTATTCGTGCTGTTGTCGGATCCGGCCCTGCGTCAGCCTTATGAACAACAATCGTATGAGAATACCCGGGCATCGTTCAAACAAGCCTTGAGCGAGTTGCTAAAACTCCATGTAGGCAACAAAATCGCTCTTTTGGTCAACGAATTATCGGAAAAGGAAAACCTGATTTATCAGCAGATCATTGGCTCGGCGACTGAAAACAATCTCAAATTGCCGGTCGATGAAGCGTTCCAGGGGCTGCGTGAGTCCTCTTTTAGCCTTTCGCGTGAGTTCGAGAGCCACGTTGATCATGAATTCAATGAATTGCGCCAGCAATCGGAATCCCTGGAGCAGGGACTACTCATCAAGGGCGCAGTTCTGCTGGCGATCTCGTTTATCTTCATCGTGATACTGCTAGCCATACTCTCGCGGTCAATGCGGCAACTGGATACCGGCATCCGCCGTCTGGGTTCGGGGGAACTCGAAGAACCGATTGAGGTCACAGGTCCTTCGGATATGCGTTATCTGGGCAATCGCCTGGAATGGCTTCGTACGCATTTGATGGAGCTGGAGGTTTCGAAGCAACAGTTCATGCATAATGTGGCCCGCGAAATCGATCTGCCCCTGGAGAGTATCCGTGCCGGTGCGGAACACCTCGTAACCGAGGCCGATGAAAAACCGGACAGCGAGAGACAGGACATCGCGCAGCACCTGCGCGCCAATGTCGACAAACTGAAAACAGTGTCCGAGGAATTGCTTCGCTATAGCCAGATTAACTCGAAGCCGGAAATGAACCGCAAGCAAACGGTCAATATGAAAGTCTTGCTGGAGTCGGTGATCGAGGACTTTCAAACCCGCCTACAGGCCAAATCAATTAGTTTAAAAAAACTGGTCAGGCCTGTCGAGATTTCCGGAATCCACGAGCAGTTGCGCGGCATTATCGAGCAGCTGCTGTCGAATGCGGTGAAATATTCACCAGCGGGTGGCGAAATACGCATCATGCTGCGCGATTCGGGCAT
>DAIMCQ010000431.1:0-2095 GCA_036726285.1 Azonexus sp.
CATGCCGCCGGACAGGGCGCCCGGGTATTTGTCGAGATCGTCGGTGCTCAGTCCCATCTTCAGTGCCAGCCGGCTTGCCGCAGCGTGCCGATCCAGGCGCGGCAGGCCGGCGGCCTTGAGTCCGAGCGCGATGTTGTCGCGAGTGCGCTTCCAGGGAAGGAGCCGGGGTTGCTGGAACATCATTGCGGGGCGCTCGAAGCGGCAATCGATCGCGCCGGCCCAAGGTTCGATCAACCCCGCCGCCAGATTGAGCAGGGTCGTTTTACCGCAGCCGGAGGGGCCGACCAGGGCAACCGCTTCACCGGCCGCGACGCACAGGTTGATGTCTTCGAGGACGCGCTGGTAACCAAAGCGATGTGCCAGATGAGCGAGATTCAGGGTTTTGATGATGCAAACTCCCGCCAGGACTCGACGCGTCGCTTGATCGGTTCGAGCAACAGGTATTCGACGGCAAGCAGGCTGCCGACCAGGGCGAGGATCCAGGCCATTGAAGCCGTGGTGTCGAGATGACTGCGCGTTACCGCCAGCGCCGCGCCGATGCCGTCGGTGGTGGCCAGGAGTTCGGCCATCACGACGACTTTCCACGAGGTGCCGAGTGCGGTCATCCAGGCTGGGAAGAGGTAAGAGACGACGTGTGGCAGATAGACGTCGGTGAATTTCATCCACAGGGGCAGGTGGAACATCCGGGCCACTTCCTGCAACTGCGCATCGAGCGTTCGGGTGCCTTGCATGGCACCGACGAAAATGATCGGAAAACAGGCGATCGCGACGGTGAATACCGGTGTGCCATCGCCGGCGCCGAACCAGAGCAGGGCGAGGATCAGCCAGGCGATGGGCGGCATGCCGACAAGTAGCGTGACGAGCGGCCGCGCCATCATCGAGGCGGTCATCGAGATGCCGGCGAGCAGGCCGAGCAGGCTGCCCAGCGTCAGTGCCAGGGCGAAGCCGAGCAATGCCCGGCGGGCCGTGATCAGGATGTCCTGCCGAGCCGGCCCATCGAGCAGCAATTGGCCGAGGGCGGCGAAAGCTTCGGGCGGGGTGGGGAGGATCAGCGAGCCGAGGTTTTGCGCCGCCAGTTCCCAAACAGCCATGAAGATGCACAGGCTGGACAGTGAGCCCCAACCGCTCCACAGGTAGTTGCCGGTGGCGGCCAAGCCTTCCTGTACTCGCTTGCGACGGGTTGGCACGAGTGTGACCGACTGTGTCAAGGGCGGGCCGGGCTGCCGTAGAAGCCGTCGTCGGGCAATTTGCCGCCGACCAGGGCCGGGTTTTTGGCCAGCAGTTGGGTAAAGAAGAATTCCAGTTCGGCGCGGGCGCTACGGGCGCTGAGCGGGCGCATCTGGCTGACGAGCAGCGAGTCGGCAACCGCCTGCGGTGTCAGCAGGTCGATGCGCTTGGCGACCATCTCGCCGCATTGCAGCGCATTTTTCTGGCACCAGTCGAGCGAAGTTTCGTAGGCCGCGATGACCTTGCGCTGCAAGGCTTCGTCCATCGCGGCCTTGCCGGTGGCCGTGATGCCGGCCTGCGGAATGCGCTCATCCCGGACATAAAGGCGGCCCCATTCTTGTTGCAGGTCCACGCTGCGGTAAAGCTCCGGAGCAAGGACGCTGAGCGGGAACGATTTAGTCTTGCGCAAGGCCATCGACACCGAAGGCTCGGCAAGCAGGGCGTGATCGACCCGGCGGGTAATCAACAACTGCATGGCTTCAAGCGGCGAAGCGACGTAACGCAGGTGGAAGTCCTTTTTGGGATCCAGTCCCTGCTTCTCGGCAAGCAGCCCGAAAACGATGTCCGGCATGTCGGCCCGGAAAGGCATGGCGATTTCCTTGCCGCGGAAATCGGCCAGGGTTTTCGCATTGCCATCGCGCGATACCAGCCACAACACGCCCCAGGTCGAGATATTGAGCAGTTTCAGCGCAACGCCCCGGTTGTAGAGGTTGGCCGCGACGTTGCTCGGCATCGCGACAAAATCGGCCTTGCCGCCCAGGGCCAGTACCCGCAACTGGTCCGGGTCCTTCCAAGTGACGAATTCGACAGTTTCGGCGACGTCCTTGAGCCCACCGGTCTCCAGCATGTGAATCAATGGCGTCGAGAC
>DAIMCQ010000432.1:0-2019 GCA_036726285.1 Azonexus sp.
ATGGCGCTTGCCCTTGTTCCACGACGTCCCACCGAGGGTCACGCCGTGATAGAGGGTCACATCGTCGCCGATCAATGCGGTTTCGCCGATCACCACCCCCATGCCGTGATCGATGAAAAAACGACGGCCAATCGTCGCCCCGGGATGGATTTCGATGCCGGTAAAGAAACGGGCCAGATGCGCCGTAAAGCGGGCCAGCCAGCGCAGGCGATGACCCCACAGCCAATGGGCCAGGCGATGCATGAGCAAGGCGTGGATGCCGGGATAGCAGGTCAGCACCTCCCAGGAGGAACGCGCCGCCGGGTCGCGGTCGAAAACCGCACGAATATCCTCACGCAACTGCCGGAACATGAAGCCAGTACTCCCTCTACGAACGAGGCGGGATTTTAAAATACTCGACTGAATTTGTCAGCTATTTTACCCAAGGGTGATCTAGGTATCTGATTTATAATCGCTGGCTGCTTTTTTTGCCCATACCGAGAGCATTCTTTCATGTCCCGTCGCCTTATTTGCCTTGCCGCCAGCACCGCCCTCCTGCTCGGTGCCTGCGCTGCCCCGGCCCCGGTTGCCGAAAACACTACGCAAGGCGATTACCGTTACACGGAAAAATACCTGTCCTGGCTGGTCGACCGCGAAATGGCGCAGAACGACATTACCGGCATCAGCATCGCGCTGGTCGATGACCAGCAAGTAATCTGGCAAAAAGGCTTCGGCTACGCCGACCTGGAAAACAAGATTCCAGCGACCCCGGAAACCATCTACCGCGCCGGCTCCATCGCCAAGGTATTCACCGCTGCCGCCACCATGCAACTGGCCGAACAGGGCAAGCTCAACATCGACCAACCGCTGGTCGCCGCCCTACCGGATTTCGCCATCAAGACGCGCTTCCCCAAAGCCGGCCCGGTGACACCGCGCAATATCATGACCCACCACTCAGGCCTGCCTTCAAATTTCCTGCGCGGTATGTACGTGCGCGACCCGGGCCGCTTCGAAACCGTTGTCGAAGGCCTGCACGAAGAACACCTCGCCTTCCCACCCAACTACGTCTTTTCGTACTCCAATGTTGGTATGGCCCTGCTCGGCGCCACCGTCCAACAGATCAGCGGCGAAGCCTTCGACGACTACATGCGTCGCCACTTTTTCGCCCCGCTCGGCATGAACCAGAGCAGCTTTGCCTCGCGCGCCGTCACCAAGGCCTACGACAGCAACAAGGAAATCGAGGTATTTTCCTTGCGCGACATGCCGGCCGCCAACCTGTTGAGCAACGTGGTGGATCTCAGTCACTTCCTGCAGATGCAATTCGCCGATGGCAAATACCAAGGCCATCAGGTTTTAAATAGCGCCACCACCCATGAAATGGTCCGCGTCCAGAACGCCAACTTCCCGCTGACCTTCAACTCCTACGTCGGCCTCGGCTGGATGCTTCATGGCATCGAAGTCCCCGGCGGCGGCACGGTCGCCAGCCACGGTGGCTCACTGCCCGACTCGCACAGCATGATGGCGATCCTGCCGGAACATAAACTCGGCATCGTCATCCTTTCAAACTCAGCCACCTCGGCTGTCTCGGTCTCAAAAATCGCCGCCGAAGGCCTGCGTCTGATGCTGGAAACCAAGACCGGCATCCGCCATGAAGCCAGGAAGGTCGCCCGTTCTCCGGAGCGCGCGCCAAGTGCCGAGGAACTGCGTATGTTCAACGGCCATTTCGATACCCTGGTCGGCCTGGCCAAGGTTTCCACCGAATCCGGCAAGATCGATGTCGACGCCGTCGGCCATCATTTCCAGTTAGTACCGCACGAAGACGGCCTGCTCAGCCTCAAGTACAAAGTTCTTGGCCTGGTGCCAGTCCGCGTCGGGGCTTTCGAAGACATCCGCCTGTCGATTGCCAACATCGACGGCAAACAGATCATTGTCGGGCGCATCGGCGGCGAATCCCTGATGTTCGGCGAAAAACTGAAGCCGACCAGTATCCCTGAAAACTTCCTGCAGCGCATTGGGCAATACGAAATCGTCGGCAAGATT
>DAIMCQ010000433.1:0-1893 GCA_036726285.1 Azonexus sp.
CAAGTGTCCGGCCGCGATCGTCGGCAAGCGATAACGCCGCTGCCGCAATTGCATTTTGCAGCAACAGCCCCGCCCCCAGCGCGAACAGGGCGCCGCGCCACAGGCGCAACCGGGGTCGGTATTGCAAATCGGAGGAGAACACCGCTACGGCACAAAACCGTGAAAGGAAGAGAAGACCTACCTCTCCATGTACTTGAGCAGCTTGGCGCTGGTCTGGCGCAGCCGCAGCGACAGCATGCTGACCAGTTTGACCAGTATCTTGGAGCCCAGGCTTGGGTGGTCAAGAATGATTTTCGCCATGTTGTCGCGCGCAAGCACGGCGAACAGGGTGGGCTGAGTCGCAATGCAGGTGGCGAATCTCGGCTCGCCGTCTATCATCGACATCTCGCCCAGCGTCATGCCCGGCCCGACGCTGGTCATGTGCTGCTGTTCCTGGCGCAGTCCCTTTTTGACGATGTCGATTTCGCCTTCGATGATCAACAACATGAAATCACCTTCATCGTGTTCGCGAATGATGATTTCCCCAGGCTGGGCGCGAAACGCTTCCATATAACCGCAGAGCAGCATGATGTCCTCGCGGCTGAATTCGGCGAAAAACTGCGATCTGCCGACCAGGCCGTAAATTTCGTCGGCCAGTGCCGTGCCCTTGCCTACCCGCTCAAGATTGAGCAGGTTGTCCCGGTTGGTTTCCGCCCCCAGTTCGTCTTGCGCCATATTATTCGCCCATCAATGACGATGATAAAAGCACCGGCCCTGATACGGTTTAAACCCGTGCCGCAAAGACGCTTACTGCCCGGCCTCGACCTTGAGCCGGCGCTTGCGCACGGCTTCTGCCAGATTATCGAGCAGGGCGCGGCTGTCCTCCCAACCGATGCAGGCGTCGGTGATGCTCTGACCGTACACCAGTTCTTTCCCGGGCACCAGATCCTGCCGGCCGGGCTTGAGGTGGCTTTCCACCATGACGCCGAATATGCGGTCTTCGCCGCCGCCCACCTGGCGCCCGACATCGTGCCCGACATCGACCTGTTTCTGGGGATTCTTGCTGCTGTTGGCATGGCTGAAATCGATCATGAGCCGCGCCGGCACGCCGGCTGCCGCCAACTCCCTGGCCGCGGCATCAACGCTGGCCGCATCGTAATTCGTATTCTTGCCGCCGCGTAAAATGACGTGGCAATCCTCATTGCCGCTGGTCGAGACGATGGCCGAATGCCCGGCCTTGGTCACCGACAGGAAATGGTGCGGCGCCTGCGCCGCACGGATGGCATCCACCGCGATCCGGATATTGCCGTCGGTGCCGTTTTTGAAACCGACCGGGCACGACAGGCCGGAGGCCAGTTCGCGATGAATCTGGCTCTCCGTGGTGCGCGCTCCGATCGCCCCCCACGACACCAGGTCGGCGAGATATTGCGGCGTGATCATGTCGAGGAACTCGCAGCCGACCGGCATGCCGGTTTCGTTCAGCTCTAGCAACAACTGGCGGCCGATGCGCAGGCCCTCGTTGATGCGAAAACTGCCGTCGAGGAAAGGATCGTTGATGAGGCCTTTCCATCCCACCGTAGTGCGCGGCTTCTCGAAATAGACGCGCATGACCACCAGCAGATCGCCGGCGAGGCGGTCTTTCGCCTCCTTCAGCCTCGCCGCATACTCTTTGGCCGCTTTGACGTCGTGGATAGAGCACGGGCCCATGATGACCAGCATCCGGTCATCGGCGCCGTGAAGGATGCGATGTATCGCCTGCCGGGCTTCGAACGTGGTCTGTGCCGCGGTTTCGGACAAGGCAAATTCCCGGAGCACGTGCGTCGGCGGCACGAGTTCCTTTATTTCAGTGATGCGCAAATCGTCAGTTCTATGGTGCATGTCAGTCCAAAGCTTGATAAATCAACGCATTATAGC
>DAIMCQ010000434.1:0-1875 GCA_036726285.1 Azonexus sp.
CGGCCTGGACTTCAAAATCGGCGTCTTCGTCGGCCTCGCCGGCATCCTCGTCTGTTCCTTCCTGGGCGGCATGCGGGCCGTCACCTGGACGCAGGTCGCCCAGTACGTCATCCTGATCATCGCCTACATCACGCCGGTCGCCATCCTTTCCTACAAGGTAACCGGCAACCCGGTGCCGCAGGTGGTGTATGGCCAGGTGCTCAAGGAAGTCGGGCGCCTTGAAGAGAAGTTGTTCGATACGCCGGCCGAAATCGAGGTGCGCCGGCTATTTCGCGAACGGGCCGATCTCTACGCCCAGAAGATCATGCAGTTGCCGAATTCGCTGCGCCTCGAGCGCGAACAGATTTCTTCGCAGATCAACGATCTGAAAGCCAGCGATGCCCAGATGAAAGACATCGTTGCCTTGGAAAAATTGCGCCGTGAAATGCCGCATGATACCGAGCAGGCGAAGACGCGCTGGGAAGCGGCGATGTTTTCTTCCGTCGAGCGCGCTACGCCGATGATCCATCATGCCGAGGCTTTTCCGGCCGAGAGTGAGGATGAGCGGACCATCCAGCGGATCAATTTCCTCGCCCTGATCTTTTGCCTGACCATCGGTACCGCGGCCTTGCCGCATGTGCTGACCCGCTATTACACGACGCCCACCGTCAGTCAGGCGCGGGACTCGGTGTTCTGGTCCTTGCTGTTCATCCTGCTGCTCTACATCACTGCGCCGGCCTACGCCGTATTCGCCAAGTACGAAGTGCTGACTCATCTGGCCGAAATCCCGATTGCCAAGCTGCCCGGCTGGGTGGCGGCCTGGACCAAGGTCGGGTTGGTCAGTATCGAAGACATAAATGGCGATGGCATCCTGCAGTTGGCCGAATTGTCGATGAATCCGGACGTGATCGTGCTGGCCACGCCGGAGATTGCCGGCATGCCCTATGTCGTCTCCGGCCTGGTGGCGGCGGGGGCGCTGGCTGCCGCCCTATCGACAGCCGACGGCCTGTTGTTGACCATCACCACGGCGCTTTCGCACGACGTCTATTTCCGCATCGTGCGGCCGGATGCGTCGACGCAGTTCCGGCTGGTTATCTCGAAATCCCTGCTGTTGGTAGTCGCCGTGCTGGCGGCAACGGTGGCGGCGCAAAAGCCGGGGACCATTCTTTCGATGGTGGCCTGGGCTTTCTCGATTGCCGGTTCGGCGTTCTTTCCGGCCTTGGTGCTCGGTATATTCTGGCAACGCGCCACGCGTGCCGGTGCCCTGGCCGGTATGGTTGTCGGTTCTGTACTCAGCATTTACTACATTCTGCGTGTCGAATTCGACAGCATTCCCTTGCTCGGTATCAGTGGCCTCAACATGACGCCATGGTTTCATGTGCAATCCACGGCTGCCGGCTTGTTCGGCGTTCTGGCCGGCTTTCTGACCATTGTTGTGGTCAGCTTGTTGACCCGGCCGGACCCGATGGCATCAAGATTTCTAGGCGGCATTCGTTTGAGCGGCCAACGGAGCGATCAGTGAAGCCTGTTGCCAAGTTGAATGCCGGCGATTATTGGCGCAAGACCAAGCGTCTGACGTGGCGGTTGCTTGCGATCTGGATCTTCGCCACCTTCGTCATGAACTGGTTTGCCCGTGAACTCAATGCCTTTGTTTTTCTCGGTTTCCCATTGGGCTTCTACATGGATGCCCAGGGGCTGCTGCTGATCTATCTGGCGATCATCTGGTTCTATAACCGGCAAATGCGCCGGCTTGAAGCCGAGTACGGCATTGACGACGAAAAGCCCTAGTCCATGTCGCTATTCCTGATTTCGGCTACCCGATCAATTATTGAAATGCTCGGCTTATGCTTGATGGCGCAGGGCGTTCTGGCGGTGATCTGTGGCCGCCGGCGAGCG
>DAIMCQ010000435.1:0-1825 GCA_036726285.1 Azonexus sp.
GAAAGCCGACTGACCGACCTGCACACTGGCGTCAGAGTACTTTTGGCCGAAGACAACGCAATTAACGAAGAAGTGGCGACCGATCTGCTGCGCGGCGCCGGCCTGCAAGTCGATATCGCCCGTGACGGCCGGCAAGCAGTAAGAATGTTTGCCGAAAACAGTTATCAGTTGGTCCTCATGGACATGCAAATGCCGATCATGGATGGCCTTGAGGCAACGCGTGAAATACGCCTGCTCCCAGGGGGGGCCGATGTGCCGATCCTGGCCATGACCGCCAATGCTTTCGAGGAAGACCGGCAGAACTGCCTGGCCGTGGGCATGAACGACCACGTTGCGAAACCGGTAGACCCGGCGGTTCTTTTCAATACGCTGATCAAATGGCTGCCGCAGCCGGCAAACAAACCCGGGCCGGAGTTACCCTCTCCCCCCGTCATGCCCGGCATTGGCGGCCAGTCGGAAGAAGCGGTGCTCCGCTTGGCGCTCGACCAGATTCCCGGGCTCGATGCCAGTTTCGGCTTGCAGTCGGTCCGTGGCCGCCTGGCGAGCTATTGCCGACTTTTGGGGAAATTCAGCAGCACCCATGACGACGATTTTGCCCAGATCCAGCAATACCTTGCCGGTGCAAAGACCGCCGATGCCCGACGCCTGGCACACTCGATAAAAGGTGCGGCCGGAACGCTGGGGGCAATCGCGCTGCAGAAAAAGGCTGCGGCGCTGGAAGCGGCAATCCGCGACGAACTGCCGATGGCCACGATAGAACCATTGCTCAACGACTGCGCAAACAGCTACCGACAACTCTCGGCGCACCTCGATGCCATCCTCGCGGCACCGAGCAGCCAAGCCGACACCCCGCCCCCGCCAGTCATTCAAGATGCCGCCCGCGATAGTTTGCTGAGCGAACTCCGCTCGCACTTGCGCAGTGGCGATATCGTTTGCCTGAACCTGCTCAATCAAAACATCGCCATGCTGCAGGAAATCTTGGGCCACGATTACAGACCGTTCGAAACGGCAATCAACTCATTTGATTTCGAGGGGGCGCTGACGATTCTTGATCGCAGCCCATCAATCAGGCCAGCCTAAGTCAGGCGAATCACGGCCCTGACCTCATTTCCCAGCCCCAGGTAATCGAGGCTGTCGAAACTGATCATCCGCGACATGGCAATGCCCCGTCCATGGGTATCGAAGGCGCGATCGGGACTCATTTCGAGATAGGCTTGCCAGTCAAAACCATGCCCCTGATCCCGGATAACGAAGACCAGTTGGTCATTGCTACGCTCGATCAGCAATTCGGCCTGGCGCACCCCCAGCTCTGCGGAGGCAAGCAGTCGAGCAATCTCTTCATGCAGGCAGCCGGCATCGATCAAGCGGGTTTTCTCGGCATAACCAATGCCCAGATTGCCATGTTCGACGGCATTGAGCATCAATTCGGATAGCCCGAGCACAACGCGGCCCGGTTCCGGGGCGGCGTTGGCGGCAAGCGCCGCCAGATTGCGTGCCTCTTCCAAAGTGCGAAAAATGAATCTCGCCTGCTGCAGGCAGGACAGTGTGCTGCTCTGCCGCTGCACCTCGGCTTCCAACTCGCGATGACCTCGATAGTCGCGGGTCGCCGCAGCGACGATTGCCAACAGCGTATCGGCTGAAAAAGGCTTGGTCAGGTAGTAGTAGGCACCGGCCCGCAAGCCTTCCAGGACATCGGCATCGGCGGTCATGCCGGTCTGCATGATCACGGGAACGTGCATCATGTCCGGCCGCATCTTGACCCGACGCAAAATTTCGATGCCATCCATATCCGGCATCATGCGATCCAGCAAAATCGCTTCAAACC
>DAIMCQ010000436.1:0-1820 GCA_036726285.1 Azonexus sp.
GGCCGGTCATTGTTGAAGGAGTCGAGCCAGATAAAGAAGCGCATCTTGGTAGTTTTATGCATATCACCCAGGGGCGTCAGTTGGCCAATGATGACTCTTTCGGCATTACTTTAGGGCAGGGGGTGGCTAAAGCGTTGAAGGTGAGCCCCGGAGACCGGATTTCCTTATTGATGAACACTCCGGAAGGTGCACTGAACACACTCGAGTTCGAGATTGTTGGTGTTTTCCAGAGCTTCTCCAAAGATTTCGACGAGCGGGCAATTCGTATTCCAATTTCTGCAGCACAGGAGCTACTCGGTATTCCGGGCGTAAATGCTTTCGTTGTTTCTCTTAATAGAACCAGTGATACGTTTGCCGTTGCTGCGCAATTGGAAGATAAATTGCTGTCCGATGGTCTGGAGGTCCGCACATGGATACAGCTTAACGATTTTTATGAGAAAACGATTGCGCTCTATCAGCAGCAATTTGGCTTTTTGCAACTGGTGATTTTGGCCATGGTGTTGCTGAGCGTTGCCAATAGCGTGAATATGAGTATTTTCGAGCGAATGGGGGAGTTCGGTACCATGATGGCGGTCGGGGGGCGTCCGTTTGATGTCTTTCAATTAATCGTGCTGGAAAGCATGCTGCTTGGAGCCATTGGGGGAGGGCTGGGCTGCATTTTTGGCATTGCAATTGCTCAGGCGGTATCAACGATAGGGATCCCCATGCCGCCGCCTCCCAATGCGAATTTGGGCTATATGGCGAGTATCCTTGTGGTGCCGCTTGAAGTCTTGCGAGCATTTATGATCGGATTTTTTGCAACGGTTGTTGCCTCCGTCATTCCTGCACTTCGTGTCACCCGGACATCTGCTGTCAATGCACTCAGGCAATGGGTTTGAGTGCTGTATCTTCGATACGAATAACTGGGTTAAAAACTATAGCGAATTTCCGAATAAGCCCGATCTTGTTTGTCATATCGGCCAAACATGCCGAGTTCAGGGCCTTTGAAAATATCTGCACCAACGAGAAGACGCCAGTTTCGTTCGAAATTCCAAGTTAACCGGGGCCGAAACAACCAGTCAGGGCGGTTGCTGCTCGATATGAACAGTGCCTGTGCCTCCCAGTCGCTGAAGAATTTTCTGTTCAGCAACAGGCTGTAACCGTTTTCCCGTTTGTCCGATATCAGGTCAGCGTTGTAGTTGAAAAACTGTCGCTGAAATACCTGGACATTGAGGCGGGTATCCGCGGGAAGGTTGAAATCCAGTCCGAGCGCCCAGTCGAGCGTGTTTTGTTGGGCGACACCGTCTGTGTCTGTCATGTTCAAAACAGTAAAGCTGCGGCCTTTGGTGTAAACCGCCTCGCCTTTCAGGACGATGTCACCGAGATCCTTGGCGACGGTACCGCCGAGTTGATGGATCCGGTCGTGTCTGGCCTGAAAAACATAAGTGGGCGATGGCGCAACGACGATGTCGCGGTAAAAAGTTGGATTGATGTCGGTGCTACGGTAGTAAAAACCTGAAACGTCCCAGCCGTTTTTCAGGGTAGATAACCGGAGCCCGTAGTTCATGTTTTCAGCATTGCGTTCGGGCCGGATTTCCTGGCGGTATTGGCTTTGAAAGCCTGGTGCGACTGGTTGATATGGGAAAAACTCGGATCCGGGTTTTCCAATGTTGTCGTAGCTGGCTACAGGTATCCAAAGGGCTTCTGCATGGATATCTCCGGCGAAATATTCGGCGCGAGCTGCCCACTGCGGAATTCGCATTTGGTCGAATTCCGAAAGAATGAATTCGCGTTGATCTCTTGCTGATACAACATCAGAAAAGTACAGACCCACCATTGCG
>DAIMCQ010000437.1:0-1786 GCA_036726285.1 Azonexus sp.
TGGCGGTATTGCACCCAGCCTTGGCTGTCCATGATGAAGGGGTCATCGGGGGCCAGACTGACCGCCTTGTTGATCAGCTTTTCCGCTTCATCGAGGCGGACATTGCGTTCGGCCAGCGAATAGCCGAGGGCGTTCAGTGCGTGGGCGTGCTCCGGCTTGAGCTCGATCAAGCGCTTGAGGCGTTTTTCAAGAATCTCCGGCTTGCCTTGGCGTTCGTTGAGCAGGGCCGTTTCGTAGAGCAGTTCCGGATTGTCCGGCTGGCGGGCGAGCGCGCTTTCGAGCAAGGCGAGCGCTTCACTTTCCCGTCCCGCATCGCGTAGCAGTTGCGATTCGGCGAGCAGCATCTGGGTCTTCTCGCCGACATTGTTGCCCGAGTTGTGCAGCAGTTCGCGTGCTTCTTCGATCTTGCCCTGGTGCTGCAGAATTTGGGCTGCCCGCGTCCGGGAAACGAGGAACTGGTCGCCGCCGATGACCTGCCGGTAGTGGGCCAGGGCCGGTTCCGGCTTGCCTTGTTCTTCATCGAGCTGGCCGAGGAAGAAGTGAATGGTGCTCTTGTCCTGATAGTCGGTGTTCAGCAACTTTTCCAGCTGGCTGCGGCCGGTTGCGGCATCGCCTTGTTGCAAGGCCAGCATGGCGACCGGGTAGATGACGTCGGGGTTCTCCGGGGCTTCCTTGATCAGGCGGTCGAATTGGACCCGGGCTTCGGCGTAGCGTTTTTCGTTGATCAGCAAGCGGGCCAGGGCCAGGCGGGCGTCGACGGCCTTCGGGTTGCGCTCGATGAATCCGTTCAGGCTGTTGATCGCTGTACTGCTCGATTGGCGTGCCTGGAGCTGGGCGCGGGCGAGGGCGGCGGTTTCCCATTCCGGGTTGAGGAGCAAGGCCTTTTCCGTTTCGGCCAGGGCGCGCAGGTTGTCTTCGGCGTTGGCGGCCGCCTGGGCCATGGCGAAATGGGCTTCGGGGAGCCCGTTGTAAGGGCTGGCCAACTTGTCGATCAGTTTTTGCACGGCCTTCTTGTCGCTGTGGCGGGACAAGATGCGATTGAGGTGCAGCAAATTGCTGGGCAGATTGGCCTTGTCCTGTTCCAGCAGGGTGGCCATTTGCGGCGCCAGGTCGTCCAGGCGGTTGGCCATGACCAATAGCGAAGACTGGGTTTGCTTGGCTTTGGCCGAGTCCGGTTCGACCTCCAGCCACAGTTTGGTCAGTTCCAGTGCCCGGTCGTATTGGCGGGCGAAACCGGCGACTTCGGTGGCTCTGGCGATGACTTGCGGGTCGCGGGTACGCACCGCCAGGTCGCTCCAGGCGTCGGTGCCCAGCTTGATGTCGCCGCGTTGCAGCGCGAATTCGCCGAGCAGCGTCTGAAAGACCGTCCGCGCCAGCAGGTTCTCGTTGTCGGCCCGGGGGGTCAGGTTTTGGGCGATCGAGCGTTTTGCCGCCGGCTTGGCCGGGGCGTCGTCCGCTGCCAGGCTGGCGGCGTGGTGGCCCAGGCCGAAGGCCAGGGAGAGCGTGGCGACAATGAGCTTCAGTTGCATGGTGCAGACTTTCAGTCGGGGTGAGCGCGGGATTTGCGTCTTGGAGCGCTTAAAATCCAATTAGTTTGGGATGTTATTTGGCTTTTGACGGAGGAACAAGCAATGCCGGAATTGCCGGAGGTCGAAGTTTGTCGGCGCGGGCTGCAGCCGGAGCTCGAAGGGGCGTTCATCACGCAGGCCGTGATCCGGGCGCCGAAGCTGCGCCAGGTGATTCCTCCCGAGTTGGCGACGCTGCTGCCGGGGTGCCGGATTGCCGC
>DAIMCQ010000438.1:0-1658 GCA_036726285.1 Azonexus sp.
GTGCGAATTTACGATGAGGGTAGCAACAGCCGTCAGGCGACCGCGCAGCCACCAGCCCTGCTCTTTGACTCGGCACCGAATTTCCATGCCCCGGCCGATGCCCCTGTTTTCCATCACGAAATCGATTTCGGCGGGCGCAACTGGGTACTGCACTACCATCTGCTGCAAGCACCGGACGCCGGCAACGGACTCGATGCGGCCAGCCTGATTCTGGTTGGCGGGTTGGCCGGAAGCGTCCTGCTCGCCTTACTGGTTTTCCACCTGACAACCCATCGCCAGCGAGCCGAAGCCTACGCGCGTCAGCTCACTGCCGAGCTCAGCCATTCGGAAGAGCGCATGCGCCTGGCCACGGCCGGCACCAATGATGGCTTATGGGACCAGGATCTGGTGAGCGGCGAGGATTACATCTCTGACCGGATGGCCGAGATATTTGGATTCTCCCTTGATGCTGCGAGGCCAATGGCCCAATACGCCGCCTGCATTCACCCGGAAGATGTCGAACGACGCCGGGCCTACCTGCGTCGCCACCTGCGGGAGAATCATCCGCTCGATATCGAGGTGAGAATAATCAAGCCGGACAATAGCGAAGCCTGGATCAGGATTCGTGGCGAGGCGGTACGTAATGCAACAGGCCGGGCGATCCGCCTGGCCGGTTCGGTATCGGACAGCACCGAGCGCAAGAACGGCGAAGACCGGATCGAGCGCATGCGCCGTCTGCTGATCACTTCGATTGCAGCGATCCCGTTGCCGGTTTTTCTTCAGGACGAGAAGCGCAAGCTGCAAATGGTCAACACGGCCTTCTGCGAACTCCTGCATACCCCCGAGCGTGAACTGCTCACCGGTTTCTGGCCCGACGTTCCGGGCATCGACGCCGATGATCGCCGGCGACTGATCGGTTGCAGCCAGCGCGCGCTCAGCGGTAGCCATAGCGAACCGCTTGAATTCGTTTTCAAACCGGCCGGCCAGGCGCCCCGTCACCTGATCATCCGCATTGCGCAAGCTCAAAACCCGGAGGGCAATCCTTTCCTGATTGCGACGCTGACTGACGTCACTGAACTGCGCCAGGCGGAACATGCGATCAATGCAGCCAATGACATGAAGCAAGCCGTGCTTGACGCGGCCACCGAAGTCTCGATCATTGCGACCGACCCGGATGGCTTGATCACCATATTCAACCGGGGGGCTGAAAAAATGCTCGGTTATTCGACCGATGAAATGGTTGGCTTGCAAACCCCGCTCCGCATCCATGTCGCAGAAGAAATCGCGGCCCGAGGGCGTGAGCTGAGTCGGTCCTATAACAAAACGGTGGATGGCTTCGACAGCTTCATCATCCAGCCCAGACACGGGCGCCCCGAACAGCGTGACTGGACCTATGTCCGCAAGGACGACACAAGGATCACGGTCAATCTCGTCACCACGGCCCAACGCGACGCGAGCGGAAAGATCAGTGGCTACCTCGGCATCGCAACCGATATCTCGGCACAAAAACGAATCGAGCACGAACTGGAATTGCATCGCGACCATCTCCAGGAACTCGTTAGCGAGCGTACTCGACGTCTGGATGTCGCCCTGCATGAGGCGCAGGCGGCCAATATCGCGAAATCCGAGTTTCTCGCCAACATGTCGCATGAGTTGCGCACCCCGATGCATGCCATTCT
>DAIMCQ010000439.1:0-1575 GCA_036726285.1 Azonexus sp.
ATGCAGTCAAAGGGGAAATAGGCGTAATGCAACTCGCCTCCCGATTCATAAAGGACTTCACCGAGCGGCATCGGAACAGGTTCCAGAAGAGGAAATAGTCGTTCATATTCATCCGCGGACAGGGCATCGAGGAGATGGTTCACCGGGGGGGGGCGTGTTGGTCATAAGCAATATTTGTGATTCAAAGTCGGTAGCGGGGATACGCTATTCCTTCATGGCCATCTTGAGTTTGCTGATATCGGTCAGAGCGACCCGCAACATCGGTGGCGTATCCAACGTTTCCCGTCGCAGGCAGCCAAAATGGGCATAAAACAGGGACCCATCGGCACGTGCCATCCCCAGACTGAATTCTTGCTTCTCGCCTTTGGCATGCTTCATCATGTTCATGAACAGGCGATGCCAGATATCTCTGTCCTGGGGGGCGACAAACTTGGAGAAACGACAATTGATCAGCTTGGTCCGATCAACACCGAGCAATGCAGACCCGGTCAGGTTGATTTCGCTAATCAGGCCTTCCCGGTTGATGGTGATGTAACCGACCGGGGCAAACTCATAGAGATCGATATAGCGATCTCGCGCTTCCTCCAATGCGGTGTAAGCCCTGCGCAGTTCTTCATTCTGCATCTCCAGTTCGACCTTATGTACGAGGAGTTCATGCAGCAGTATTTCGGCAGGCTGAGCCGCCTCTGACGGAGATAAACTGCCCACCATGGCCTCGGCCCCTACTCTTAGCGACATGCGCCGTTCAATCCCATCCCATTTCTGGTTCATGCTTTATTCTCCTTAGTCGACTCGTTGCCGATATCCTCAGTCGTCAGTAGAATCAACGACGGTTCATTTGCCTTGCCAACAATGCGGCGGGCATTCAAACTAATCTTGTGGTGCCCGATGGCTGGAAAATCATGCTCTACCACATAGCCTTCAACGGTCTGATCGCGGGGCAATATAATTTCCAGCAATTCGCGCAAGGCGGGGATATTCCACTGGCTGTTACCCAGGTCGTAAATCTTGCGTCCAACCGTATCCGCAACCATGACTTGAAAATACTGGTAGAACGCACGATTGGCAAAAACCACTTGCAAGTCACTATCCAGCACCAGCAGCGGTGCGCGGATGGTATCGACAATGCTTTCGGCCAGCTCACGCGCCAGCTGCACAGCTGCCTCTGCCTCTATGCGCTTGCTGATGTCGGTGAAGGTCAGCACGACGCCTTCAATGATGTTATCCAGGGTGCGGTAGGGTTGAATACGGACCAGATACCAGGCGCCGTTATCGGTGCGCACTTCCTGCTCAATCGGTACCAGCGATTCAAGCACAGCCTGTGCCTTGGTCAGCAGCTCTTCGCCTTCGAGATTGGACTTGATGTCACTCAAAGGACGGCCCACGTCCGGCGGCACCAGCCGGTAGATATTGGTTGCCTCGCGCGTGAAGCGCCGGATAACCAGCTGTTCGTCGAGGAATATGGTGCCGATATTGGTATTGTCGAGCAGGTTTTTCATGTCATTCTGCATGCTGGCCAGTTGCTCAATTTTGGCCTGCAGTTCTGAATTGACGGTGATGAGTTCTTCATTGACC
>DAIMCQ010000440.1:0-1452 GCA_036726285.1 Azonexus sp.
CGCGTCGAGCACCGCATCCGGCCGTTCAGCCATCAAGGCGTGGCCGCTGCCTTCGATGCTGCTCAGGCGGGCGCCGGGAATGAAGCCGAGCAAGGCCTTGGCGGCTTTCGGCGAGGTCATCCGGTCCTGGCTGCCGGCGATGATGAGCAGCGGCGTCGTCATCCCCTGCAGGCTTTCCGGGCTGCGGCCGTAGCTGTTGCAGGCATTCATGTCAATGTGGAAGACGCCCTTCTTCTGGCGCTCCATCAGGCGCTTGTTCATGCCGAGCAGCCATAGCCCGGGCACGGTGTTGCCGCCGATCTGGCCGCTTGCCGAGTAGGAGAAGGCATTGATCATGGCGACCGCCTTCGGCTCGTTGTCGCGCGTGGCATCGAGCAGTGCCTGCGACACCGGCATCGGCAAGGAGGTACCGATCAGCGCCGTCCGGCTGACCCGCCCGGGGTGACGAACGCTGGCCTCGAGGGCGATCAGCGACCCCATGCTGTGACCGATCAGCGTCGCCTGATCGACGCCGAGCGTATCGAGCAAGGCGATGATCCAGTCGGCCAGCGCCTCGATGCTGGTCAGCGCTTCACCGCCGCTGCAGCCGTGTCCGGGCAGGTCGGGCACCAGCACCGAAAAACCGTGATGGGCGAACCAGCGGCTTTGCAGCACCCAACAGGAGTGATCCTGCTGCGCCCCGTGGATGAAGACGACTACCGGCTGCTGGCCGACTGTTTCGGCGCTCAATTTCTTGCCGCCGTTGTAGAGGTAGGCCGCTTGGCCGAGAACGTTGATTTCCATGGTTCAGGCCTTGGCTGCAGCGGCCAGGCCGCGGTTGAGGTCTTCGATCAGGTCGTCGGCGTCTTCCAGGCCGATCGACAGGCGGATGGTGCCGGGGTGGATGCCGGCGGCGACCAGCGCCGCGTCGGACATGCGGAAATGCGTCGTCGAGGCGGGGTGAATGACCAGCGACTTGGCATCGCCGACATTGGCCAAGTGCGAAAAGACCTTGAGCGCCTCGATGAACTTGCGCCCGGCCGGCCGGCCGCCGCTCAGGTTGAAGGTAAATACCGAACTGCTGCCGCGCGGCAGCAGCTTTTTCGCCAGTTCGTGGTCCGGGTGATCGGGCAGGTCGGGGTGGACGACGCCCTGCACCGCCCCGCCGACCAGCGACGACAGGTGCGCCACCACCTTGCGGGTGTTCTCGATATGGCGCGCCATGCGCAGCGGCAGGGTTTCCAGGCCCTGCAGGATCTGGAAACTGGACAAGGGGCTCAAGCAGGCGCCGAAATCGCGCAGACCCTCGCGCCGCGCCCGCAGCAAGAAGGCGGCGACGGTCGATTCCTCGGTGAACACCATGTCGTGGAAGCCCTCATAGGGCTGGGCCAGGGTAGGGAATTTGTCGTTGGCGGCCCAGTCGAAGGCGCCCGAATCGACCACGACGCCGCCGATCACCGTGCCGTGGCCGGA
>DAIMCQ010000441.1:0-1329 GCA_036726285.1 Azonexus sp.
CGCACTTTTCGAAGCCAACATTCCTCCGATTACGCTATCGCTAATCGGAGCTACGCGAGCTGCCGGGTTTCGCGTCGGTTGAGCTTTGGGTTGGGCGGCCTCGCGTAACCAGGAGAGCCATGACTCCATGAGGGAAATTATGTACACCCAAAGCAGCTTCTTGATCGTGCTGGGCCTCTTTATTTTCATGCTGCTTGCCATGGAAATTGGCTATAGAAACGGTCGCCGCAAACAGGCGAGCGCGGCTGAAGCGATCACGCAAGCCAATTCCGTTTTGGTTTCGATGCTGGGACTGCTGGCACTGTTGCTGGCTTTCACATTTTCTGCAGCGTTACAGCGCTACGAAGATCGCAGCAGAACGGTCGTCGCCGAAGCCAACGCCATCGGGACCACTTATCTCAGGGCGCGACTTCTACCCGGGAGGATGCAAGATGAAATGCAAGAACTGCTCCGCCAATATCTGGATGTTCGCATTCAGGAAGGCCGTGTCGATGCCACGAAACCCGCATTGCACGAATCGCTGCTGCACCAGGCGAAACTGATGGAGGCACAGCTGTGGGCCCATGCCATGAGGGCGGCGGAAATGGACAACAGCGTCGTCACCAGCGGGCTTTTCATCCAATCCTTGAATGAACTCATCGATACCTCCGCCACCAGGGATGCGGCCTTGAACCGGCAGGTACCGGAAATCGTGCTGATCCTGATGCTCGCAACCATCGTGCTGACAACGGCCACGCTCGGCTATGCATCGGGGATTGCCGGACATCGGGTCACCCTCGCGGCATTCGTACTTGTGATACTCATCGGCCTGGTCGTCTACCTCATTATCGACCTGGACAGACCTCGACGCGGAGCCATCCAGGTGAGCCATGAAAGCATGCTGAACCTTCAGCAAAGCATTGGGGCCGCCCAAGGTCACGCCGCCTACCCCGGCAGTCAACAAGACGCAGCACGATAAAGCCGCGCAACGCCTGTTACTTCTACGTTGAACGACAGCTTTCTGTGTTGTGGCCGCCTTGCGATGAAATACTTAAATGTCTATGATTGACCGATTGGATGAGGTCGCCAAAGGCTGCTTTGTAGCCCTCCCGTTCCAAGAATCTGGATTTAACTGACTGGCCGGTTTGGAGAAGCGCGAGTGGCAAAAATGGGTCGATTCCAGATATTCAAATTCCAAAAAAACGCTGATACCAAAAAGTAGGGAATTTTATATCATGAATGCGAAAGCACCTGCGAGAGTAATAGTCAATTTTTATCTTGTTTCGTTGATTTTCTTCTGCCCGTTTTCATCCCACTCGATAGTTATTCCATTTATCTTGCCTTCTATGT